>CADAPH010000055.1 GCA_902789745.1 Oscillospiraceae bacterium | reverse complement strand
TCGGTCTCGCCCTTCGGGGTGACCTTGCCGACGAGGATGTCGCCGGCAGTGACCTCGGCGCCGACCATGATGATGCCGCGCTCGTCGAGGTATTTCAGGGCGTCGTCGCCGACGCCGGGGATATCGCGGGTGATTTCCTCAGGCCCGAGCTTGGTGTCGCGGGAGTCGCACTCGTACTCCTCCACATGCAGGGAGGTGAAGACGTCCTCCATCACCAGGCGCTCGTTGAGCAGGATCGCGTCCTCGTAGTTGTAGCCTTCCCAGTTCATATAGCCGACCAGGATGTTCTTGCCGAGGGAGATCTCGCCGTTGGAGGTGCTGGGGCCGTCAGCCAGGATGTCGCCCTCCTGCACGCGGTCGCCCGCGCTGACGATGGGGCGCTGGTTGATGCAGGTACCCTGGTTGGAGCGGGCAAACTTGATGAGCTTGTACTCCTTGGTCTGCCCCGCGTCGTAGCGCACGGTGATATAGCGCGCGTCCACACGGGTGACGACGCCGTCGCCCTCGGCCAGGACGCACACGCCGGAGTCAACGGCGCACTTGTGCTCGATGCCGGTCGCGACGATGGGGGCCTGGGTGGTCATGAGGGGAACTGCCTGACGCTGCATGTTCGCGCCCATCAGAGCACGGTTGGCGTCGTCGTTCTCCAGGAAGGGGATCATCGCGGTCGCGATGGAGATCATCATCTTGGGGCTGATATCGACGTAGTCGACCTCTTCCCGGTTGACGGAGACGGTATCGTTGCGGTGGCGGCAGGTGACACGCTTGTTGATGAGGCAGCCGTTCTCGTCCACAGGCTCGGACGCCTGGGCAACAATGAACTGATCCTCCTGGTCGGCGGTCATATACTCCACCTCGTTCGTCACGCGGCAGGTGCCCTTCTCCACTTTGCGGTAGGGGGCGGCGAGGAAGCCATATTTATTCGCTTTCGCGTAGGAGGCGAGGTAGTTAATGAGGCCGATGTTCGGGCCTTCAGGGGTCTCGATGGGGCACAGACGGCCGTAGTGGCTGTAGTGAACGTCGCGGACGTCGAAGCTTGCGCGCTCTCTGGACAGACCGCCGGGGCCGAGGGCGGACATACGGCGCTTGTGCGTCAGCTCCGCCAGGGGGTTGGTCTGGTCCATGAACTGGCTCAGCGGGGAGGAGCCGAAGAACTCCTTGATCGCCGCCGTCACGGGACGGATGTTGATCAGGCTCTGGGGGGTGACGATATCCAGATCCTGGAGGGTCATACGCTCACGGATGACGCGCTCCATGCGGCTGAAGCCGATGCGGAACTGGTTCTGCAGCAGCTCGCCCACGCATCTCACGCGGCGGTTGCCCAAATGGTCGATATCGTCGGCCTCGCCGATGCCGTGGGCCAGGCAGTTGAGGTAGTTGACGGAGGAGAACATGTCGTCGACCACGATGTGCTTCGGGATCAGGATGTCGATGTACTCCTTGATGGCGCTCTTGAGCGCGTCGCCCTGGTACTGCTTCATGAGCTCTTTGAGGACGATGCCGCGCACCTTCTCGGTGACGCCGATCTCAGCCGGGTCGAAGTCCACATAGCGGTTAAGGTCAACCATGCCGTTGGAGAAGACGCGAACCTTCTTGCCCTCGACGTTCAGCAGCACGTCCACCACGCCGGCGTCCGCGATCTCGCGGGCCTTTTCGCGGCTGATGATCTCGCCCGGCTCGGCGATCAGCTCGCCGGTGAGGGGATCGGCCACGGGCATGGCCAGCTCAAAGCCGGCAATACGCGGGAAGAGGGAGAGCTTCTTGTTGAACTTGTAGCGGCCGACGTCGCTGATCTCATAGCGGCGGCGGTCGAAGAACAGGCCCTCGAGCAGGGTCTCGGCGGACTCCACGGTGGGAGGATCGCCCGGGCGCAGCTTGCGGTAGATCTCCAGCAGGCACTCGTCGCGGGACTGGGTGGTATCCTTGTCGAGGGTGGCGATGATGCGCTCATCCTCGCCGAAGATCTCCTTGATGCGCTCGTTGGTGGTGGCGCCGACGGTGGGATCGGAAACGCAGGAGAGCCAGGTGGCGCAGGACTCGGGCTTGTAGTTGCCCTTCTCGTCCAGATCGGCCCGGTATTGACCCATGGCCTTGAGGAACCAGGTGATGGGCAGCTTGCGGTTCTTGTCGATGCGGACGGAGAAAACGTCGTTGGCGTCCGTCTCGTACTCGAGCCACGCGCCGTGGTACGGGATAACGGTGGAGCCGTAGGTCGCGATCATGGCCTTGTCCACGGTCTTGTCAAAGTACACGCCGGGGGAACGCACGATCTGGGAGACGATAACGCGCTCGGCACCGTTGATGATAAAGGTGCCGCCGTCCGTCATGAGCGGGAAGTCGCCCATGAAGATCTCCTGCTCCTTGATCTCCTCGGTCTCCTTGTTGCGCAGTCTGACGCGCACCTTGAGGGGGGCGGCGTACGTTGCGTCGCGGGCCTTGCACTCTTCCTCGGAATACTTGGGCTTCTCGTTCATCGAGTAGTCGATGAAGCTCAGCTCCAGATTACCGGAGTAGTCGGTGACGGAATCCACGTCCCGGAAGACCTCGCGCAGGCCGGTCTCCAGGAACCATTTGTAGGAGCTCTTCTGGATTTCCAGGAGATTCGGCATATCCATAATCTCCTCGGTGCGGGCAAAACTCTTTCGCAGGGTCTTGCCATACATGACATCTTTGGGCATTGGCGCACTCTCCTTACCTGTAATTGAAAACGCCCGGGTATGTTGTTATATTCTTCATATCCGGTGTTGATTTCACGGACTTGCGATGCTATACTTGACATAGCCTCAAGATGGGGGTGTATGTCCCCCCTTCCGTTAAACATAGCGAGCTATTTTACCATCGTACCTATATAAATGTCAAGTATTATTTTGTAAATCTTGGATTCTTTGCAGGGCCGTGAGGCTCTGTTTTGGTTTTAAAGGCGTTCCGCGTTTTCTAAAACGGGAGGTAAAAAGATGGATTTCGGCGCCGGGAATCCGGTATAATAACTGCAATTTTTATGACTGCTTCGCGTGCAAAGCCGGGATCACCGCGCCCGTGACGCTTGATTATCATCCGTCTGCGTGGTAAAATAGGCTTAAACAAGAACATTTTGCCCCACCTTCATGGGGAAAACGCATGCTTCACATCATTCATTTGACTGCTTTTTAACTGTCAATACAGGGAGACATAGCAATGAAAAGACGTTTTTCTGCGTTGTCGCGATTTCTCATGCTGAATCGGGTTCATGGGCGCAGTGGGCTGAATCTCGTATGGAAAGGCGTCGTGGTAATAAAAACCGCAATCCGGAATGAAGGAAAAACAATCGCTTAACCATTGGCAAAGGAACCTGGATAGAGGACTGCGCTTTTCATTTCTCCGGAGATAACAATGTGGTCGAGATTGCCAATGACTGTGCCATGCACAGGCTTGAGATCTGGATCAGCGACGGCAGCAGAATCTCCATTGGCAGGCAAACCTATGCGAGCGGGCCCAGCATTATCGCCTGCCACGAATCCACCAGCGTGGACATTGGCGAAAAGTGCATCTTTGCGGAGAACGTATCCGAACCGGGGACAGTCACTCCGTGCTGGACACGGAAGGAAAACGGATTAATCCTTCCCGAAGCATACGCATCGGGAATCATGTTTGGGTCGGTCACCGGGCGACTATCCTGAAGGGCTCTTCGATTGCTGATGATTCCGTGGTCGGCAGCGGGACGCTCATCGCAGGTAAATCCTTTCCCGCCGGATCTGAAATCGTCGGGAACCCCGCCCGGATCGTGAAAGAGCATATCAATTGGGCAATGGATTTACTATAAACGCTTTGTAAATATATCATCACTCCTCGGAGGAAACAAAAATGGATCTCGGCACCTGTGTGCTTTTGGGGCTGGAGGCCGCTTTTGCGCTCCGGCTTTTATGGCGCTCGCGGCTTCTCGAATCGAAGACTGCGCTCTGGCTCTCGGTCGCGCTGACGGCGGGGGCGTTCCTGTTGCGGGCGTACTGCCTGCCCTATGAGACGCTGGACTATAAAGATTTCCTCAAGCAATGGGTCGCCTTCTATCGGGAAAACCTCGGCTTCAAATCGCTCTCCTATCCGCTCGGCAATTACAACATCCCCTATCTGTATTTCCTCGCCTTCTTCTCTTATCTGCCGATCAACGATCTCTATCTGATCAAGCTGCTGAGCATTTTCTTTGACGTGGTGCTGGCCTTCGCCTCGATGAAGCTTCTCAGTCTCTGCGGCAAGGGAAAGGGGATGCAGCTTGCCTGCTTTTTCACGGTGCTGTTTCTGCCCACGGTGGTGCTCAACAGCTCTCTCTGGGGGCAGTGTGACAGCATCTATGTGGCCTTTGCGCTGCTGGGGCTCTGGCTGGGGCTGACGGACAGGCCGATCCTGTCGGTGCTCTGCTTCACGCTGTCCTTCGGCTTCAAGCTCCAGGCTGTGTTTCTCATGCCGATCATGGCGGTGCTCTGGTTCCGGGGGAACTATAAGCTGTGGCATTTTGCGCTCTTCCCCGTGTTTTATGTGCTGCTGGTGCTGCCCGCCGTGCTGCTGGGCAAGCCCTTTATGGACACGATCACGCTCTACGCCTCCCAGACCGGCAGCATCGGCAGCGGGCTGAACTACAATTCCCCTTCCGTCTATGCCTTCTTCTGGCGCAGTCCCGAAACGCAGGAAGCCGCGAATCTCGGCATTGTCGCCGCCTTCACCTATATGACCGCGCTGCTGCTGTTCTGCTTTTTCCGCCGCAAGAGACTGAACGAGCGGGCGGTACTGGCTGCGGCGCTGCTGTTCGCCGTGGGAATTCCCTTCTTTCTGCCGCACATGCACGAGCGCTATTTCTTCGCCGCCGACATTCTCTCAGTGGTACTGGGCTCCGCCTGCATCCTGTGCATCCCCGCCGCGGCTTTGACGCAGTTTGCCTCGCTGCTGGGCTATTACGCGTATCTCAATATGCGCTATCTTCTGTATGTGGATCACGGCGCGCGGGCGCTCATCGTCGTGATGGTTCTCGCTTTCATCCAGCTTCTTTATGAGACCGCCGATCATGGGATTTCTGAAAATCTTTCAAATTCCAAAAAACAGCCTTGACAAAAGAAGAGAATCTGCTATAATACCCCTTGCCTCGAGTGAGGCAAAGGGTATATGCGAGAGTGCTGGAACAGGTAGACAGGCACGTTTGAGGGGCGTGTGTCAACCGACGTGGGAGTTCAAGTCTCCTCTCTCGCACCAACCAGCAAGAGCTCATCCGTTCGGATGGGCTCTTGCTGGCTTATGAGGAGACTTGAATGTGTAATTGAAACAGCCGGGGGGCTGTTTCATCGTCCAGTTCGCAAACCGGACGATTCCTCTATTTCCGCCGTCTCACGCAAGGCGGAAATGCATGCAAGTCTCCTCTCTCGCACCAAAAAAGATCGTGGTCTTTGACCACGGTCTTTTTTGGTGTTATGGAATGTGTAATTGAAACCGCCGGGGCTGTTTTATCGTCCAGTTCGCAAACCGGACGGTTCCATTATTTATTGGTTTCTATAAAAGCTTCTTGATTTCCCGGTAAATCTTCAAACCCTGCTCCTGACCGTATTTGCTGATAATGGAGCGATAAATCAACTGCTTGCCGTTTTTCTCGGAGAAGAGCTTTGTCACCTGCGAGGCGGCAAAGGCGGCAATTTCATTGTCGAACTTCGCGTTGCTGAGCGCCTTCATGACGGCGTTGTTGACGGCCGTCTTGTCCTTCGGTTCAACGGCTTTCTGCGTCTTTGTACCGGCAGTCTTCTTCGTGGCTTCCCCGGTCTTCTGAGATTTCGCGTCATCCGCCTTTTCCGTCTTTGCCTTTGAAGGCGCGGCAGCTTTTTCCTTGGTCGAAGGTTTGGCGGGCGTGGAAGCCTTCGTGCCCGTTTTTGAGGAGGCAGCGGGCTTGCTTTCCCCAAACTTGTCCCGACGCTTGACAGCAACGTTCAGCTCTGTCTTCCAGAACTGAACAATATCGTCATAATCGGTATCGTTACTGAGAATGACGATTTTGGGGACAGGCTTGCAGCTTCCGAGCAGATACCCGAGATAGGAGACGAGGTGCATGTCCACTGACTGGCTTTTCGCCGGAACCTCATGCACCAGCAAATTGGTTCCGTTGAAATTGGCAAGGATTGCGGTGGTGATCTTCGGCGCGTTTCGCGTGGAGAACAGGTGCACGTGGTCATGCGCAGTGAGCTTCTCCGCGCCTTCCAGCCCCTTCAGCCCCACATTTTCAAAATCGATCAGGTAATAGGTCTCTTCCGCCATCTCAAGCACTGCCTCCAAAAAGCGATCATAATAGTAATAATATATCATAATGGGATATGATCTGACAAGAAGAAAACGAAAACATGCGGCAGGGAATGGCTGGATCGAAGTGAGGTCAATTATGTAAACACTAATATGTAAACATTTGTCTTTTCCTTGACCGCATAAGACTTCCGTGATACAATACCAAAGTTAATGACAAAGATAATGGAGAAGGCTATGTTTGTTGCAGATCAATGGCAGGATTTTGAACTGATCGACTGCTCGAAGGGCGAGAAGCTGGAGCGTTGGGGGCGCTTTTACCTTGTGCGCCCGGATCCCCAGGCCATCTGGGATACGCCGCGGCGCAACGTGCACTGGAACGACCGCAACGCCCGCTACAAACGCAGCGAGACCGGCGGCGGAAGCTGGGACAAGGGCGATCTGCCCGAGAACTGGCGCATCCGTTACGGGGAGCTTACCTTCAACGTCAAGCCCATGAACTTCAAACACACCGGCCTCTTCCCGGAGCAGGCTGCAAACTGGGACTGGGCCATGGACAGAATCCGGAAAGCCGGGCGTGAAATCAGCGTTCTGAATCTCTTCGGCTATACGGGCGCGGCGACGGTGGCCTGCCTCAAGGTCGGTGCCAGCGTCTGCCATGTGGACGCGGCGAAGGGCATGGTCGCCTGGGGCAAGGACAACGCCGCGGCCTCGGGCCTGCAAAACGCGCCGGTCCGCTGGATCGTGGACGATTGCGCCAAGTTTGTCGAGCGGGAGATCCGCCGCGGACATAAGTACGACGCGATCATTATGGATCCGCCCTCCTACGGGCGCGGCCCGGGGGGCGAGGTTTGGAAGCTGGAGCAGAATCTCTGGCCCTTCGTGTCCCTCTGTGCCGGGGTGCTGTCCGATGATCCGCTCTTCGTACTGATCAATTCCTACACCACGGGCCTCTCCGCCTCGGTGCTGAGCTATGTGACTGAGAGCATCTTTACCAAAAAGTTCGGCGGCCGCTCCGACAGCCAGGAGCTCGCCCTCCCCGTTACCGACAGCGGGCTGTATCTCCCGTGCGGCGCAAGCTGCCGCTGGGAGAGATAAATTTAGAGTGGAGTGTGAAGAGTGAAGAGTGGAGTTGCGGTGTCCGCTTCGCGGACGATTATACTTGGCTCCCCCTGCGGGGGAGCTGTCATCGCCGTTTACGGCGATGACTGAGAGGGCAATTATAATCCGTGCCGAAGGCACTCCATAACTCCACACTCCACTCTCCACACTGAAATACAGATCGAGGTACCTTCGTTGAAACCAGTCATAGAATTCGACAATGTACACTATACCTATCCCGGCGACGAGCTGGAGAGTCTTTGCGGCGTCAGCCTTTCCATCGAGAAGGGCAGCTTTGTCGCGGTGTTGGGGCATAACGGCTCGGGCAAATCCACGCTTGCCAAGCACATGAACGCCATCCTTGTCCCGGATGAGGGGCGCGTGCTCATTGACGGGGTGGACACCGCCGATGAAGCGCGTATCCTTGACGTGCGGAGCAGGGTCGGCATGGTCTTTCAGAACCCCGATAACCAGATCGTGGCAAACGTGGTGGAGGAGGACGTAGCCTTTGCGCCCGAAAATCTGGGTGTTGCGCCCGCGGAGATCCGCAGAAGGGTCGACGCCTCCCTGCGCCTGGTGGATATGTACGAGCACCGTATGCATGCCCCGCACCTTCTCTCCGGCGGTCAGAAGCAGCGCATCGCCATCGCGGGCGTGATCGCCATGCAGCCGGAGATCATCGTCCTGGACGAACCGACGGCCATGCTCGACCCCCAGGGGCGGCACGAGGTCGTCGATACCGTCTTTTCTCTCTGCCGGGCAAAGGGCATGACGGTCGTCTACATCACCCACCATATGGACGAGTGCATCGACGCGGATCGCCTGATCGTGATGTCGAACGGCAGCATCGTAGCTGACGGCAAACCTGAGGAGGTTTTCACAAACTATGCCCTCATGGAGCGCGAGGGATTGGATGTACCGGAGACCACGCGCCTCCTGCGGGAGCTGCGCGAGGCCGGCATGAAGCTGGACGGAGAACCCCTCAACGTAGATGCCTGCGCGGATCTGATCGCCAGGACAATCCAGAGTGAACGGAGTCGGAAGTAAATGGCCGAGATCATCACCGAAAACCTGACCCATGTGTTCAGCCCGGATACGCCTTTTGAGAAGGCCGCGATCCGGGACGTGAACCTGCGCATCCCGCAGGGACAGTTTGCCGCCCTGATCGGGCATACGGGCTCGGGAAAATCCACCTTTATCCAGCATCTCAACGCCCTGCTGCAGCCGACAACCGGCAGGGTTCTGCTGGACGGGCAGGATATCAACAAGGACAAATACACGCGGCGCGACGTGAAGTGGAAGGTTGGCCTCGTGTTTCAATACCCGGAGTACCAGCTTTTTGAAGAGACGGTCTACCGGGATATCGCCTTCGGGCCGACCAATATGAAGCTCGGCAAGGCCGAAATCGACGAGCGCGTGCGGGAGGCTGCCGCCTTTACCGGCGTGGAGGAGGAGCTGTTTGAACGCTCTCCGCTTGAGCTCTCGGGCGGGCAGAAGCGGCGCATCGCCATTGCGGGCGTCATCGCCATGCGGCCCGAGGTGCTGATTCTGGACGAGCCCACCGCAGGTCTTGACCCCGCCGGCTGCGCGCAGATCCTGGAGAATGTCCGCAATTACCGGGAGAAGAGCGGCGCGACGGTGCTGATCGTCAGCCACAGCATGGATGACGTGGCCCGGATCGCGGAGAGGATCATCGTCTTTGACCACGGCGGCGTCGCCATGGACGGTACGCCTGAAGAGGTGTTTTCCCATTCCCGTGCGTTGATGGAGATCGGCCTGAGCGTACCGAAGGCGGCGGAGCTGGCCCTGGCGCTTCGGAAACGGAACATTCCGATACCGGAGAGCGTCTTTACCCACGAGCAGCTTATAGCGGCGCTGCTCGCCGTCAGGGAGGGGAAAGCATGCTGAAAGACATCACCCTCGGCCAGTATTTCCCCGGCGATACCATCGTACACCGCCTGGACGCGCGGACAAAGATCATCTTGGTCATTATCTATATTATAGCGCTTTTCCAGGCAAACGGCTGGGTCGGCTACGCAGTCGTGACAGGGGTCACGCTCCTGTGCACGGCGCTTTCCAAAATCAAGCCCTCCGCCATGTTCAAGGGCGTCAAGCCCATGCTGGTCATCATCGTGCTGACGGCGGCGCTGAACATCTTTTACACGCAGGGCACGCCTGTTCGCCCCGGCTGGATCATCACCTGGGAGGGTATCGAGCGCGCAGCGCAGATGGTACTGCGCATCGTGCTGCTCATCTCCGGCACCTTCCTGCTGACCTACACCACCAGCCCCATCGACCTGACCGACGGCCTGGAGCTGCTGCTCAATCCGCTCAAGAAGATCGGGGTTCCCGTGCATGAGATGACCATGATGATGAGCATGGCCCTGCGCTTTATTCCCACGCTGATCCAGGAGACGGACAAAATCATGTCCGCCCAGAAGGCGCGCGGCGCGGACTTCGAGACGGGCAGTCTCCCGCAGCGTGCGAAGGCTTTGCTCCCAATTCTGGTGCCCCTTTTTGTCTCGGCGTTTAAAAGGGCGGACGAGTTGGCCGTCGCCATGGAGAGCCGCTGTTACCACGGCGGCGAGGGGCGCACGCGCATGAAGCAGATCAAAATGAGCACGCGGGACTATGTTGCCCTCGCCCTCGGCGCTGCCTTCCTCGCGCTGATGATCACGCTCAAGAGGTTGGGGCTATGAAAAACATTGCCCTCTGCCTGCGTTACGACGGAAGCCGCTACCACGGCTGGCAGGTGCAGAAGAACGACGTCACCGTAGCCGAGACCGTGGAAGACGCCATCTTCAAGGTCTGCGGCGAACGGCTGCGCGTCGTCGGCTGCGGCCGCACGGACGCGGGCGTCCATGCCCTGCGCTACTGCGCGAATTTTCACAGCGAGACCCGCATACCCATGGAGAGACTGCCCCTTGCGCTCAATTCCCGCCTGCCGGAGGATATTGCCGTCCTGGACGCCTGCGAGGCGGCGGAGAATTTTAACGCCATCGGTTCCTGTATAAAAAAAGAATATGTATATAAAATACTCAACAGGACCGTGCGCGATCCCTTCCTTGAAAAGCGCGTCTGCTTCTATCCCCAGCATCTGGACATGGAGCTGATGCGGCGCGCGGCGAGGGCGTTTGAGGGCACCCACGATTTTCGCGCTGTCCGATCGGTCGGCACCGAGACGAAGACCACCGTCCGCACGGTGTACTGGTGCCGCGCGGAGCGGGAAGACGATCTGATCACGGTCTCCATCTGTGCCGACGGCTTCCTCTACAACATGTGCAGGGCCATGGTGGGCACGTTGGTCTATGCCTCCTACGGAAAGCTCCTGCCCGAGGAAATCCCCGAACTGCTGGAAAAAGGCGACCGGCGCCTCACCGGGCCGACCATGCCCCCGCAGGGGCTCTATCTCAACCGCGTCTGGTATGAAGGACCGGTCGGGGATATGATGGACCGGTACTGAGCGTATCGTTTCTCCCCGGAGGGGGATTTCAATCGTTTCTGACTCTAAAACTCCCTGAGCCGAGCAAAACGAGGCCCTCGCGCCGACTAAACGCGGCGTCTCACGCAAGCTGCGTGCGATAAGCGCGAGTCTCTCAAATTTGAAACATCGTTTCAAATTTGACTTTAGTTTATTTGTTCACAAAAATGTGCTACACTATTCCTGTTTTGAAAAGGATGAGCGGTACATATGAAAGCTGTTATTGACATTTTATTGATCATTATTATCGCCCTGTGCACCTGGAACGGCTATAAGCGCGGTCTGGTGGGCGGTGTCGCGGCCATCCTCGCGATCATCATTTCGCTTCTGGGGGCCAGCATTATCTCGACCGCCTATTCGCATGAGGTGGTGCCGGCGCTGGAGCCTTTCGTCTCCGGCTATCTGGACTCCCACCGCAACCGCGACACGATTCTGGAGCGCATGGGGTACGGCAGCAGTGAGCTTTCGCTGGAGGATATCCTCAAGCAGGACAGCTCTCTGCGCTATGACTATGCCTATGAGAGTCTGATCGACCTCGGCCTGTACAGCAAGCGGGCGGAGGATTTGGCGCGCAAGGCGGTAAATATTGCGGAGGAGACCGGCGTCACCATGACAAAGGCCATCGTGACCGTCCTCTGCGACACGATCACGTCTGTCGGCACGATGGTGATTGCCTTTCTGCTGATCCTGATTCTGCTTGTCGCCGTTGCCAGTATCGGCAACCTCTCCTTCCGCCTTCCGAATCTGGAAAACCTGGATGAGATCGGCGGCGCCATGCTCGGCTTTGGGGAGGGGTTTCTGTTCTGCATCCTGCTCTGCTGGCTGTTGAGCTTCCTGGGCATTGTCATCGGCAAGGATACCATGGCGCACACCACGCTCGGGCGCTTTTTCCTGATCTTCGACTCGCTTACCGGCAGTTTGCTTTGACTTTTGAACTTGGAGGAACCCAATGCGGCCTACACTATGCTCCCGCTGCGGCAAAAATGTCGCGGTGGTCTTTATCACAAAAATAGAAGCCGGCCAGACCAAGAACGAGGGTCTGTGCCTCAAGTGCGCGCGTGAACTGCACATCAAGCCCGTGGACGATGTGATCAACAAAATGGGCCTCTCGGACGAGGATCTGGAGGGCCTGACGGGCGAGATGATGAACGCGCTCAGCGGCGTGGAGGATCTCACCCCCGTGGACGAGGACGACCAGGGCGGGGACGACGACGGCAAGACCGCCACCTTCCCGTTTTTGAACCGTCTCTTCGGCGGCGGGAACAACAATGCCGACAATGCGCCCCCGCCCCCTCAACAGGACAACCGGCGGGAAAACCCGCAGCAGCCCCCTAAGGGCAGCAAGCGGAAGTTTCTGGACAACTACTGCATCGACCTGACCCAGCGCGCGAAGGAGGGCAAGCTCGACCGGATGGTCGGGCGCGAGGAGGAGCTGGAGCGCGTGATTCAGATCCTCAACCGCCGCCAGAAGAACAATCCCTGCCTTATCGGCGAACCCGGCGTCGGCAAGACCGCCATCGCCGAGGGACTCGCCCAGCGCATCGTAAACGGCGACGTGCCCGTGAAGCTTCGGGATAAGCAGGTTTTCCTGCTTGACCTCACGGCGCTGGTGGCGGGGACGCAGTTTCGCGGTCAGTTTGAAAGCCGCATGAAGGGGCTTATCGAAGAGATCCGCAAGCAGGGCAACGTCATCCTTGTTATTGACGAGGTACACAATATTGTCGGCGCGGGCGACGCCGAGGGCAGCATGAACGCCGCCAACATTCTCAAGCCCGCCCTTTCCAGAGGCGAGATCCAGGTCATCGGCGCCACGACCTTTACCGAGTACCGCAAGCACATCGAAAAGGACTCTGCGCTTGAGCGCCGCTTCCAGCCCGTCACGGTCAACGAGCCGTCGATCGAGGACAGCGTGCAGATCCTGCGCGGCATCGCCCCGTATTATGA
>CADAPH010000054.1 GCA_902789745.1 Oscillospiraceae bacterium | reverse complement strand
CGTCCCGTTCGGGGCATAGATCTCGATCACGTCGAAGCGGGGCTGCAGCTCGCACGGATTCTTCGCAAGCCAGTATTCGGCCGCGCTGATCACGCGGCGCTGCTTGGTGCCGGTCACAAACTCCCGGGCCTCGCCGAAATCGGCGTTTTTGCGCAGCTTGACCTCCACAAACGCGACGACGCCGCCCCTGCGGGCGATGATGTCGATCTCTCCCGAGCGGCAGCGAAAGTTGCGCTCCACAATGCGGTAGCCGTGCAGACGCAGATACAGCGCCGCGCGATCCTCGCCCCAGGCGCCGATTTCTTTTTTTTCGTTCATCCTTACAGTTTTTTCAGAAAGCTTATGCGGTGAATCGGCGAGGGGCCGTATTGGCGCAGCATGTCATAGTGCAGCTTTGTCCCGTAGCCCTTATGCTGCTCGAAACGGTATTCCGGATAACGCGCCGCCATTTCCAGCATATAGCGGTCACGGCTCACCTTGGCAAGCACCGAGGCCGCCGCGATGTCGGCGCACTTCGCGTCGCCCTTGACCACGCAGCGGCTGGGAAACAGGATGCCCGTATTCCGGTTTCCGTCGATCAGCGCAAGCGCCGGCGCGGGACTGAGCTTTTCGATGGCGCGGTTCATGGCGAGGAAGGTGGCGTTCAGGATATTCCGCTCTTCGATTTCCTCCACCGTCGCAAACGCAATGCCATAGGCGATCGCCTGTTCCCGGATCGGATCGAACAGCGCCTCGCGCTTTTTCTCCGTGAGCTTTTTGGAGTCGTCCAGCCCCTCGATCACAAGGCCCCGTGGCAGGATCACGGCGGCGGCGTATACAGGCCCGGCAAGCGGCCCCCTGCCCGCCTCGTCCACGCCGCAGAGCAGGGCATAACCCTCGCCGTATATCTCATTTTCCAGCGTCCAAAGATCGGTCATCGGGCATCTCCAAAGTCAGTCTGCCGAGCTTTCCCTCGTGGTATTCCTTCAAAAGCGTATTCGCCATACGCTCGATATCGTATTCCCCGCGGGAGACGAGAAAGCCGCGCTTTTTCGCCGCCTCTTCCAGCAGCTCATAGCCGTTGAGGGCGGGGTCGGGCTCGATCCTGTAGCGCTCGCGCAGGGCGTCGGGGTAGTTGTCCCGCAGGCGCAACATGAAGTTTGCGCCCAGGGTCTCCTTGTCCAGCACATCCGCCTTGATGGCGTTGGTGATGGCCAGCATCTCCCCCACCTCCTGGCTGTCGAATTTCGGCCAGAGGATGCCGGGGGTGTCCAGCAGGTCGAGCCCCGCGTCGATGCTGATCCACTGCCTGCCTCTTGTGACGCCCGGTTTGTCCCCGGCAATGGCGGCCCTGCGGCCCGCGACCTTGTTGATAAAGGTCGACTTGCCCACGTTCGGGATGCCGAGGATCATCACGCGCAGCGGCCTTCCGGCCTGCCCCTTGGCGGCATAATCGGCAAGCTTGTCCTTCAAAAGCTCCCGCACGGCGGGGACAAAGCCGTTCACGCCTTTTCCGCTGCGGGCGTCCGTCTCCAGAATGGCGATCCCCTGCCCCTGGAAGGTTCTCTTCCAGCGCGCCGTTGCCTCCGGGTCGGCAAGGTCGCAGCGGTTGAGGATCACAAGGCGCGGTTTTCCGGCGGCGAGGCGGTCGATATCCGGATTGCGGCTGGAAAACGGGATGCGGGCGTCCAGGATCTCGCACACGGCGTCGACGAGCTTGAGATTGTCTTCGATCATCCGCTGGGCCCTGGTCATATGGCCGGGAAACCATTGGATGGTCATTTTTTCAAAGCCGTCCGTCATTTGATCACACGCAGCACCGACAACGGATAGATCACCGCATAGGCACGGCCGAGGATCAGGCGGGTGTCGAGCATGCCGATCTCGCTCTTGCGGCTGTCCACGGAGGCGTTGCGGTTGTCGCCCATGACAAAGACGCACCCCGCCGGCACCGTCTTGGGGCCGATGAAGTCCAGTTTGTTGTATGTCAGCTCGTTGATATAGGGCTCGGCAATGGCTTCGCCGTCGATGTAGACGATGCCGTTTGCAAAGTCCATGTTGATCTCCTGACCCTCGGTGGCGATCACACGCTTGACCAGGGCCTTGTTGGGGTCATACTCGTTCTTCTTGAAAACGATCACATCCCCCGCCTTGGGCGTGTAAAAGAGGCCGGAAACCAGCATCTTGTCCCCGTTGTGCAGCGTAGGCACCATGGAGGAGCCCACCACGTCAATCACATGGAACGCAAACGCGAACAGAACCACGCATACGACCAGCGCGAACAGCAGACAGTAGATCCAGTCATAAAGTTCCCTGACGGAGGCATAGGGATCGGGCTTTGCCCCCGCGGTCTGTTTTTTCATGTTGTTTGCCATAACAGTCTCCACTTCCTTAAAGTAGTCATAGTATTATACAACAACATTTTCTGAACGGCAACTGTTTTCTTTCATCCGGCTTGCAAAGTTGCTTCTGCCTGTGTTATCATGTGGCAGAAAAAGAGGTGGATTACATTGAAGCTGAGCATCATCATCCCCGTCTACAACACGCGGGACTATCTGGCCGCCTGTCTGGATTCGGTTCTGCCGCCCGATACGGAGGATTATGAGATCATCGTCGTAAACGACGGCTCGACCGACGATTCCGGCATAATCTGCGCGGAATTCGCGCGCCGCTGCCCCGGCCTTATCCGGGTGATCACCACGGAAAACGGCGGCCTCGGCGCCGCGCGCAACATGGGGCTTGAGGCGGCGCGCGGCGATTACCTCCTGTTCCTGGACAGCGACGACAGCCTTGAGCACGGCGCGCTGCGGGAAATTCTCCATGCCCTCGACGGCGGCTTTGACATCGGGATCTTTGACCTGGCGCAGGTCAACCCCTCCGGCGAGGTGATCGGGATCATGGCCGGCAGCGACAAAGGCGGCGACTTCACCTTCGACGAATACCCTGCGCTTCTGTTCCAGCTCCCCTCCGCCTGCAACAAGCTCTTCCGGCGCTCCCTGTTTACGGACAGCGGCGTCCGTTTTCCCGGCCGCGTCTGGTACGAGGATCTGCGCACCGTGCCGAAGCTCTACCCTCTTGCGGGGACGATACGCTATTTCCCCCGCGCCTGGTACCGTTACCTGATCCGCTCCGGCTCCATCACGAACAACGCGAATACCGCGCGGAATCTGGAGATCATCAACGCCGCGGAGGAGATTCTGCGCCGGTATCAACAGGCCGGTCTGAACGAGCGCTATGAAAACGAGCTGTGTTATATGGCCTTCTACAACGCCTTTCTGACCGCCTCCGTGCGGGTCAACGCGGCCGACCCCAAAAGCGAGGTGCAGGAAAAGCTGCTGCAATGGTTTCTCGCAGCTTTTCCGAGCTGGCAGGAAAATCCGTATATACAGGGCATGAGCCGGAAGCACCGGCTCCTGACCCGGCTTTTGATGCGCAGGATGCGCTTCAGCGTGCATGTTATCATGAAGCTCAACGATCTGGCGAAGCGGAAAAAGGGCTGAGGCCGTCAGAATGTGATTTTTCTTGACAAACCGGGCGAGAGATATTATAAAAGCAGAATAGCGATTTTTATTTGTGTTCCGGCAAAAGGGAGGAACGATTATGGCAAAAATGGCAGATTTGGAATTTAAGATCCATGAGATCACCGATCGAATCCGGGAGCTGCGTACGATTCTCGGTATTACCGAGGAGGAGATGGCGGAAAAGCTCGGTCTTCTGACGGAGGACTATCAGGCCTACGAGGCCGGCGAGGAAGAGCTGAACTTCGCCTTTCTCTATACCTGTGCCCAGATCCTCGGCGTCGACGTAACGGAGCTCATCGAGGGCGTCACGCCCAATCTGCGCAGCTACATCCTCACCCGCAGCGGCGAGGGGCAGCGCGTGGAGCAGGCCCACGGCATGACCTATTATAACCTGGCCTACAAGTTTCGCCGCCGCATTGCCGAGCCGCTGTTTGTCCACAGCGTATTCAGCGAGGCCGCACAGCTGCGCCCCATTGAGGTCACCACCCATGAGGGCCAGGAATTCGATATCGTCATCAGCGGCTATCTGAAGATCCAGCTCGGCAAGCACACGGAGATCCTTGGCCCCGGCGATACGATCTATTTTGACTCCACCACGCCCCACGGCATGATCGCCACCAACGGCGCCGACTGCGATTTTTACGCCATCGTGCTCACGCCCGAGGAGCAGCTCGAGCCCCAGCCCGAGGTGCAGCCCGCCATCACCACCATGCGCGAGACCGGGCGCAAGCGTATTTATGAAAACTTCATCACCCCCATCGAGGACGGCAGCGACATGCTGCGCGGCGTCCGTTTTGAAAACGCCGAGCGCTTCAACTTCGCCTTCGACGTGGTGGACGCCCTGGGCGAGCAGCAGCCGGACAAGCTGGCCCTGCTGCATGTCGACCGCCATATGAAGGAAAAGCGCCTGACCTTCGGCGACATGCGGAAGATGAGCGGCCGGGCGGCCAACTATTTCCGCTCCCTCGGCATCAAAAAGGGCGACAAGGTCATGCTGGTGCTGCGGCGCAACTGGCAGTTCTGGCCGATTCTGCTGGGGCTTGAAAAGCTGGGCGCTGTCGCGATCCCGGCAGTGGATCAGCTTTTGGAAAAGGACTACCTCTACCGCTTTGAGACCGCCCACGTCAGTGCCATCATCTGCACCGCCGACGGCGACAGCACAAAGCAGAGCATAAACGCCATCGAGAAGTACGGGAAGATCGCCAACAAGATCGTCGTCAACGGCGATGTGGAGGGCTGGCGCAGCTTCGACCGGGAGTTTGAGATGTTCTCCAGCCGCTTTGCCCGTACGGACGACGCCATCTGCGGCGACGATCCGATGATGATGATCTTTACCTCCGGCTCCACGGGCTATCCGAAGCTGGCCTGCCACAACTGCAAGTACCCGCTGGGCCACTTTGTCACCGCGCGCTACTGGCACTGCGTCGATCCCGACGGTCTGCACCTGACCATCTCCGACACCGGCTGGGCCAAGGCCATGTGGGGCAAGATCTTCGGCCAGTGGCTGTGCGAGGCGGCCGTCTTCGTCTTCGATTTCGACCGCTTCAACGCCGACGAGATCATGCCCATGTTCGCCAAATACAAGATCACGACCTTCTGCGCGCCGCCCACCATGTACCGCATGCTCATCAAGCAGGATCTGAGCCATTACGACCTCAGCTCCATCCGCCACGCCTCCACCGCGGGCGAGGCCATGAACCCCGAAGTGTTCAACCGCTTCCGCGAGGCCACGGGCCTGAGCATCATGGAGGGCTTCGGCCAGACCGAGACCACCGTGGTGCTGGGCAACTTCGTCGGCATGGTGCCGAAGATCGGCTCCATGGGCAAGCCCAACCCGCAGTATGACGTGGAGCTCATCACCCCCGAGGGCAAGCCCGCCCCTGCCGGCGAGATCGGTGAGATCTGCATCTTTACCGGCGACGGCACGCCCTGCGGCCTCTTCGCCGGGTACTACGAGAACGAGCAGGAGACAGGCGAGTGCTGGCATGACGGCTACTATCACACGGGCGACCTCGCCTGGCAGGATGAGGACGGCTACTTCTGGTACGTGGGCCGCGCGGACGACGTGATCAAGTCCTCCGGCTACCGCATCGGGCCCTTCGAGATCGAGAGCGTCCTGATGGAGCTGCCCTATGTGCTCGAGTGCGGCGTCACCGCCGTGCCGGACGAGGTGCGCGGACAGGTCGTCAAGGCCTGCATCGTCCTCGTCAAGGGTACCGAGGGGACCGAGGAGCTCAAGAAGGAGATCCAGAATTACGTCAAAAAGCGCACCGCGCCTTACAAGTATCCCCGCATTGTGGAGTTCCGTGAGGAGTTGCCCAAGACCACCAGCGGCAAGGTTATCCGCAGCAAGCTGAAATAATCACATGCGCACTAAAATCAGGGGCCGATCCGAGGATCGGCCCCTGAAATCCTTTATTCATTTACCATGAAAGCTCTGTCGCGCTGAGGGGATGGAGATTGACCTTGATGCTGGAGACCAGGCCGTTCTTGAGCTTGACGACGCGGTTTGCCATCTTGGCGATCTCCGGGTTGTGCGTGATCATGACCACGGTAGTCCCGTGCTCATTCATGATCTCTTCAAACACCGAGAGCACTTCGATACTGGTCTCATAGTCCAGCGCGGCCGTCGGCTCGTCCGCGAAAATGATGGCCGGCCTCTTGACGATGGCGCGGGCGATGGCCACGCGCTGCTGCTGTCCGCCCGAGAGACTGGAGGGAAAATTGTCCGCGCGTTCCGTGAGGCCCACCTTGGCGATCGCTTCCTCCGCGGTCATGGGATCGGGCGCGATTTCCGCAATGAACTGTACGTTCTCCTGGGCGGTGAGATTCGGCATCAGGTTATAGGACTGGAACACAAAGCCCAGATATTCGCGCCGGTATTGGGTGAGCTCCGCGTCGGTGGGATGGGAAAAGTCCTTTCCCTCAATGAGCAGTTCCCCATCCGTCAGATTGTCCATGCCGCCGATGATATTCACCATGGTGGACTTTCCGCAGCCGGATTCTCCCAGGACGACAACCAGCTCGTTCTTATAGATATCGAGATTGATCCCCTTCAGCACATGCAGCACTTCGTCGCCCGAGGGATAATCCTTCGTCACATTGCGCAGGGAAATGAGGACTTCCTTCTCCTCTCCCAGCTCAAAGCTGAAGCCCTTGTCCTCCATGGCGACGGCGGCCAGCGAGGCCATCTGCTCACACAGGTCAAGATCATCCTCGTCGTAGAGGCTGCCGTCCTTGCGGTTGAGGATCTGGACGCAGCCGATGACCTCCTCGCTGTCCTTCAGCGGCACGCAGATCATACTCTTTGTGCGGAAGCCGGATTCATCGTCCACGCTCTGGGAAAAACGTGTGTCTGCCTCGGTGTCCTCCACGATCACGGACTCGCCCGTCTGCGTGACGGTGCCTGCGATGCCCTGCCCGTTCTCGATGGTGATGCCGCTGATATCCACAGGCCCCTGATTGAAAAGCGGAACCAGGCGGTTGCTGCGTTTGTCCAGGATCCAGATCGTACCCGCCTCGCAGTCGAGCGCGTCGATGATGATTTCCAGGCTTGACGCAAGCCCGTCGACGATATTCTCCGCGTCGCGCAGACTCTGCGTGATCTGCCAGATCGCCTGGGTAAAGCGCGTCTTTTTATCTGCCATTGCCGATCTCCTCCGTCATCGCTGCTGTCATTTTGTTTATTATATCTTCTCTTCGCGCAACTTACAAGTGCCGGTTTTGTAAAACAAAAAATCGACGATCCAACACGCATTAAAATGTACTCATTTCCGCTTTAACTCTTTACATACGCAATTTTATGTGTTATACTGTTGCCGAACAAGCGGAAAGGAGGCGGCGGGCAGGCGACTGCGGACGCCGTATGACAGAAATGGAACAGACTGTTGAGCAGAAATATCCCCGCGCTTTTCACGGCTGCCGGCCGCAGCACGCGCTCTGGGACGATTTTTCCGTCCGGCACCCCAAAATGCCGCTGGAACGACGGGCAAAAATTTTCTCTCCCTTCGACGCGCTCCGGGGCTTCGATCTGGCTATTGAGGATAAGCTCCGTCTCTATGTAGACAAACGTGAGCTTAGCGAGGAGGAGCAGCAGCGCCTGAACGAAGCGCTCACGCGCCTTTTCGCGCTGACGCGCAGCCGGAAAATGACGCGCGACAGGCCTGTGCGCGCGACGGTGACCTTTTTTGTCCCCTGTCAGGACGAGAACTGCGGCGCCTACGGCTGCCGCGGCTCCTACGAGACGGTGTGCGGAACGGTCCGGAAGGTCGATCCCCTGCTGACGCGGACGATTCTGATCGGGGACAGGACGGTCGACTTCCCGGATCTTGCCGAAATCACAATAGACGAGGAAGAATAAGATGTGCTGCCGCTATTACATGGAGATGTCGCCGGAGCTCCGCCCGATCGTGGAGGCGGCGCAGCGCTCCAGACTGTACAGAAACAACATTGCCAAAATCGCAAGGCCCCTGATCACGGCGGGCGAGGTGCTGCCGGACTCCCTGGTTCCGGTTCTCGCCTCCGACAAAAGCGGGAAAAAGGCTGTCTTCCCCATGCTCTGGGGCTACCATCTACCGGGGATCGGAAGGCTCATCGCCAACGCGCGCGTGGAAACCGCCTCCGAAAAGGCCGCCTTTCGGGAGGGCTGGGCCGCCCACCGCTGCGTCATCCCCGCTTCCTGGTATTACGAATGGCAGCATACGCTCGCCCCTTCCGGCAAGGTAAAAACCGGGGACAAGTACGCCATTATGCCCCGGGACAGCAGGATCACCTGGCTCTGCGGGCTCTATCGCCTGGAAGAGAACTTCCCGCACTTTGTCATTCTGACGCGGGAGCCGGGTGAATCCGTCATCCCCATTCATGACAGGATGCCGCTCATCCTGCCGGAGGAATCCGTCGACGCCTGGATCGACCCCGAGCGCAATCCCTACAGACTGCTGGACGCCGCACTGACGGATATGGTCTGTGAAAAAGCGGACGCGCGGGGTGTTTCCCCGCGCGCGAATTGATGCATTGACGCCTTATCATCCTATTTTTTCTTCCTGAGATACTTTCCGCACTGCATGGCGGCCACGGCGCCGTCGGCGCAGGCGGTGACAACCTGGCGAAGCGGCGTGACGCGCACATCGCCCGCGGCGTAAACGCCGGGGATATTCGTCTCCATCTTCTCATTGGTCACGATATAGCCCCCCTGCATGTCCAGAACGCCGTCGAACATGCCGGTCGTCCTCCTGCCCGTAAAGCCGAAGAGGCCGAAAACGCCGTCCTCTTCGTCCGCCTTCAGCACGGTGCGCTCGCCGGTGCTGACGCTTTGAATGACGATCTCGCTGAGCAGTCCGTCGCCGCCCAGATCCACAATCTCGACGCCGAACAGTACCCGGATCTTCGGATTTTCTTCGATCTCCCGCTTGATATCGGGCGACGCCGCCAGCTCATACCCCTTGTGGAGTATGGTGACCTTCCGTCCGAAGCGGGCCAGATAGAGGGCCTCCTCCGCCGCGACGCCGCTGCCGCCGGCCACATAGATCTCCAGATCCCGGAAGAAGTTGGCGTCGCACACGGCGCAGTAGCTGACGCCCTTGCCGACATATTCCGCCTCATGCGCGCAGCCGATAAAACGGGTCATGGCGCCGGTGCATACGATGGCGCTTCTGGCCTGGTATACGCCCCTGCTGCCGATGAATTTCTTGACCGCGCCGCCGAAGTCGCAGGCGGAAACGGTGTCGCTGACGCGCTCGCAGCCGAACTTTCTGCACTGCTCTGTCATGGGCGCGACGAGCTCCTGCCCGCTCATGCCGTCTATATTGGCCTGCCCTGGGTAATTCTCGATTCCGTGGGTCAGGGCGATCTGGCCGCCGTCGATCCCCTTCTCGATGATCAGCACAGACAATCCGGATCGCCCGGCATACAGGCCCGCCGCGAGTCCCGCAGGCCCGCCCCCGAGTATCATGACATCATAGATTTTTTCGTCCATGTTTTTTCTCCTCTGCGATTTGCCGTTTTGCGCTGACAGCATTTTTTATCTTCCGTACTCTTCGATGATCGCCTTCATATCCTCCATGTGCAGCATCATATCCCGGAACAGCGCAAGCTGCGCCCTGGCGCGGACAAGGTTGTGCTCCGGATAGTCGATGCGGAAGTACTTGTCCCCCACCAGATAGTCCCCCAGAAAGCGGGAGGCCAGCTCCAGCGTGATCACGGCCGCGCCGACGGCGAGGGATTGGCGCTCCGCGGAATCCAGGACCCCGCCCATCTCGCTCAGATATCCCTCGGTATACGCCTTGAAGAGCGTCAGATCCAGCTTCATCTTTTCGCAGTCCCGCTCATCCTCCTCCGCTGTACAGGCCGCGAAGCGGATCGTATCGCCGAAGTCGTAGCAGGCAAGGCCCGGCATGCAGGTGTCCAGGTCGATGATGACAAGCGGGTCAAGGGTATCCCGGTCAAAGAGGATATTGTTTGTCTTCGTGTCGTTGTGCGTCACACGGATCGGGAGTTCGCCCGCGTCGATCTGTCGGCACAGCGTGCCCGCAAAGTCCAGGTTCTCCAGAATGCGGGCGATCTCCGCCCCGGCCGACGCCGCCCTTCCCAGGGGATCCTCCTCCACATTCCGCTGAAAACTCTCCATCCGGTAGACCGTATCGTGGAAATGCGGAATGGATTCCACCAGCTGGGAGGCGTCGAAGTCCCGGAGCTGCCGGTTGAATTTTCCGAAGGCCTTGCCGGACATGCGCAGCACCTCGGCCTTGCCCTCGGCCGTCTCAAAGGAGACGGAGTTTTCAATATAGTTATACAGCCGCCAGAATTCCCACTCCGTCTGCGACCAGCCGTTTTCCATGATTTTTTCCCGCTCGTCCGGGGACAGCTCCTCGATGTTTTCGAAACCGCCGTCCTTTTCCCGTAGGATCAGATAGTTATTCCCGGACGCGGTATGATGAAAATGCAGCCGCCGCCTTCTCTCAAGCGTGCGCTCCTTGTTCATGATATGCCGGGTAATGAGGTCGATGTTGTGCATCATGCTGACCGGCTCCCGGAACACATACCAGTTTACCCGCTGTACCAGAAACTGCCTGACCTCCTTCCCGTCATACAGGGCCGCGTAATAGGCCGTATTGATATGGCCGTTGGGGATCAGCCGGTACAGGATCAGCTCGCCGGGGATACGGAACTGCCGGCAGATATAGGCCAGCTTTTCACGGACAGGATCGGACTGCATCTCTTCACCACTTCTTCTTTTTTTCTTTTATAAAAACTGAAGATATCATATCATATCTGTCAAGCGGGGGCAAGTTCCGCTCTTGCCTGAAAAGCGCGGATGGTATATAATCCTATGGCAAAGAGTCGGCAAGACTCGCCCGGGATCGATCGCGCCTGTTTTTTCCCGGGCCAAAAGGAGGAAATATGAAGTATACCAAGAAAAGCGGAATCGCGCTTCTCCCGTTTCTCGTTTTCATCGTCATCTATCTCGGCGCGGGACTGATCTACCAAGCCAAGGGCGAGGCCATGGCCTTTTACATGTTCCCCTCCGTCACGGCAATGTTTATCGCCGTCCTTGTCGCCTTCTTTATGGACAAGGGCAGCATCAATGAGCGCTTTGAGACCTTCGCGCGCGGCGCGGCCAATGTGGACGTGCTGACCATGCTGATGATCTATCTTCTGGCGGGCGCCTTTGCCGCCGTCGCCTCGCAAATGGGCGCCAAGGACGCGACCGTCAATCTCGGGCTGTCCTTTGTTCCCCCATCCCTGGTGGCAGGCGGCCTCTTTCTGATTGCGGCCTTCTTCGGCACCGCGACCGGCACCTCCATGGGCACCATCTCCGCCCTCATCCCCATTGCCATCGGCGTCGCCGAGAAGGGCGGCCTTTCCCCCACCATCGTCATTGCGGCTGTCGTCGGCGGCGGCATGTTCGGCGACAATCTCTCCATGATCTCCGACACCACCATCGCGGCGACCCGTTCCCAGCGCGTGGAGATGCGCGACAAATTCCGCGTGAATTTTCTGATCGCGCTGCCCGCCGCCATCCTCACGCTGGTGCTTCTCCTGGTTTTCGGACGCCCCGAAACCGCCGCCCCGATCGGCGATCTCTCCTTCAGCGCCGTGAAAATCATCCCCTATCTCGCCGTTCTGATTCTCGCGCTGTGCGGGATGAACGTGTTTCTTGTGCTCATCATCGGGATCTTCTCGGCGGGACTCATCGGTATGCTGACAGGTTCTCTGGACATCTCCGGCTTTGCCCAGGCGATTTACGACGGCTTCTGCGGCATGAATGAGGTATTCTTCCTCACGCTCTTCAGCGGCGGCATGTCGGAGATGATCGCCAAAAACGGCGGCATCAACTGGATCCTTGACAAGCTCCGCGGCGTAATGAAGGGCAACAAGTCCGCCCAGGTCGGCATCGCGGCGCTGGTCTCCGCCTGCGACTGCGCCACCGCCAACAACACCGTCGCCATCATCGTGGCCGGCGACATGGCGCGCGAGGTCTCGCATACCTATCGGGTCGACCCGCGCCGCACCGCCTCCCTGCTGGACGTCTTCTCCTGCGTCTTTCAGGGTGTGATCCCCTACGGCGCGCAGCTTGTCGTCGCGGCCAGCCTTGCCACGCAGAGCTCCACGCTCGGCCGGACCTTCTCCGCCGCCTCTTTTGTGAGCGGAATGTGGTACTGCTGGATCCTCGCCGCCTTCGGCCTTCTGTCCATCTTCATCCCCTACGCCGACGGCGTGATCCGCAAGAACCCCTGGAACTGGGAATACGACTGTCCCGAGTCCGAGGTCGCCGCGAAGAAAGCCGCGAAGTAAAATCATTTCCGGTTAATTCAAGTGTCATACACCATCAAGAAAGGAAGATGCACCATGAAAGTAACATCCACGCCCAAGGCTCCGGCTGCCATCGGCCCCTATTCCCAGGCGATTTCCGCAAACGGTTTTCTCTTCACCTCCGGTCAGATCGCCATCATCCCCGAGACCGGGGAGATCGACGGCACGACCATCGAGTCCCAGGCCGAACGCTGCTGCCTGAATCTCAAGGCCCTGCTGGAGGAAAACGGCCTCGGCTTTGAATCCGTTGTCAAGACGGTCTGCTTCCTCGCCGACATGGGCGATTTTGCGGCCTTCAACGCCGTCTACGCCAGGTACTTCACCGGCAAGCCCGCCCGCTCCTGCGTGGCGGTGAAGACGCTGCCGAAAAACGTCCTCTGCGAGGTCGAGCTGATCGCCGCGCTCTGATTCTGTTCCATGTGAAAACGGGGCTGTAGCAAAATAGGACTGCATGATACCGCCGGGCCGCCGAGGGCGTCGGCCCCTACGATAAAACCGGTATTTTTACTTTGTTCCGGCTGTTTCTGCTATTTTGCTACAGCCCCGTCTTTTTTCATCGTTATGATCGTTGTTCTCTTGAATCTTGCTGCATGCGGCGCAGGCCCCGCAGCCTGCGCAGGAGCCGCAGCAGCCGGAGGGCCTGCGGCGGCGTTTGAGAAAGATCAGCGCAATGATCCCGGCAATGCAGGCGAGGATCAGGATGTCCCAGATATTCATGGCGCGCTCCTACCGCATGCCGAAGGCAAGGCAGATCATACGCACAAGCAGCGCCATCACCCAGGCAATGCCGCACTGCCCCAGCACCACAAAGATCGACCATCTGCGGCCCATCTCCCTTCGGATGGAAGCCACAGCCGCCACGCAGGGGGTATACAGAAGACTGAACACCAGCATCGTCACGGCGGTCAGCCTGCCCAGAACCGCGATGCTTCCGTCGAAAAGCGTCTCCATCACCGACACGACGCTCTCCTTGGCCATAAAGCCGCTGACAAGGGCGGTGATGATCCGCCAGTCCCCCAGGCCGACCGGCTTCATCAGCGGAACCAGCAGGCCGGATACGGCGGCGAGGATGCTGTCCCGGGAGTTCTCCACAAGGTTGAAGTGGAAATCAAAGCTTTTGAGGAACCAGACGACGATGGTCGCGATCAGGATGACCGAAAAGGCGCGCTCCAGAAAATCCTTGGATTTCTCCCACAGGAGCTGCCCCACGTTTTTGGCGCTGGGGAAGCGGTAATTCGGCAGCTCCATCACGAAGGGGACGGCCTCGCCCCGGAAGATCGTGTTTTTGAAGAAAAACGCCGCCAGGATGCCGGTCAGGATCCCCAGGAGATACAGACCCGAGATGATCAGCCAGCTCTGCTTCGGGAAAAAGGCGCTGACAAAAAAGCCGTAAATCGGGAGCTTCGCCGTGCAGGACATGAAGGGCGTCAGCAGGATCGTCATACGCCGGTCGCGCTCGCTCGGCAGCGTGCGCGTGGACATGACGGCGGGAACCGTGCAGCCGAAGCCGATCAGCATGGGGACGATGCTGCGCCCCGACAGGCCGATGCGCCGGAGCGGTTTGTCCATCACGAAGGCGACGCGGGCGATATAACCGCTGTCCTCCAGAATGGACAGGAAGAAGAAGAGCACCACGATGATCGGCAGGAAGCTGACCACCGTGCCGACGCCCTCAAAGATTCCCTCCAGCACAAGGCTCTGTACGGCGGGGTTGACCCGGGCCACCTGCATGCCGGCCTCCGCCAGATCGCGCAGCGCGTCGATGCCGCCCTGCAGCAGATCCTGGAAGAAGGGGCCGATCAGGAAAAACGACAGGAAAAACACGGCCGCCATGACCGCGGCAAAAACGGGAATCCCGGTATACTTTCCGGTCAGGATCGTATCGAGCTTCTGACTGCGGATATGCTCCCGGCTCTCCCGCGGCTTGATGACGCAGCGGCCGCAGACCTTTCCGATAAAATCAAAGCGCATATCCGCGATCGCCGCGCTGTGATCCATCCCGCGCTCCTTCTCCATCTGCAGCACGATATGCTCCAGCATCTCCGTCTCGTTCTGATCCAGACCGAGGCGCTCCTTAATCAGCGGGTCGCCCTCGATCAGCTTGCAGGCCGAGAAGCGCAGGGGCAGCTCCGCCGCCGCCGCGTGATCCTCGATCAGGTGGCTGACGGCGTGGATCGCCCGGTGCACCGCGCCGCCGTGATCGTCGGCGCCGCAGAAATCCTGCCTTGTCGGGCGTTCCTGATATTTTGCGATGTGGACGGCATGGCGCACCAGCTCGTCCACGCCCTCGTTCTTCGCGGCCGAGATGGGCACCACGGGGACGCCGAGCATGGCCTCCATGGCGTTTACGTCCACGGTGCCGCCGTTGCCGCGCAGCTCGTCCATCATGTTGAGCGCCACGACCATGGGGATATTCAGCTCCAGAAGCTGCATGGTCAGATAGAGGTTGCGCTCGATATTGGTGGCGTCCACGATATTGATGATCGCCTTCGGCGGATTGTCCAGCACAAAGCTGCGGGAGACAAGCTCCTCGCTGGTATAGGGCGACATGGAATAGATGCCCGGCAGATCCGTGATCAGCGTATCGCTGTGACCGCGGATGACGCCGTCCTTCCGGTCGACCGTCACGCCGGGGAAATTGCCGACGTGCTGATTGGAACCGGTCAGCTGGTTAAAGAGCGTGGTTTTGCCGCTGTTCTGGTTTCCCACGAGGGCAAAGGTCAGCGTCGTCCCCTCGGGGAGCGGATCGCCGCTGCCCTTCGGATGGAATCTGCCCTCCTCGCCCAGTCCGGGGTGCTCCGTCACGGCCTTCTCCCGGCTCTCCGGTTTTCTGTCTGTCGTTTCCCCGATCGGGGTAACGCTGATTTTCTCCGCGTCCGCCAGGCGCAGGGTCAGCTCATATCCGTGGATGCGCAGCTCCATCGGATCGCCCAGCGGGGCCAGCTTGACCATGGTGACGACCGCCCCGGGGATCACGCCCATATCCAGGAAATGCTGCCGCAGGGCGCCCTCGCCGCCGACTTCGTCAACGCGCGCGGACTGTCCGGGCTTTAATTCATTCAGCTTCATATTGCGCTCCCGTTTTTTCTTCTTGATCCATCAAAAATCAACCGTCCCCGCCGCCGTCACAGCACATACCGGAGAATGCAGACCGCCTGCAGCATGCTGCCCAGGACGACGAAGACATGAAACACCGTATGGAAATAGGGTTTTCTCTTTCCGATCCCGTACAGCGCCGCGCCCACCGTATAGGAAATCCCGCCCGCCAGCAGCCACAGGAAGCCCGGCAGGGTTACGGCCTCGATCGTGGGCTTGAGGGCGATCACGATCAGCCAGCCCATGGCGATGTAGCAGAACATGGAGGCCCTGCTGTTTTTTTTCATGTCGATCGCCGTCAGGATTCCTGCCAGCAGGCCGAGGCCCCATTCCGCCGCGAAGATCACCCACGCGAGGGTCGGATGCTGCGGGCGGATCGCAACCAGCAGCGTCGGCGTATAGGAGCCGGCGATCAGCGCATAGATGGTGCAGTGGTCGACGATGCGCATGATCCGCTTCGCGTTTCCGACAGGCAGGCTGTGATAGACGCTTGAAACGAGATAGAGGATGAGCATGGAAAGGCCGTAGATCCAGCAGCTCTCCACTGCAAGCTCCCGCCCGTGCAGACGCGCAAGCCTGAGCCCGTACACGAGCACCCACACGGCAAACGCGGCGCCGAACACATGCGTGGCTGTATTCAAAAGCTCTTCCCTTGCGCTGTAATGCGGAATGTCAATCTCCTGAACACTGAGCATGTCTCCCCCTCCCTTCAAATTGTATTCTATCATACTAAAAAGGACGCGGAAAATCAATGGGTGAAAGCCGATGTTGACAAATATCGGATTCACGGTAGAATAAGAATACACAAACCGGAAAAACAAATCAGGAGGGTAAACAATGGGCAAAACACACATTCTTGAGACAGACTGCCTGCGAATCGAGATCGCCGACGCTGGGGCGGAGCTGAGCCGTGTTCTGGATAAGGAATCGGGCATGGAGCGCCTGTGGTGGGCGGACCCCGCCGTGTGGAACCGGCACGCGCCGCTTCTGTTCCCCTTCGTCGGCAAGGTGATCGACGGAAAATACCGCACAGACGGCGGAGAGTACGCCATGAAGACGCAGCACGGCTTTGCGCGCGATCTGGATTTTGACTGCGTGGAGGAGAGCTCCGACACGCTTGCGCACTGTCTCTGCTCGTCAGATCGGACGAGGGGGATCTACCCCTATGATTTCCGCCTCACCGTCCGGCACAGCGTCGACGCCGCGCGGCCCCGCGCCCTGCGGATCGGCTGGACGGTGGAGAATACGGGCAGCGGTCGGATGTACTATTCCATCGGCGGGCATCCGGGCTTTCTGCCCCCGCGTGACGTCAAAAAGGAAGACTGCCTGTTCGTCTTTCCCGGCCATGACGAGCTGTGGTATTTCGGCGCAAACAGCGAAGGCTTCGCGCTGCCGGACAAGAAGAAAAAACTCACGCTGAAAAACGGCGCCGCACCGTATCAGGCGGACATCCCGGCTACCTGGATCTTTGAGGATCAGGGCATTGATACGGTTCAGATCGCCGCGCCGGACGGCAGGCCCTGGGTCACCATGAACTGCGCGGGCTTCCCGCAGCTTGCGATCTGGGCAAACGCAAAGGGTCCCTACGTCTGCCTCGAGCCCTGGTACGGCAGAACCGACGACGCGGGCTTTACGGGAACACTTGCACAAAAGCCGGGCGTTCAGATGCTTGACAGCGGGGAAAAGCAGGAGATCTCCTACGAAATCGAGTTTCATCCGTGAGCAGGGAAACAGTTGACGGCTGTCGGGATTTCGTTTCCTTTGGAAACAGAGTCTGAGCTGTATTCAAAAACTATCAAGAAAAGCGTATGGAGATCATTTCCCGCCGCGATTTTCCGAAGGGCGCCCTGGCCGGTGCCATCGCGCCGCCAGGGTCCCCGCGGGAATGGTCATTTTTCATAAATATCTTTTGTATAATTCGTACATTTTTCCTCTTGCCAAATTCGCGGTTTTCGTGTATTATGTAGACACGATAAAGAATGCGTGTTTGTAAAACAGCCGCTGAGGATCAAAAAAGAGAAGTACTCCACATCAGGTCTATCCCACCTAACGGGAATTGCGCGAGCCGCAGATATTGTGTTTTGAGTGTTTCGGTGTTTGGTTCAGCGGTTTTATATATAAGAAAGCAGAGGTTAAAAGATGTTAGATACCAAAAATTTAAAGAAGTAAGCCCTGATCTGTTGATGATGACGATCGGGGCTTACTTCTTTTTATTCTGCTTTCTGCCTGTCGCAAAGTGTTTTTTGATTCTGATCCAATATCGCTTTCCATATACACGCAGCAGCACAGCACAGCTTCCTTCACGCGGCAAAAAGAAGACGCGTAGGCCTTTATCTTCTTGCATTTTATGTGAAATCATGGTATTCTTGTATTGTGATTACGATGCTGTCACATGAAAAGATTTTATTGATGCAAACGGTGATGAATATGAACATCCATGAATCTGCAGAAGATTATCTCGAAGCCATGCTGATGCTCAAGGAAGAGCGGGGCTATGTCCGTGCTGTCGACGTTGCGGACAAACTCGGCGTGACCTTGCCCAGCGTCAGTTACGCGACCAAGCGTCTGCGGGAGGACGGGTATATTACCTATGACCCCGCAAGAATGATCGTGCTGCTGGAGCCGGGGCTCAAAATCGCGGAGAAGATGCTTGAGCGCCACAAGCTTCTGACGGAACTGTTGATCGGCCTCGGCGTCAATCCCGAGACGGCGCGGGAGGACGCTTGTAAAATCGAACATGACCTCAGCGAGGAGAGCTTTGACGCGATCCGCAGACATGCAAAGGAGCATCGCGCGTAAAGCCTCCTGCGCGCCCTGTTCGGGTATCCCGTCGGCGGCAGAACCCTCTATGAGAGGGGCGTAAGCTGCCGCCGGGCTGTGCGCTCACCCGGAACGGGACGTCGCTGTCGAGAAGCTCCGGCGGGCTGTTTTCCCGATCTTCGGGAAGCAGCCCGCCGGACTTTTTATACTAATCCGCAATAGAAATTGCAAAGTCTTTCCGGCAAAATTTGTGCCATACGGCGTTGGAGCCCTTGACCATATATGTCCATTATGCTCTGCGGGCTCCGCCTTGTCTGGCGCAAATTTTGCTCGGAAAGACTTTTGTACTTCTTATTAAGGATTCGTATTATTCTTTTTTATCTGCGCTTACGGGAATCCTTCCGCACTTGCCGCAGGCTCCGCAGCCGGCACAATTGCCGCCGCAGGAGGATTTGCCCGCTTTTTTGTCGCGGATCATACCGCGGATCAGAAGGCCGACAATCAGCGCGATCACGGCGACAAGCGCGATATTGATGAGATTGGCGGAAAGCCATGCAAGCATAGGATCAGCTCCTTTGAAAGCGGCGGCGGTGCGGTGAAGGAAAATGACAAATCCTCACCGCACTGCCGTATGGAGAAAGAAAGATGGTTTATTTCACGGTCAGCTTCTGCGCTTCCTTATAGGGCTTGAAGAGCTGCCAGAGGATCAGCGCCAGCATGACGAGGGCGAAAACCAGGCCGACGACGCTCATGCCGCCCGAGAACGCGCGCCCGAGCTGCCAGACGATGAAGGCCATGACCCAGGCAAAGCAGCACTGATAAGCGATGGCAAACCAGGTCCACCTGCGGCTGTTCATCTCGCGTTTGATCGCGCCGATGGCGGCGAAGCAGGGCGCGCACAGGAGGTTGAAGATCATGAACGCATAGGCCGCAAGCTTGCCGTGCCCGCCGGAGAAGGCGTTGAAGTCCTCGGCGACGCGATCCCAGATCTGATTGCCGTTCTCCTCCAGCTCTTCCTCGCCGTCCTTATCGTCGTAGGCGTACATGATGCCGAAGTTGGCGACGACCTCTTCCTTGGCAACCAAACCGGTGACGGTGGCGGCGGTGGGCTTCCAGTCGCCGAAGCCGAGGGGTTTGAAGACGATGGACACGGGCTGCGCGATGCGGGCCAGGAGGGAGTCGTCCATGGGCTCGACCTCGTCCTCGGGGATGCCCATGCGCTCGGCAACCTGCGCGGTATACGCTTCCGTAACAAGGCTTTCGTCCTCGTAGAGGGCGTCCACCATACCGAACTTCCCATTGACAAAGCCGAAGCTGGTCAAAAACCAGATCACGATGGACGAAATGACAATGACCGTGCCCGCGCGCTTGATGAAGGACCAGCCCCGCTCCCATGCGCCGCGCAGGACGTTGCTCCAGGCGGGCAGATGGTAAGGCGGCAGCTCCATGACGAAGGGGGCAGGATCGCCCGCGAACATCTTTGTCTTTTTGAGCATAATGCCGGAGATGACGATGGCCGCAATGCCGATAAAGTACGCGGAGGTGGCGACCCAGGTGCTGCCGCCGAAGAGAGCGCCCGCGATGAGGCCGATGATGGGCATTTTCGCACCGCAGGGGATGAAGGTCGTGGTCATGATGGTCATGCGGCGGTCGCGCTCGTTCTCGATGGTGCGTGTCGCCATGACGCCCGGGACGCCGCAGCCGGTGCCGACCAGCATGGGGATAAAGCTCTTGCCGGAGAGTCCGAACTTGCGGAAGATGCGGTCCATGATGAAGGCGATGCGCGCCATGTAGCCGCAGTCCTCCAGGATGCACAGCAGCAGGAACAGGACGAGCATCTGCGGCACGAAGCCGAGCACCGCGCCGACGCCCGCAAGGATACCGTCGGAGATCAGGCCGACCAGCCAGGGTGCGACGTTCCAGCTCTCCAGCAGCGCGCGGGAGCCCTCCTGAAGCCACGAGCCGCCCAGCACGTCGTTGGTCCAGTCGGTCAGGAAGGTGCCAATCGAAATGCCGCCGTCGCCGATGGGCGCGCCCATGGACAGGGCATAGACCAGCCACATGACCAGCACGAAGATCGGCAGGGCGAGGACGCGGTTGGTGACGATCCGGTCGATCTTATCGGAAATGGAGAGCTGCCCCTTCCCTTTTTTCTTGTAGATACCCTTGAGCAGTTCGCCGATATAGATATAGCGCTCGTTGGTGATGATGCTCTCGGCGTCGTCGTCCAGCTCCTTCTCGGCTGCCCGGATGTCCTGCTCGATGTGGGCCTTGACTTCCTCGCTGAGATGCAGGCTTTCCATGACCTTTTCGTCCCGCTCGAAGAGCTTGATGGCGTACCAGCGCTGCCGCTCCTCGGGGAGATCATGTACCGTGACCTCCTCGATGTGGGCCAGGGCGTGCTCCACCGGGCCGGAGAAGCGGTGCTGCGGGATGGTCTTGCCATTCTTTGCGGCAGCGATGGCGGCTTTTGCCGCGTCATTCACGCCGTCGCCCTTGAGGGCGGAGATCTCCACGATCGGGCAGCCGAGCTGTCTTGAAAGCTCCTTGACATTGATGCTGTCGCCGGCCTTGCGCACCAGATCCATCATGTTCAGCGCGATGACCACGGGGATGCCGAGCTCGGTGAGCTGGGTGGTCAGATAGAGGTTGCGCTCAAGGTTTGTGGCGTCCACGATGTTTAAAATGGCGTCCGGTTTTTCCTCGATCAGATAATTCCGGGCGACAACCTCCTCCAGCGTGTACGGCGAGAGCGAGTAGATACCGGGCAGGTCGGTCAGGATGACGTCCTTGTCGACGATCAGCCTGCCCTCCTTCTTCTCCACCGTGACGCCGGGCCAGTTGCCGACGAACTGGTTGGAGCCGGTCAGCTTGTTGAACAGGGTCGTTTTGCCGCTGTTCGGGTTGCCCGCGAGGGCAATGCGAATCTGCTTATCCATGTTCCCGCCTCCTTATTCGATCTCGATCATTTCTGCGTCCGCCTTGCGGAGACTGAGCTCGTAGTCCCGGACGGTGACCTCTATGGGGTCTCCCAAAGGAGCAAGCTTCCGGACAGTAACCTCTACCCCGCGGGTGATCCCCATGTCCATGATGCGGCGCTTGACGGCCCCCTCGCCATGGAGCCTGACGACCCTGACCGTCTGGCCGACCTGCGCGTCTCTGAGTGTTCTCATACATACCTCTCCTTTATCCTCATTTTAATTAAACCATGTTGTTCCGGTCATCTTGAGCACCGTGAAACGAAGTCGCGGTATCTGAAAACACGAGGTTTTTTCACGTTTAATGAGCCATTGCCAATGCCCAGGATGACACAGGAGAATCAAACGAAAATCTTCGCGGCCATTTCCTTGCTGATCGCCACGCGGGATTCCCTGATCTTCACGATCAGATTGCCGCCGATGGTGTTCATCACCGTGACAGAGCTCCCCACGGTAAAGCCTAAATCCTCCAAATGCTTTTTTGTCTCCGGGTTTCCGCCGACCCGCCTGATCACGGCCTCTTCGCCCGTGTCCGTCAATGTCAGGGGCATCATGGGGTCCCCTCCTTTCTGAGATATGCTAACTCATATTAGTAATCTTTAATTATCGGGTATTATAATTGCTTAAGTTTCCTTAAGGCATACGTAGTTTAGCACTCAACATCATTATTGTCAATATCTAACTTATATTTGTTATATTTATTTTCCCGGCATCATGACAGCGTTCAGGAACGATCCATGAGAAAAAACGACCCCGGCCGTTTATCGCTGTCAGCGCTTTCCCTTGTATGATACTCTTCTCAAATAAAACCCTTGAAGTCTTTCCGGCAAAATTTGCGCCAGGGTGTACTGTATGAAGGAGGAATTTATCCTTCATACTACACCCTGACTGACGGCTCATTTGTGGCAAAGTGATACGGCAGTTGGGAGAAAGGAGT
>CADAPH010000053.1 GCA_902789745.1 Oscillospiraceae bacterium | reverse complement strand
CGCTTTCCGATTTTTTCGTGAAAGCTATACAAAGAGCCGTCCGCTTTTTTATATCAGGACATGACACATGTCACTACGCGGCGGTGGAAAATCTTATATGCTGTAAGCACCAGATACCATCAATTTACATATGAGAGGAGCAATCTTATGGAAAAAGTTCTCGGCTATGGCGTTATCGGCACCGGCGTATACTGCGACCACTACTTCGGCACCCTCGGCCCCGTGTTCAAGAATCTTCGCCCGGTGGGTTGTTCGGATCTGAACGTCGAAGCGGCAAAGGCCGCGGCGGCGCGCTGGAACGTTCCCAAGGTCTACACCACGGAGGAGATGCTGGCGGATCCCGAGGTGGAAATGCCTGACCGAGCTCGGCCGCGCGGACGGCGCGGTCATCAACCCGGAGAAGGTCGGCTGCATGGTGGGCGAGATGCCGGGCATGTTCGCCAGCGCCAACGGCGGCAGGAGCGAAAACCGCGCTGTCTTCGCCTGGGCGGAGTACGAGGATTAACGTGAAAGAAGGAGACCGCTTATGAAACCGACACAGGAACAGAAAGCCTTTGTGGAGGATCTTCTCTCCCGCATGACGCTGGAGGAGAAGATCGGCCAGATGAATCAGGAATCCCCCTCCATCGTGGGCGGCTTTGATGTCCCGTTCCATGAGCTGATCGAGATGCTGACCGACGGGCGCATCTCCCAGGAGGAGTTTGGAAAGATCATGGCCAACGCCAAACAGGATTATCACGAGGACGATATCCGCGCGGGCCTTGTCGGCAGCATGATGGTCAAGGAACCCCGGGAAAACAATCGTCTTCAGAAGATCGCCGTGGAAGAGAGCCGCCTCGGTATTCCCCTCATCATCGGCTTCGACGTGATCCACGGCTTCCGCAGCGTCTTCCCCATCGCCATCGCCGAGGCCTGCAGCTTCGACGACGACCTCTTTGAGGTTACGGCCCACATGGCGGCGCGGGAATCCCGCGCCCATGGCATCAACTGGAACTTTGCGCCCATGATCGACGCGGCGCGCGACTCCCGCTGGGGCCGCGTGTCCGAGGGTCCGGGCGAGGATCCCCTGCTCGGCAGCCGATTTGCCCGTGCAAAGATCCGCGGTCTGCAGAATGATCACTCAAGCCTGCTGAACTATGTCGCAGCCTGCACCAAGCACTATGTGGCCTACGGCGCCTGCGAATCCGGGCGGGACTACAATACCACCTCCATGTCGGTCTCCAATCTCTATAATGTCTACCTGCCCGCCTTCCGCGCCGCCATGGATGAGGGCGCGGCCACGGTCATGGCCGCCTTCAACGATCTCAACGGCGTCCCCTGCACCGTGAACAAGTGGCTGCTGCGCGATGTGCTCAAGGGCGAATTCGGCCTGGATGGCTTCGTGGTCAGCGACGCCAACGCCATCCGCGAGTGCGTGATCCACGGCATCGCCGAGGACGATCGCGACGCGGGCGTTGAAGCCGCGCTTGCGGGCATGGATATGGATATGGGCACGCATATTTACAAGGATTACCTGAAGGCTGAGGTTGAGAAGGGCACGGTGCCGCCGGAAGTCATCGACGAGGCCGTGCGCCGCATCCTCTTCGTCAAGGTCTGGCTGGGGCTCTTTGACAACCCCTATGTGCCGGAGGAACTGATCGAGGCCTACGAGAAGGGCCTGCCGAAGGAGCATGTCGCCCTCTGCCGCAGGGCTGCGGAGGAATCCATGGTGCTTCTCAAAAACGAGAGCGTGATCCTCCCGTTGGATCGGAAGCAGAAAATCAGCCTGGTCGGCACGCTGGCCGACGACCGCAACGAGGTCTGCGGCGCCTGGGCCATGGCCTGGAAGCCGGAGGACTGCGTCTCCATTCGCGCCGGTCTTGAGGCCGCCGGGGCAAACGTGAGCTATTACCCCTGCGGCGGTCCCGAGGGCGAGCTCAACGAAGAAGAAATTGCCAGCGCCTGCGCGGAGGGCGATGTGATCGTCGCCGTCGTTGGCGAGACCGATGCCATGTCCGGCGAGGCCAGCTCCAAGGCCGACATCTCCCTCCCCGGCAAACAGCGTGTGCTGCTGGAAAAGCTGCTCGCGTCCGGCAAGCCGGTCGTGACCGTTTTGATGAACGGCCGTCCTCTGGCCCTCGGCTGGGAGGCAGAGCACCTGCCCGCGATCCTCGAGGCCTGGCATCTCGGCATCCGCATGGGCGACGCCGTGGCTGCAGCGCTGTTGGGCGATGTGAATCCCTCCGGCAAGCTCTCGTCCTCCTTCCCGGCCGTCACCGGCCAGTGCCCCGTGTACTACAACCATCCCAGCACCGGCCGCCCCGGCAGCAAGAGCAAGTTCACCTCCCGCTATCTGGACGCCCCCTGGGAAGCTCTCTATCCCTTCGGCTACGGCCTGAGCTATACGGGCTTTGCCTACGACGATCTGCAGATCCACAAGATCGGGAAGTGTCTCGAGATCACAGTCCGCGTCCGCAACACCGGTGAACGCACGGGCACGGAGATTGCGCAGCTCTACACGCAGGATGTGAGCGCCTCGCTTGTGCGCCCGGTAAAGGAGCTCAAGGACTACCGCCGTATCGAGCTGAAGCCCGGCGAGGAAAAGAAGGTCATCTTTGTCCTGCCCCTCGACAGTCTGGGCTTCTACGACAACGAAGGCAAATACCGTCTGGAGGACGGCCTGTTCCGCTTCTTTGTGGGCGGCAGCAGCCGCGACTGCATGATGAAGGAGCTCCGGATTAAATTTTAAGTCTGTGCGGCGCAGGCTGAAAACGCAGCTTATCCGTGCGCTCTCAGCTCGGATTTAGCCTTCTCCTGTATACCATTGCCGATGGTTTTTTTATAAAATATATGTTTATTAAATGTTGGGGCAGCGAAACCGCAAGGCTGAGCTGCACCCAACATTTATTATAGAGTTATCGCACGATGTCAGGATCAGAGAGACACGGCACGATCAGGATCAGAGAGACACGGCACGACATGGTATCACCAAGCGCACCATACAGCAAGAATCTGCGTACTTGATTTTATAATCAGATATGGTATAATTTTTGTACTTGAGAGATCAACGAGGAGGTGTGTCTATGGATCTTTCCGAGCTGACAGCCTATGCAAGCGAAAAATACCAGATCCGGGAAGAGCATAAATGGGCGGACTTCCCCGGGTTTTCCGTGCTCTGCCACCCGCAGACCGGCAAATGGATCGCGCTGCTGATGCGCCAGTGGGATACAGAGTCGGGAACAGAGATTGAGCGCTGCGACCTCAAATGCGGCAGCAACGCCCTTGTGCAGGATGCAAAATCATATCTCGCCCCGCCGATCCGCATGCACGGCAGCAAGTGGATCAGCGTTGCCTTTGACAGCCGCACGGAAAGAGAAACCGTTTGCGCGCTCTTCGATTCGGCCATCCGCTTAAACGCGCCGCAGGGTTATACCATTGTGCTGGCCTCGCAGCTTCCTTCAGGCGAAGGATCGTATCAGGACACCGCGCTGCCCTTTGCCGGAAGCAGCTATCAGCCGCATCGGGAAAACATGCCCGAGCGGCTCCGGGAGATGCGCCGCCTGTTTGAATACGGCAGAGAATCGGAGGAATCCAGAGCAAGGAATTTTTATCGGCAGGCCGTGTTCATGCAGGACTATGAGGACGACGTGCCGTGGTCCGGCGAATTTGTCCGGTATTTTCCCACCTATCGCGACCTGACCACCCGGCAGCTTCGCGGATATTTCACCTGGCGCAGCGGCGTACGCAAAGGACAGTTCCAGCCGATTGCCGCGTCGGCGGCGTACATCTACATCTACGAACTGCTCAACGGCGTCGGTGCTTCGTCGCCGGAGGACGCGCTGCGAAAGCTGCTGGCTTTTGAGCGGGGTTTTCTGGATTCCGGCATCGGCGATCGGCGGATGCGGGTCAATCTGCGCCGCTGGATGCTGGAATACGCCGTGGTGAATGACCTGCCGCCGGAGATTGCCCGGGAATATATCGATCTTGAGCTCACAGCACGGGATGAGGCAATTGCCGTACTGCGAAAGCCGGATGTGTGTTCGGACGATGCGGCCTTCTCCGCACTCTGCGTGTTCGGTGGGAAAAAGCTTGCCCAGTCGCCGGTCATAGCGCTTGACCCCTTGCGTGGGAAGCATCTGTTCGCAGAGAGCTGGCGGGCTGCCTCTGCCTATCGTTGGGAAGAAAAGAAGCTGTTTTCTCTCTGCTTCGGCGAGAAGAAAACCCGCCGCTGGTACCCGCTTTCCAATGCCGTTTATTATGAACAGAGGCGATCAGCGGACAGAGATTATATGCTGAACGAGTGCCGCAGTTACCGATGCAGGGCAGGGCTATGGACGGTACGGGCTTTTGACGCGCTGTCCTTTGACAAGGCCAGATTTCAGGGCTTTCTGCATGAGACAGACGCAAGGCTGCGCCGCTATCTGAAAACCGGGCGGTATCTCAGGGAGAACCCCGCGGATGAATGGGCGGATATCTACATCGACGCTGTGATCGAGGCGGACAGAAAAGCGCAGGCGGAAGCCTCAAGGCCAAAGATTGAGATCGACCTGTCCGGCTTGGAGCGGATACGCCGAGACGCAGCCGGCACGCGGGACAGTCTGCTGACGGAGGATGAAACAGAAGATCAGGAAGAGGCCGCCGTGCCTGATGAGACGAAGGCGCCTTCAGACCTGCCGCTGGACGACGTCCAGATCCGCATTCTCCGTTCTCTCCTGCGGGGCGAGGACGCGGCGGCAATCATGACAGTCAATCGTATGATGCCGTCCATTGCGGCGGACTTCCTCAATGAGGCGCTGTATGACGAGATCGGCGATACTGTCGTTGTATGCGAGGATGATCGGCTGATGCTGGTTGAGGATTATAGGGAAGATTTAACCGTACTGTTGGGAGGAAGCGAACATGGAGGAGCATAAACGGGTGCCGAAGCGCATTGCGCAGACGGTACTGAATTCGTTAAAGGGCGGCGTGGTGCCGCGCATCGGCCTGCCCTATATCACCGTGGGCCGCAAAAGCGAGATCGAGGCGCTGCTGCACGATGTGGACATTATTTCGGAGGGCGGCGCGTCCTTCCGCTTTATCGTGGGGCGCTACGGCAGCGGCAAGAGCTTTCTCCTGCAGACCATCCGCAACTATGTGATGGATCGGGGGTTTATCGTGGCGGACGCCGACCTCTCCCCGGAGCGCCGTCTCCAGGGAACAAAGGGTCAGGGCCTTGCTACCTACCGGGAGCTGATCTCCAATCTCTCCACGAAGACAAAGCCCGAGGGCGGCGCGCTGACGCTGATCCTCGACCGCTGGATCAGCGCGGTGCAGTCAGCGTCCATGCAGGAGACCGGGCTTTCGCCGGACGATCCCGCTCTGGCCGCTGCCACGGATCGGAAAATCTACGCGGTGACCGCCTCGGTCAGCGAATTGGTGCACGGCTTTGAGTTTGCCAAGCTCTTATCCATGTATTATCGCGGCTATTTGAGCGGGGATGATGAGCAAAAGGCGAAGGTCGTGCGCTGGTTCCGGGGCGAATACGCCCTGAAGAGTGAGGCAAAAGAAGCGCTGGGCGTCAACATCGTCATCACCGACGACGACTGGTATGACTATCTGAAGCTCTTTGCCGCCTTCTTCCGTCTGGCGGGCTATACGGGACTGTTCATCATGATCGACGAGCTGGTGAACATCTACAAGATTCCGAACAGCATCACCCGCCAGTATAACTACGAAAAGCTGCTGACCATGTATAACGACGCCCTGCAGGGCAAGGCGAAGTATCTGGGCATCCTCATGGGCTCCACGCCCCAGGCCCTGGAGGACAAGCGGCGGGGTATCTACAGTTATGAGGCGCTGCGTTCGAGGCTCGCGGAGGGGCGCTTCTCCAGGCCCGGCGCGCGGGATCTGCTGGCTCCGGTCATTCGTCTCGAGCCGCTGACCGCCGAGGAAATGCTGGTGCTGTGCGAAAAGCTCTCGGAGATGCACGCAGGATTGTACGGCTATGCACGCCGCGTCACAACGGATGATCTGGTCAGCTTTATCAAGGTCGAATACGGACGCATCGGCGCGGATCAGAACATCACGCCGCGCGAGGTGATCCGGGACTTTATCGAGCTGCTTGATCTGCTGTACCAGCACCCGGAGATGAGCATCGCCGCACTGCTGGAATCGGATGAATTCAGCTACGTCAAGTCGGAAGCCGTGTCTGACGAAACAGAGAGCGGCTTTGTGGAGTTTACGCTATGAACGTGTTTGAGCGCTACGCGCCCTTTATTCAGGACTATATCTACCGTTCCGGCTGGCAGAGCCTGCGGGCCGTGCAGAACGCGGCGGGAGACGCGATTTTCAACACCGATCAAAACGTCCTGCTGACGGCCTCCACCGCCTCCGGGAAAACCGAGGCGGCCTTTTTCCCGATTCTCACGCTGCTGGACGAGGAGCCGTCCAAAACCGTGGGCGTACTGTATATTGCGCCGCTCAAAGCGCTGATCAACGATCAGTTTGGGCGCCTCACCGAACTGTGCGAGGAGGAGGGTATCCCGGTCACCCGCTGGCACGGGGACGCCAATCAGACGCAAAAGAGAAAGCTTCTCAAAAAGCCGTCCGGTATTTTGCAGATCACGCCCGAATCCCTGGAATCTTTACTCATCAACAAGCACATGGAGATCCCGTCCCTGTTCGGCGATCTGCGTTTTATCGTGATCGACGAGATCCATTCGCTGCTGCGGGCGGATCGGGGATTGCAGACCTTCTGCCTGATCGAGCGCTTGTGCAGACTGGCGGGCTGCGATCCGAAACGTATCGGTCTCTCCGCCACCATCGGCAATCCGGAGCTGGCGGGCAAGTTCCTCGCCGCCGGAAGCGGCAGAGGAACGGTCATTCCCAAATTTGACGGCGGCAAAGAGGTTTGGCGGCTGAGCATGGAGCATTTTTACAATACGCCGCCGCAGGCCGACGAAGGTAAAGCCGTTCCCGCAGATACCCTGCCGGCGGAAGAGAGAACCGACTCAGCGCCGAAAGCCGCCGATCCGGGCATCGGCTATATCTTTGAGCATACGCGCGGAAAGAAGTGCCTGGTCTTCACCAACTCCCGCGAAGAATGCGAGGCGGTCTGCCAGCAGCTTCGGCAATACTGCGAGGTCAACCGCGAGCCCGACCGCTTTCTGATCCATCACGGCAACCTCTCCGCCTCCTACCGCGAGAGCGCAGAGGAGGAGATGAAGGACGACGATTCGTTCATGTCCGTCTGTGCTACGGCGACGCTGGAGCTGGGCATTGACGTCGGGCGGCTGGAGCGGGCCTTTCAAATCGACGCGCCGTTCACCGTCTCCGGTTTCCTGCAGCGTATGGGCCGTACCGGACGCCGCGGCGATCCATCGGAGATGTGGTTCGTCATGCGGGAGGATCACCAGGAGGCCCGTGCCATGCTGCCGGACAGCATCCCCTGGTATCTGATCCAGGGCATCGCGCTGGTGCAGCTTTATATTGAGGAGCGCTTCGTGGAGCCGCCCCGCATGGATCGGCTGCCCTACAGCCTGCTGTATCACCAGACCATGAGCACGCTTGCCTCCCACGGAGAGATGACGCCGGGGGAGCTTGCCTCCCGTGTGCTGAGTCTGAGCTGCTTTCATCGCATCACGCAGGAGGATTACAAGACTCTGCTGCGGCATCTCATCGGGATCGACCACATCAGCCGCACCGAAAACGGCGGGCTGATCGTCGGTCTCGCGGGTGAGCGTGTGGTGAACAACTACAAGTTCTATGCCGTGTTTCAGGAGAATGTGGAATATACCGTTCGCTCCGGCTCCGAGCAGCTGGGCACCATTGTCAAGCCCCCTCCCGTCGGCGATAAGATCGCCATCGCGGGCCGGGTCTGGGTGGTGGAGGACGTGGATCATCAGCGGCGAGAGCTTTTCTGTACCCTGGTCAAGGGCAATATCCCCGCCTACTTCGGCGATGTGGCCGGGGATATCCACACGCGCATTCTGGAACGGATGTACCGGGTTCTGGCGGAAAACAAGTCCTATCCCTACTTGATGCCCCATGCAGTCTGCCGTCTGGCCGACGCGCGTGAGACCTTCCAAAAGTCGCTGATGTCCGAGCGGCCTCTTGTCCATCTCGGCGGTAAAATGTGGGCGCTGTTCCCCTGGGTGGGGAGCTACGCCTTCCTCGCCATGGAACGCTTTCTGAAGCTTCGCTGCGGACAGAGGCTGGGACTCAAAGGCTTGCAGTCCAGTCGACCATACTATATGCAGTTCACCATGCAGGCGGACGAAGCGGAATTCTATGAGATCGTCTGTGAAGAAGCGGCAAAGGAGTTTGATCCATTGGCGCTGGTATATGAAAAGGAAGTACCGGTGTTTGAGAAATACGACGAGTACGTGCCGGAGGAGCTGGTTCGCAAGGGCTTTGCCTATGGCGTGCTGGATGTGGACGGTATGAAGCAAAGGGTTCTGAGCTGGAAGAAATTTGGAGGAGCGCAGCATGAAGCGTGAGTATATGAGCTATGAGGAATACCTGGTCAACGTGAAAAAGGGGATCGTCACCCCGGACGGGAACTGCCCGGTGACGCCGCTGCTGCTGATGCTGCAGGGGCGCTGGAAGCTGCAGCTGATGTACGAGATGTGCATCTGCGATACCGTGCGCTTCGGCCAGCTCAAGAAAAAGCTCCCCGGCATCACCAACACAATGCTGACCAAGTCCCTGCGGGAGCTGGAGGAGGACGGCCTTATCAGCCGGGAGCAGTTCAACGAAATTCCGCCTCATGTGGAGTATTCCCTCACCGAGATGGGCCGCGGCCTGCTGCCTGTATTCTACGCCATCATGAACTGGGGCTTCCTGCATGAAAAGGAGCTTTACAGCGGCGACAAACGCGAGGGAGAAAAGAACGTATGATATCCCAATACCGCAGGGGAGGGGCTTGTGCCCCTCCCCTGCGGTAAATGCCGGGATTTGCGTATTGTGCTGCATCCCCTTTGTTTTTTTATGGTCTTCGGTATTCTTACAGATATAAATATCTTTTGGCAAATAAAATGCCGCCGAGCAGAACCACGAAACAAACGCCGAGCATGATCCAATCCGATTGCGTCACGGCGCGGGCTGTCGTTTCATCCTGTGCGCCGCCCGGAAAACCCGGAGGGCCGCCGCTGAAACCCGCGTCATCCTGGAAGCGCATGTCCTGCGGCCTGCCTTCCCGGGGGAAATCCGGCGCCGCGTCCCGGCTGCTGTCAGACGGGGCGCGCGCATCCCCGGCGGGCCGCTTCATTGACTCTCGATTATCCGGAAACTCCTTTTCACCCGGTTTGCCTCCCGGTTCACTGCCGGGGAAATCGCCGCCGGGGCCGCCTTTGCCGAAGCCGCCGCCCATGCCGCCGAGATCGGAGAGCGACAGCCCGGAGGCGTCCACGAGGGCGCCCGGATCGTCATTCTGCCCTTCGTCGGTGGCGGGGATCGTCCCGTCAAGCTGGCCCTGTACACTCTCGCAGCGGAGAGAGCAGAACTGCCGCAGGGTTTCCGCGCCCGTTTGAAATTCTTCATATGTGCAGAATTTGGTCGGATCCTTTTCCACATAAGGGGCGATCATAGCGGCGGTCTCGCGGATCATCGCGTCGAGGTCAAAGCTGTCGAGGAATTCCCGGGAAAGCGCGTGGTACTGCTGTGTGTATTCCGCGCTCGCAAAAATCCAGTCCGCCATCGGGCGGCTGTCCCCGCTGCCGACAGACAGCGGCGTATCGATGGGATCGTTGGCGGCAGAAGTCGCGTCGTTCCCCTGAAAGCTTCCGAACGCGAGATTGTAGTCCCAGGGGATCATGGACAGCTTTCCGTCAGACTCGTGCAGATAGTAGTTATGGATCATGCTTCCGGTGTAGCTGTCGCCGTTGACGACGAAGTTGTGAACCACAAAGTAGCGCAGCACCTCGTCGATGTCCAGTACATCCTCAAGCGCGGTCTGCTCAGAGAGCTGTTTGAGCGATACGATCAGCCGAGCCTTGTCACGCTCTGTCACAACCGTCTTGGCATTGCCGAAGATGGCGGAATAGCTGGCGGGATCGTCGTCGGTATAACGCAGCTTTACATCGTCGCTGCCCATGCCGAAGCCGCCGGGACCGCCGCCGAACGGCCCTTTTCTTTTGCCGGAAGCGGAGTCATCGCCGGGCGCGTCCTCCATGCCGGGCGGCATATCGCCGGGGAAGGCAAAGCCGTCTGCGGGATCAAAGCTCTCCCCATCGCCTGACGCGAATTGACTTCCGTCCGGCCTGCCTCCTCCGGGGAACATACCGCCGGGCATCCCGGAGAAACCGCCCGGGGACGGCGATCCGGCCTCTTCCAGCTTCTCGCGGATTTCTTCTTCGGACAATTCGCTGACGTCCACGTTCTCGCCGAAGAGCTCCTGCAGGACGGCGTCCATGTCAAACTCCCGTCCGTTGCCGCGGCCGCCGCCCATGCCCATGCTGTCGGGCTTGTAGAGCTCGCCGCCGTCATTGCCGTAATTGCGCTGCAGGAAGGAATCTTCCACGCCCTCCACCGCGAGATAGAGGCCCCAGTCCTCTCCGTTGACGGTGATCCAGACGTAGGAGCACAGCGGCGCGTCCACGCCAAACTGCTCCATGAGTCGGTAGGTCAGAAAATCCTTCATATAGCTTTTGTCCTGAATGATGTTGTTCAGGCACAGCTTGTCAAGCCCGTAATAGGACTCGTTTTTGTTGAAGTGGTCAAATTCCAGCTTGAAACTGTAGCGGCTGCTGTCCATGGCGCGCACCGAGGAGAGGGAGGTGTTGCCCTTGGCGCGCAGCGCGACGTTTTTATAGCTCTCGCCGTCGATGACCGCCGCGCAGGCGACATACTCCTCGTTCTCGCAGTTTTCGAGAAAGCCCTCCCAGTCGTCCGCCACGAGATCGACGGTATGAACCCGCGAGGGATCAAACAGGCGGCTCTCATAGCCGAGGACGCGGTCGGCCGCCTGCATGCCGAAGGCCGAACCGTTCATGAAGAGGACAGTCAGGAGAACGCCCAGCACAACGACGGCGGCACAGACGCGTTCGAAATACTTGCTCGTGGACATGACGCTCAGCCCATGTAATCGCCGTTGTAGCTCACGAGCACCGCGCTCTGCACGCCCGGCATGTCCGCAAGCCTGTTGATGAAGTCCGTGTTGTCGCCGGTCAGACGGATCTCACAGTTGAGCTCGATCATGCCCTTCTGCGCTGTCTTGCTCTTCACGACACAGCGCTTCGTCTGCTCGGAAAGGCAGTCAAACGCCGCCTTCTCGCTCTCCGTATTCTCGCACTGCAGCACGACGATGTAAGGATTCACGCTGGATTTGCGGTTGACGAAGAGCAGCAGGATCACGCCGATGAATACGCTGCCGAAAACCGCCAGCGGAATCAGCCCCGCCGCCAGCACAATACCCGCGGCAATGGCCCAGAACAGAAAAGCAATGTCCAGAGGTTCCTTGATGGCGGTGCGGAAACGGACAATGGACAGCGCGCCCACCATGCCGAGAGAGAGCACCACATTGGACGTCACCGCGAGGATCACCAGTGTCGTGATCATGGTCAGCGCGATCAGCGTCACGCCGAAGCTGGAAGAAAACATCACGCCCTGATAGGTTCTCTTATAGACGTAGAAGATGAACAGGCCCACGCAGAAGGCCAGAGTCAGCGCGATCAGCATGTCCAGCGGCTGAACGGCGCTCACGTTCTGCAGAAAGCTTGATTTGAAAATGTCGTTGAAGGTCATGTCAATTTACTCCTTTTTATTATGTCAGGCGTAAATACGGCATTGTGCATATTTGGAAAAAGCGCCCACGCGACAGCCCGGCGTCTGCACCGCATCGCGGATCACGGAGGGGAGAAAAGCATCCCACTTGACCTCCAGAATGATCGGGGCGTCCCCGGCCGGGACTGTCACACAGCGCGGGTTCAGAAAGTCCGTGCAGGCAAGGCCGGTGCGGATGTCATAGTCGAAGGTGACGCGGACGTTGCCGGGGCCGTAGACAAAGGGCTCGCGCGTGTAATCCACGATGGTTCTGGGACGAAGCCCCTGATAGATCATCTTGCAGTACAGCTCCCGTACCAGCGGCGCGTCCGATCGGAGCATCCAGTCCAGATCGCCGTCCACGATCGCCTGTGCCTGCTCCTTTGTCAGATTCGCGCTGAACTTGGTGCCGAGCCCGTTCAGCCTGCTCTTCTTCTCCAGATGGATGACGGAGGGATCGTTGTTGTAATAGCGGATACGGAATTTCTCCCGCCTGTTGACGCCGTCCACCTTCTCCCGCAGCGCCTTGTCGCCGGGATTGTCAAAATAGAGGCTTCGGATCAGGTAGCGCCCGCCCTTCGCGTGGGGATCCGGCTGCATGACCGCCCGCAGCCTCGCACGGATCGCGAGAAGATCGCAGAAGCTTATCTCATGCTTCCATTCGTGCCGGTAGTTGATTGTTTCTGTTCCCATTCAGTCACCTGCTTCTTTGCTCGTTATGCGGACAATGTAGCTCTGCCGCCTGAAATCTGCTTAAAAAAAAGATGAACGGATTGTAAACGATCAGGGCGACAGGTCTTCCGGCGCCATGGTCACGCTGGGGCCGGGCTTTACATGGTTGAAATCCTCATAGGAGATGGTGTATGATTCTGCTGCCGACGTTTCCGTGACGTGATCGGACGCGGAGGCTGTGCTGCTGTTTGCACCGCCGAGCAGTACGCCGCCGAGAAAGACGGCGCAGCAAAGAACAATCAGAAGCACACGAAGCGAAAAGAACCGTTTGATCATAACCGTGCCTCCTTTAATTCAGGATCGCGGCAGCAACGGGCAACAGGAGAGCAAACACATAGAGCGTCTCTGACAGCCATTTCCAGCCGCTTCCGTTTTTGCTGAAATAGAAACGTATTGTCTTCATGATCATCGCCTCCCTGCTCAGGATGACGTTACTCTATCAACGGGAGCTAAAATCTACTTGAAATTCCTGGGCGCATCCCCAGACAATCAATCTGTTTCAGATTCATTTTAAGTACGCTTTATAGAATATCCCTATCAAAAAGAAAGCTGGTGCCAACATGCGCGTACTGATCGCCGAGGACGAGGTCGGTCTTGCCAAAGGCCTGAAGTTTCTGCTGGAGAAGAACAATTTCACCGTGGACATCGTGCATGACGGCGCGGACGCGCTCGCCTATTGTGAAGGCGTCGCCTATGACGCGGTCGTGCTGGATATCATGATGCCGAAAAAGGACGGACTGTCTGTACTTACGGAGCTTCGCGAGAAGGGTTCAAAGGTTCCGGTGATGATGCTGACGGCCAAAGCGGAGATCGCGGATCGTGTGGAGGGCCTTGACCGCGGCGCGGACGATTATTTGCCCAAGCCCTTCGCAACCCAGGAGTTTCTGGCCCGTGTCCGGGCGCTCGTCCGGAGGAACGCGGGCTATACGGACAAAACGCTGTCCTTCGGCAACACATCCCTCGACTGCGGAAGCTACGAGCTTCGCTGCGGGGACAGTGCGGTGAGACTGAACAACAAGGAGTTTCAGGTGCTGGAGCTCTTCTTCCGCCACCCGCACCATGTTTTCTCCAGCGAGCATATCATGGACAAGCTCTGGAATCTGGAGGCAGATGTGGGGATCGACGTGGTCTGGACCTATATCGGCTTCGTGAGAAAAAAGCTCAGAAGCGTCGGCGCGGACGTGGAGATCCGCACCGTGCGGGGAGCGGGCTATGCGCTGGAGGAACAGTCATGCTGAAAAAACTGCGGCAGAAGTTTATCCTCTCGGCGCTGCTGTCTTTCGGTCTTGTCATGCTTGTGCTGATCGCGGGAATCAATCTGCTGAATTGCCAGGCGGCGCGGCGCGCCCAGGAGCGCGTGATCGACGGGATATTGGAGTATGAGCTTACCCCGAAAAGCGAACCGCGGCCCCGTCCGATCAACGAGATGCCCTGGGCAGGCGGCCCCGGCAGTGAATTCACCAGCCGCTTCTTTGTTGTGCGCTGCGATCAGAACGGAAACGTCAGGAGTTTCGGTCATGAATTCATCAATTCCGTGGACGAAGAGACGGCGGACGCCTATGCAAGGCAGGTTCTCTCCTCCGAACGCAAAGCGGGCCGGATCGGAAATTACCGCTATCGTGTTGCGGAAAAGGAAGATGAGCTGCTTCTGGTCTTCCTGAATATCCAGGCGGAAACACGGCAGCAGAGCAAGCTGCTCCTGGCCTCCGCGCTGATCGGCCTTTGCAGCTTCGCCTGCGTGACGCTGCTGGTTCTGCTGCTGTCCAAACCCGCCATGCGACCCTACATGAAAAACATCGAGCGCCAGAAGCAGTTCATCACCGACGCCGGACACGAGCTCAAAACGCCGATCACCTCCATCACGACCAGCGCGGACATCGCCGCCATGGAGCATGAGGGCGACGAATGGATCGCGAACATCCAGACCCAGGCCGCGAGACTGACAAAGCTGGTCAACGATCTCGTCACACTCTCGCGGCTGGACGAGGAAACGCCCTTCCCCGAAACGTCGTGCTTCTCCCTGAGTGAGGCGGCGTGGGAGACGGCGGAGTCCTTTCAGGCGCGGGCCAAGGCGGAGGGGAAAGACTATCGGACAGAGATCGGGGAGAACATCGAGCTGCTGGGCGACAGAGCCTCAATCCAGAAGCTGATCTCCATCCTGCTGGACAACGCCTTCAAATATTCCGACCCGGGCGGCGAAGTGCGGCTTCATGTGCAGCAGAAGAACCGCAATGCCCTGATCGAGGTTTCAAACATCTGCAGCCAGACGATCCCTGACGATCCCGAGCGCCTGTTCGACCGTTTTTACCGGCCGGATGCTTCGCGCTCCACCGAGACCGGCGGCACCGGGCTCGGCCTGTCCATCGCAAAGGCGATTGTGGAAAATCACCGGGGCGAGATCACTGTCAGCACGGAACAGCCGGGAATGATCCGCTTTCGGGCAGGTATTCCCGTTTCAAGCAGATAAGGTGCGCACAATGCGGCCATTCCGATAAATTGGAATGGAGAACGAAAAATCTTTATAAGCTTTTTTCCATCAGTATGATTGCGGCACAGTGCTTGACAACGCAAGTACAACGTGTTAATATTTACTTAGAAATCTTTAATTTTGAACGGCAATAAAAGCCCTGTATCAAAGGGCAAATCCGCCTATCCTCTTTTTGGGATAGGCAAAACGTTGACGTGGTATTAGACATATCTAACCTACGCCAATCAGCCAACGAACTTCAAGGGAGAAATGCATATGAAGGAAAAGAAACAAAGCGACCTGGCTGTCCTGCTCGGCTACGCGGGCAGCTATAAGAAGCTGACCTTTCTGGGTCTGGGCCTGTCCGCAGTCGCCATGATCCTCGGCATGGCGCCCTATATCTGCATCTGGCTTGCCGCGCGGGATCTCATCGCCGTGGCGCCGAGCTGGACGCTCGCAGCGGGGATCACGCGTTACGGCTGGATGGCCTTTGCGTTTGCCGTGGCCGGCATCGCGGTTTACTTCGCGGCGCTGATGTGCACGCATCTGGCCGCGTTCCGCACGGCCTCCAACATCCGCAAGCGGGGTATGGCGCACCTGATGAAAGCGCCGCTGGGCTTCTTCGACTCCAACGCCTCCGGTCTGCTGCGCAACCGCCTGGACAGCGCGGCCGCCGAGACGGAGACGCTGCTGGCGCACTCTGCTTGCGGCGGTGGTCTCCGTCCTGGCCATGTTTTCCATGATGGGCGGCAAAAACGCCGGTCTCATGGCGGAGTATCAGGCGGCGCAGGACGTCATGAGCAAGGCCGGGACGGAATATGTGCGCGGCATCCCCGTGGTCAAGGTCTTTCAGCAGACCGTGTATTCCTTCCGGGCCTTCAAGCAGGCCATTGAGGATTACAGCGCCAAAGCGGAGCACTATCAGGGCGAGGTCTGCCGGGTGCCGCAGGCGATCAATCTGACCGCCACGGAGGGAGCCTTCGTCTTTCTCGTCCCCGTCGCGCTGCTCCTGGCCCCGGCCGCGCTGAAGGAGGGCAGCTTTGCGTCCTTCCTGACGGACTTCGCGTTCTACGCGGTCTTCTCCGCCATCGTCTCCACGGCGCTGGCCCGGATCATATTCGCCGCCAGCGGCATGATGCTGGCAAGCACCGCGCTGGGACGCATCGCGCAGGTCATGAGCGCGCCGACGCTGGAGATCACGGATGATCCCCGGACGCCGAAGGACAACGGCGTGGAGTTCAAGGACGTGAGCTTTACCTATGACGGTGCCGAGCTGCCGGCGCTGGATCATGTGTCCTTCCGTGTGGAACCGGGACAGACGGTGGCGCTGGTCGGCCCCTCCGGCGGCGGCAAGACCACGGCGGCAAGCCTCATCCCCCGCTTTTGGGACGTCAGCTCCGGCAGCGTGGAGGTCGGCGGCGTGGATGTGCGGCAGACGGACCCCCATGTGCTGATGGATCAGGTGGCCTTTGTGTTTCAAAATACCCATCTCTTCAAGGCTTCCATTCTGGAGAATGTGCGCGCCGCGAGGCCGGACGCGACACGGGAGGAAGCGCAGGCCGCGCTCTCCGCCGCGCAGTGTGACGACATCCTCGAAAAGCTCCCCGACGGCGTCGACACCGTGATCGGCACGGAGGGTACTTATCTCTCCGGCGGCGAACAGCAGCGCGTGGCGCTGGCGCGCGCGATTTTGAAGGACGCGCCCATCGTGGTGCTGGACGAGGCCACGGCCTTTGCCGATCCCGAGAACGAGGCGCTGATCCAGAAGGCCTTCGCAAGGCTCACCGAGGGGCGCACGGTCATCATGATCGCCCACCGCCTGTCCACCGTGGTCGGCGCGGACAGGATCATCGTGCTCGACAAGGGCCGTGTCGCCGAACAGGGCACGCACGAAGAGCTGCTGAAGGCGGACGGACTCTATGCCCGCATGTGGGCGGATTACCGGCAGGCTGTCAAGTGGCGCATCTCCACGGAAAAGGAGGTAAACTAAGATGTTCGGAAAAGAGTTTCAGCGCAAATACGCGCTCAGCGATCAGGGCGTGAAAAACGCCAGGGCGGGCACATTCTGGACCGTCGTTGTAAACCTGGTTGTGATGGGCGGAATGGGCATCCTCTATCTGATGATGCAGGGCTTTGTGGCCACCCTGACCGACGGCGCGCCTCTCCCCCGCCCGCTTCCGATCCTGCTTCTTGTCGCCGCTTTTCTGCTGCTCTCGTTTTTTACCCATCTGCAGCAGTATATGGCGACCTACGGGCTTGTCTACGGGGAAGTGAAGAATACGCGCATCTCGCTTGCCGAGCGTCTGCGCAAGCTGCCCCTCGGTTACTTCGGCAAGCGCGACCTGGCGGATCTGACCGAGACCATTATGGGCGACGTAAACCGCCTCGAGCACGTCTGGTCCCACTGTTTAGGCTATTTATACGGCTCCTATATCTCCACGGCGATCATCGCCGTCATGCTCTTCGCCTATAACTGGAAGCTGGCGCTCGCCTGCCTGTGGGGCGTGCCGGTGGCCTTCGCCCTCCTGTTCGGCAGCCGGGAGCTTGCCAAGCGCCATTCCGAGATCACCAAAGCAGCCGGGGTTCAGGTTTCCGACGGGATTCAGGAGACATTGGAGAACATCCGGGAGATCCGGGCGACCAATCAGGAAAAGCGCTTCCTGAAGGCGCTCAACGACAAGATCGACTATCACGAGCAGACCATGCTCAAGGGTGAGCTCTCCACCGGCATCTTCGTCAACACTGCCAGCGTGATCATGCGCCTGGGCGTCGCAACCACGATCCTCACCGGCGCGAAACTGATCCTCTCCGGACAGATCGACTTCATGACGCTGTTCATGTTCCTGCTGGTCATCACCCGCGTCTACGCGCCCTTTGACCAGGCGCTGGCCCTGATCGCGGAGATGTTCATGTCTCAGATCTCCGCCAGCCGTCTCATGGAGATATACGACGCGAAGACCGCGGAGGGCATGGAGCGCTTCGCGCCTGACGGCCACGACATAGAGTTGGACAATGTCGGCTTTGCTTATGACGACAATGACGTTCTGGCGGGCGTCAGCTTTACGGCGAAGGAGGGAGAAGTGACCGCCCTGGTCGGCCCCTCCGGCTCCGGCAAGAGCACCTGCGCGAGACTGGCCGCGCGGCTCTGGGAGCTTGATCGCGGCAGCATCCGGGTCGGCGGCGTGGATATCTCCACGATCGACCCCGAAACACTGCTGACCGACTACTCCATGGTGTTCCAGGACGTGGTGCTTTTCGACGACACCGTGATGGAAAACATCCGCCTCGGCAAGCACGGCGCAACGGACGAGGAGGTGCGCGCGGCGGCCGGAGCGGCCAACTGCGATGAATTTGTGGAAAAGCTGCCGCAGGGCTACGCAACGCCCATCGGTGAAAACGGCGCCAAGCTCTCCGGCGGGGAGCGCCAGCGTATCTCCATCGCCCGCGCGTTGCTGAAGGACGCGCCGATCGTCCTGCTGGACGAGGCCACGGCGTCTCTCGATGTGGAGAATGAGACGAAGGTACAAGGCGCCCTGTCCCGCCTGCTCGCGGGGAAAACCGTTCTGGTTATTGCGCACAGGATGCGCACCGTGGAGGCAGCGGACAAGATCGTCGTACTGGACGACGGGAAAGTCGCCGAGCAAGGCAGACCCGAGGAGCTGCTCGCCGATGACGACAGCATTTTCCGGCACATGGCCCAGCTTCAGGCCGCCAGCGCCGGTTGGAGTATTTGATACTATTCCTTAATAGAAATCGCAAAGTCTTTCCGGCAAAATACGCAACGCAAATCCCGGCATTTCCCGTAGGGGAGGGGCTTGTGCCCCTCCCCTACGGCATTAAGGGTTCATTTGCGGAAAAGTCGTACATTCCGGTCTCCGTCATTCTCCGCTGGCGCCGTAGTTTGTCAGCACGCGGGCAGAGGGGTCGTTTACGTCGCAGCCGGGCCAGCTCTTGTTCGGCATCCAGAAATCCGCGATCATCTCCGCCTGACCGGGGTAGTATTTCTCGAAGATCTCGCGGTACAGCAGACTCTCCTTTGTAAAAGGCCGACCGTAGTCATAGGCCATGCGTCTGCGCTCAAATTCCCCGTCGGTGTACAGGCTCTCGGCATAGGCCTTGAGATCGTCCACCATGGAGTGGCCGACTGCGTCGGAGAAGGCCGCCTTCTGTCGCCAGAGGATCTCGTCCGGCAGCAGGCGATCCTTCTCGAAGGCATGACGCAGCAGATATTTTCCCATGTTGTACTTGTTTATCTTGTGTTTGGGATCGATCGCCATGACGTACTTTACAAATTCCAGATCGCCGAAGGGTACGCGGGCTTCCAGAGAATTGACGGAGATGCAGCGATCGGCCCGCAGCACATCGTACATATAGATCTCGTCGATGCGTTTCTTCGCCTCGCGCTGGAATTCCTCCGGTGACGGGGCAAAATCTGTGTATTTGTAGCCGAAGAGCTCGTCGCTGATCTCTCCGGTCAGCAGAACGCGCACATCCGTCTGCTCATGGATGGCCTTGCAGCATAGATACATGCCCATACTGGCCCGGATCGTGGTAATGTCCCAGGTGCCGAGAGCGGCGATGACCTCCTCCAGAGAGTCCAGCACCTGCTGCCGGGTCATATAGACCTCGGTGTGCTCGGCCCCGATGAAGTCCGCCGCTGTGCGGGCGTATTTCAGGTCGATGGCGTCCACGTCCATGCCAATGGCGAAGGTGCGGACATGTTTGCCGAGAATTTTGGCGGAGATGGCACAGACAAGGCTTGAATCCAGCCCGCCCGAGAGCAGAAAGCCGAGCGGCGCGTCCGCGTCCAGGCGCTTGTCCACGCCGAGGATCAGCTTCTCGCGGATACCCGCGCAGATCTCATCCAGATCCCCGTCTATATACGACTCGACTGTGGTCAGATCGGCATAGCGCACAAAGGCGCCGTCCTTCCAGTAGTGTCCCGGCGGGAAGGGTTTGATCTCCGCACAGAGCCCCACCAGGTTTTTGGCCTCGCTCGCGAAGACCGTTGTCCCGTCCGGGAGCGTCCCGTAAAACAGCGGGCGAATGCCGATGGGATCGCGCGCGGCGATGAAGCTGTCTGTCCCGGCATCATAGAGGATCATGGCAAACTCTGCGTCCAGCTTTGCGAACATCTCCACGCCGTATTTATGATAGAGCGGCAGGATGATCTCACAGTCGGAATCGCTTTGAAAGGCATAGCCCTCGTCCTCCAGCTCCTTTTTCAGCGGGCGAAACAGATACAGCTCGCCGTTGCAGACACACATATCGCCGTTTAGATGAAAGGGCTGCATCCCCTCCTCGTGCAGGCCCATAATGGCAAGGCGGTGAAAGCAGAGATAGCCCTCCCCCGCCGGCTCCACGCGGCTCATATCCGGGCCGCGGGAGACCGTGCGCTCAAAAAACGGCTGAAATTGCTCCGGCGTCAATGTGCCGGACGTGAAGCCCATAATCGAACACATGATGATTCTCTCCTATCCAAAAATTTGATACGCGCGTGCAGAACTGTATTACTCCACATCCTGCAGGGCGTCATATCCTTCCTCGCCGGTACGGATCTTGACCACGTTTTCCACATCATAGACGAAGATCTTTCCGTCGCCGATATGGCCGGTGTAAAGTACCTTCTTCGCGGTCTCAATGACATCGCGCACCGGAATCGCGCTGACCACAATATCCACCTGCACCTTGGGCCGCAGATCGGTCTCCACCGCGACGCCGCGGTAAAACTCCGTGTGCCCCTTCTGGATGCCGTAGCCCATGACATGCGCGACCGTCATGCCCGTAATGCCGAGTCTGCTCATGGCGTCCTTGAGCGCATACAGCTTCTCTTCCTTGAACACGATCTCGACCTTGGTGTATTTATGCCCGTCGGGATGGAGGCTCGGCTCACGCCGGACGGGGATGGCCTCGGCCGCCGGAACCGTGCCGGTGACGACGGTCGGCGTCTCGCCCCCGTCGAACTCCGCGTACTTGTCGACTGCGGGGGCAAAGTCCGCGTAGGCGCTGGGCAGGCCATGCTCACTGATGTCCAGGCCGATCATTTCATCCGCGGGGTCAGCGCGCAGGCCGTGATATTTCCCGATCAGCCTGAAGGCAATCAGCATAAACACCGCGGCATAAGAGGCCACCGCGAGAAAGCCGACGAGCTGCACGCCGAGCTGACGGAAGGAGCCCGTGTACAGAAGCCCCTCGAGCCCGGCGGGGGCGGACGGCGTCGCAAGCAGGCCGACCGCGAGGGTGCCCCAGATACCGTTCATCATGTGCACGCCCACCGCGCCGACGGGATCGTCGATGTGGAATCGGAGGTCGAGAACCTCGACCGCGATGACGACGAGAAAGCCGGAGACGACGCCGACAACGACGGAGCCCAGCGCGTCCAGCGCGTCGCAGCCCGCTGTGATCGCCACGAGACCCGCGAGCGACGCGTTGAGGCACATGGAGACGTCCGGCTTGCCGTTTTTCTTCCAGGTGTAGAGCATGGTGGTGCACGTTGCGACCGAGGGCGCGATCGTCGTGGTGAGGAAGATGGACGAGAGCTCGGACGGCGTCGTCGCGGCGGCCCCGTTGAAGCCATACCAGCCGAGCCAGAGGATGAACACGCCGAGCGCTCCGAGAGGGATGGAGTGACCGGGGATCGCGTTGACCTTCACGACCTTGCCTCGTCTGTCCTTCACATACTTGCCGAGGCGCGGGCCGAGCAGGATCGCGCCGACCAGGGCCGCGATGCCGCCGACCATGTGGATCGCGCAGGAGCCCGCGTAGTCGTGAAAGCCCAGTCTGCTCAGCCAGCCGCCGCCCCAGATCCAGTGCGCCTC
>CADAPH010000052.1 GCA_902789745.1 Oscillospiraceae bacterium | reverse complement strand
TCGGCTTCGGTGAGGCCGAGGGTCATGAGCTTGATGATCTGGTCGCCGGCGATCTTGCCGATGGCGGCCTCGTGGACGAGGGCGGAGTCGATGCAGTTGGCCTCGAGCTCCGGGATGGCGAGTACCTTCGCGTCGTCCATGATGATGGCGTCGCACTCGGTATGTCCGCTGGAGAGGGCGTTGCCCACGATGCGGGAGCGATAGATCTGATAGCTCTTCTCCTTGGCGACGGAGCGGGAGACCACGTCGGCGCTGGAATCCTCGCCGTTGAGCTCCACGGTGTAGTCACTCTCGGCCCGCTGCTCGCCGTGGGTCAAAAGGCGCTCATGGACTACCAGCCGCGCGCCCTTTTCGAGCATGGCGACCGTGGAGCGCTTCGTGTCGTCCACGCCCTTGATCTGCACCATCTCCATCTCGACGCTGCTGCCCTCGCCGATGGTGACCTCGGTGCGGGGGTTCATGATGCGCTTGCCCGCGCCCTCGCCCGCGCCGTAGTGCTTCTCAACGTATTTAAGCTTGCAGTTTTTCCCGATGAAGAAGCGATGGACGCCGTCATGGGCGGAGTCCTGGTCGCCGCAGTTGTGGATGCCGCAGCCCGCGATGATGACCACGTCGCAGTTGTCGCCGACAAAGAAGTCGTTGTACACGACCTCCTTCAGCCCGCTCTGGGACAGGACGACTGGGATGTGGACGCTCTCGTTCTTCGTGCCTTCCCTGATGCGGATGTCGATGCCGGGCTTGTCGGTTTTGGAGCTGATCTCGATATTGGCGGTGGAATTGCGGCCCGCCGCCTCGCCGTTGGCACGGATGTTGTAGGCGCCCTCGGGCACCTTGTGCAGGTCGGCGATCTCCGCCAGGAGCTGCTTTTGGATCTCAGTCAGCATGGTTCACGCCTCCCTCCAGAATGCGGTTGCAGGTGACGGGGATAGTGCTCTTCATGAGCTCGGGCAGCATCTCTTCCTTGCTGCCCTGGCCGCGCACCTGCCCGTCGGCGATGAGGATGATGGAATCGGCGATCTCCAGAATGCGCTCCTGATGGGAGATGATGAGGATGGAGGCGTGGGTGCGCTTCTGCATGTCTTCAAAGACCTTGATGAGACTCTGGAAGCTCCAGAGGTCGATGCCCGCCTCCGGCTCGTCAAAGACGGAGAGGGTGGTGCCGCGGGCGAGGACGGTGGCAATCTCGATGCGCTTCATCTCGCCGCCAGAGAGACTGGCGTTTACCTCGCGGTTGATGTAGTCGCGCGCGCAGAGGCCGACCGCGGAGAGGTATTCGCAGGCGTCGCCCACGGAGAGATCCTTGCCGGAGGCCAGGCGCAGCAGGTCGACGACGTGGATACCCTTGAAGCGCACGGGCTGCTGGAGGGCGAAACTGATGCCGAGCTTCGCGCGCTCCGTGATGCCAAGGTCCGTGATGTCCTGACCGTCCAAAAGGATGCGGCCGGACTTCGGCTTTTCGATGCCCATGATGAGGCGGGCAAGCGTCGACTTGCCGCCGCCGTTCGGGCCGGTGATGACGACGAACTGCTCGTCCGGGACGATAAAGCTCACATCCTTGATAATTTCTTTTTTGTTGTCCTCGTTTTCGACGCCGAAACAGAGGTTTTTCAGTTCGAGCATATGGATTCAAAACCCTTTCTGGTTATTTCTGTCGTAACGGTTAAGTATTATAGCATACTTTGCGGAAAGCACAAGAACAAAAGTGGAGAGTGAAAAGTGGAAAGTGGAGTTGCGGAGTCCGCTTCGCGGACAATTACAAATCGCGCCGCAGGCGCACCTTAACTTCATTCTTCACACTCCACACTTTCTTCTATCCCTTCGCTGTAGTGAGCCACAGCGTATACTCCACGCCGTCGCCGGGGTAGGCGTAGGGCCGGGTATAGCCCTCGTTCATATAAATGGTGTAGTCGCCCCAGCGGGCTTCCCAGGGGAGATATTCCCAGTCGGCCGGTACCTCCACCGTCTCGCGGCGGATATGCGGGCCGCCGCTGTACCAGTCCTCCCAGATGAGATTCACATGGCGCAGCGGTTTGTTCCAGCTGTCAAGGTATTCCGCGGCGGGCGGCGTCTCGTCATAGCGGAAGCTGAGGACGACGGGGGCTGTCTCCTCGTCGACCCGGCTGCGCATCTCCCGCAGGAACAGCACGCCCCGGTCTATGGCGACATCCTCGTTCCAGTCGCCCGTATAGGTGATGTGCGTACGGATAAGATCGCCGTCGACGCGGTCAAGATCCACGATCGCCGCGCCGTAGAGATAGTTGGAGATGTAGTCGTCCCGGGATTTTTCATCCCCGCAGGCCGCGTCAAAGCCGGAGATGCGGGGGCGCAGCTTCCCGTCCTCGCCGGGCTCATAGCGGAACCAGCAGCCGCGGTATTCGCCCTCGACATAGTCCCCTTCCCCGCGCAGGATGCAGAGCTTGCCGTCATGCCGGAAAATCCGGATCGGCAGGCTGCCCTCCACGTTGTTCTGAATCCTGACGCAGCCGCACAGGGAGAGAACATTTTTCAGGGAGTTTGCCGCCAGCAGCCCGTCCCAGTCAAAGTCCAGCGCCGGATCCATGGCGGGCCGCAGATCCTCCGTTTTGACGTTCTGCAGGCTGTAGGGGAAGGCGCTGCCCGCATCGCGGTTGCGGGTAAAGCGCAGGAGATAGCGCCGATCGGAGACGGCGTTGAGCGCGTAATGCTGCCGCACGGTCGCCGCCGCCTCGTAGGGCTCGGGCGCGTCCAGGAGGAATTCCACGGTAACACCCAGCAGCTCGTCCGCGCGGGTCTTCTGCTTTTGGAAATCATAGCCCATGCTGCCGCCCGAGCTGCGCAGGAGGCGTGCGCCGTAGATGCTCTCCAGCAGCTCGACGGACATCGGCGCTGCGCCGCGCACGCCGAGGGAGCGCTGAAAATCGCGGATCTGCGCATCCTCGAGCAGGTCGATATGTTCCGTGCGGTACAGCCACGCGGCGTACCAGCCGGTCGCCGTCCAGAGGAAATCGTCGTTCGCGGGCGTAATATCCTCCGGAAAGCCGCCGTCGTAAAGAGCCATCGCCACGGCGAAGGCCTGTGCCTCAACGCAGTCGGAGAAGGCGGGCTCGTCGGCGGACGCGGCGGGGACGACGCCTGCGATCAGCACCGCCGCCAGAAGAAGAGAGAGCAGCTTTTTCATACACGTTCTCCTTTCGTTCACATTCCGTTTGTTGAAGTCGTGCGGGATTTGTGGTATAAAGAATGATAATTCGACGGTTTTATTCTTTTTCTTTACCAGTGAAACAGGAGGGAACCATGAACAGAACACTTTCAAAAATCATTATCTGCCTGTCGCTCATCGTGTTCGCGGCGGCCTCCATCGGCCCGCTGGCGAGCAGGTTCACCCGGCCGGAGCGCTACACGGAATACACCGCCTCGCTGGATGAAAAAACGGAGACGGTTTTGAAGCTGATGGCGGCGTCCACCGTGACCTCCGCCGGGATTTCCGCCATTCCGGGCGACACCGCCACGCCCATCGCCGAAAAGCTGGCGGACTTCTCGGAGTATTTCCTGATGATCCTCTGCGTCCTTTACGCCGAGAAATACATGCTGACGCTTGTACCGATGGGGGTTTTTCGGGGGCTGATCCCGCTCACCTGCCTGCTGTTCATCCTCGGGCGGGTCTGGAACCCCCGGCTTTTCGACCGGCACGGCATGAAGCTGCTGATCATGAGCATCGCCATGCTGCTGGTCATCCCGCTGAGCATCCACACCTCCGATCTCGTGTACGACACCTACCGCCAGTCGATTGAGAGCACGCTTGCCTCGGCGGAGGAGCTGTCCGATGAGACGACGGAGCTCAACGAGGCAGAGGCGGAGAACACGGGCGTGATCAACTCGATCCTCAACAAGCTCTCCGAGACGAAGGACACGCTGAGCGACAAAGCCGCCAAGATCCTGAACCGCTTTGTCGAATCCCTCGCCGTGATGATCGTGACCTCCTGCGTGATCCCGATTCTGGTGCTGCTGTTCTTCGTCTGGGTAACCAAGCAGCTCACCGGGATCGATCTGCGGGACTTCGACCCCCGCCGCAGCGCGCCGCGCCGTCATGACGATGAGGAAGAAGAGACTCAGCAGCGCGTGAGCATCTGAGCGATGATCTCCGCGACGGCCTCCAGCCCGGTCTGATCCTCTTCGGTGAAGCGGCCGGGCCAGGGGCTGTCGATATCGAGAACACCGACGATCTCCCCGTCGACGCGCAGGGGGACGACGATCTCGGAATTGGAGGCGCTGTCGCAGGCGATGTGGCCGGGGAAGAGATGCACGTCCGGCACAAGCTGGGTCTTCCCCTCCTGCGCCGCCGCACCGCAGACGCCGCGCCCGACGGGAATCTCGATACAGGCGGGCTTTCCCTGGAAGGGGCCGAGAACAAGGCGGCCGCCCTCCATGAAATAGAAGCCCGCCCAGTTGAGGTCTTCCAGACTGTTATAGATCAGCGCCGAGGCGTTGGCAAGGTTTGCGATCCTGTGCGGCACCCCGTCCGTCAGGGCTTTCAGCTCCGCGCAGAGTTTTTCGTAATCGGTCATGGGAAATGCGCTCCTTTCTCGCACATGTCATCTACGCACAGTATACCCCATACTGTGCTTTTTTTCTACCTTTCTATTGTAAAGGCGCGCAAAAAAAGGTATAGTGGAAAAAACAACGATACAGGGGTAATCAGACTTGGAAACGATCAGCGGGCTTACAAACTGGCGGCTCACCGTGCGGCGGGACGAGGGCGGCGTCACCATTCTGCGCGCCGTCACCTGTGACAGGCGCGCCGCGCTGCCGGAGGAGATTTTCGGCCTCCCGGTCACGGCGCTGCATAACCGCTCCCTCGCCTTCGGCGCTGCGCCTTTGGATGGAGAGGAAGTTCGCATTCTCGGCGGCGCGGAAAACGAGGACTGGGACAACCGGAACATCACAGAGTTGACGCTGCCGCAAACGCTGCGGGAGATCGGCGACTACTGTTTTATGAATCTCCGCGCCATGGAGACGCTGCGCTTTCACGACAGCCTTCAGACAACCGGCAGCGCGAGCTTCATGAACTGCCGCAGCTTCACGCACATCGAGCTCACGCGGATCGGCGCGGAGCAGGGCCCGGCGCTGGCCTCCATCGTGCGCAGTCTCCAGCAGGAGCTGGATGTGACGATCCGCCGCCCGGACGGAGACACGCTGCGTCTCCTTTTCCCCGAATATGTCGAGAGCTTTACCGAGAACCGCCCCGCCCATTACTTCCAGCTCTGGATCAGCGGAAGGGCCTACACTTACCACAACATTTTCCGCGACAAGGCGCTTTTCGTCTCCGATTATGACGCGCTGTGGCAGGATTATCTCGCCGCCGAGCACGATGAGGACAGCGCCCTGCGCCTCGCGTACTGCCGGCTGCGTTACCCGGCGGAGCTGTCCGATCAGGCGCGGGCGCGGTACGCGGAGTATCTGCGGGCGAGAATCGGGGACACGCTGTCCTTCGCCATGCGCGAAAAGGACATGCGCGGATTCAAAATGCTGCTGGATCTCGGGTCGCCGGACACGCAGACGCTGGAAAAAGCATTGAACGAGGCCAGGGAACGCCGTCTGACCGAGGCCACCGCCATGCTGCTGGAACGCAAGCGCGGCACCCCGGGTGCAGGGAGAGCGAAAAAGTTTGCGTTATGAACAACACTGATAATCTGTCCGCCGTCGGGCGGGATATATTGCTCTCTGGCAGGACGCAGCTCTGCCTGGCCCTGCCCTATCTGAGCGGGCCGCTGTGCGCGCTCGTGCCGGAGCCGGGCGAGAACGTGACCACCAGCGCCGCCACCGATGGCGAGACGCTGTATTACAGCGGCGCATATCTTGCCTCCGGGTTTCTGAAAAGCGAGCGCTTCTCGCCGCGCCTGACATTGCACATGGTGCTGCACTGCCTGTTCCGCCACCTTGCCAAGCGGCGGGGACGGGACGCGGCGCTCTGGGATCTGGCCTGCGACGCGGCAGTCGAGAGCGTGATCGACGCCCTCCCCTATGCCTGTGTTTCGCAGCGCGCCGTTCCGGCGAAGGAGATGTTCCTCGCCGAGTGCCGCCGGGAGATGAAGGTGCTGAGCGCGGAGGGAATCTATCGTCTCTTGCTGCGCGAAAGGCCGCCGGAATACAAAATCGCAAGTCTCCAGCGCCTGTTCGCCATGGACGACCACGGCCTCTGGGATCTGGAGGAGAAGCAGGAGCGCGAACGCAGCGAGCGGCAGGATCAGCACTGGCAGGACGCGGCCTCCCGCTCCCAGACCGCGATGGACAGCCTCGTGTCCGAGCACGGAGCGGGCGGCGAAAACGTGATGGAGCAGCTCTCCATCGCGGCGCGGGACGATGTGGACTACCGCAAATTCCTCCGCCGCTTCGCCGCCCCGCGCGAGGTGCTGCACGCGGACACGGATGCCTTTGATTATATCTATTACACCTACGGGCTCATGCGTTACGGCAACATGCCCCTCATCGAGCCGCCCGAGACCCGCGAGGAAAAACGCATTGAGGATTTTGTCATCGCCATTGACACCTCCATGTCCACCTCCGGCACGCTGGTGCGGGAATTTCTCGCCACCACCTACGCGATCCTCCGCTCCGCCGATACCTTTACGCGCAAGCTCAATATCCACATTTTGCAATGCGACGATCAGCTCCGCTCGGACAAAAAGATCGCCAGTCTGGACGAGCTGCGGCGCTACATGGAGGAGCTGACCCTCTCCGGCGGCAGCGCCACCGACTTCCGCCCGGTGTTTGAGCATGTGGACAAGCTGGTGGCGTCCGGGAGCTTCACCAATCTCCGCGGCCTGTTGTACTTCACCGACGGCATGGGGATTTACCCGACAAAGCGCCCCGAGTATGAGACGGCCTTTATTCTGCTGGAAGAGCCGCCGCTGTCCGTGAAGATCCCCCCCTGGGCCATCCGCATCATGCCCTCGCTGCCATGGAGAAAACAGCGGGAGAACTTCGACGAATTCTGGCAGGAGGAAATCCTGCAAGAGCTGCCTGAACTGTGAGGAAACGATATGAACATCAAGCAAGCCAAGGAACAGATCCGCAACACCCTGCGCGCCTATCTCAGCCGGGACGCGCTGGGCAATTACCGCATCCCCGCCGTCCGGCAGCGCCCCGTGCTGCTGATCGGCCCGCCGGGCATCGGCAAGACCCAGATCATGGAACAGATTGCCGCCGAGGAAAACGTCGGCCTTGTGTCCTATACGATCACCCACCACACCAGGCAGAGCGCCATCGGCCTGCCCTTTATCGAAAAGCGGGTCTACGACGGGGTGGAGCACACCGTGACCGAGTATACCATGAGTGAGATCCTCGGCTCGGTCTACGCGCTGACGGAAAAAACCGGCATCCGCGAGGGGATTTTGTTCCTCGATGAGATCAACTGTGTGTCCGAGACGCTGGCCCCGATGATGCTGCAGTTTCTGCAGTGCAAGACCTTCGGCAACCAGAAACTGCCGGAGGGCTGGCTCATTGTCGCCGCGGGCAACCCGCCGGAGTATAACCGCTCCGTGCGCGACTTCGATGTGGTGACGCTCGACCGCGTCAAGCGCATCACGGTGGAGGAGGACTTCCCGGTCTGGAAGGAATACGCCCTCAGAAAGGGTCTGCACGGGGCTGTGATCTCCTATCTTGATCTCAAGAAGGAAAACTTCTACCGCATCGAAAACAGCGCCGACGGGATGCAGTTTGCCACCGCCCGCGGCTGGGAGGACTTAAGCGAGATCCTGTACGCCTACGAGGCGCTGGGCATCGCCCCGGATACGGAGCTTGCGGTGCAGTACCTGCAAATGCCCGCCGTCGCCCGGGACTTTACCAATTATTACGCCCTTTACAACAAGTACCGCCAGGTCTATCATATCGACGACATTCTCCACGGGCGTGTCCCGCAGGTGACGATCACGGAGTTTGCCGCCGCGCCGTTTGACGAAAAGCTGGCGGTGATGGGCCTGCTGCTGTCGCGGCTGTCCGAGGCATCCCGCGAGACGCGGCGGCAGGACGCGCTGTGCGGCGCGCTGTACGACGGGCTTGCCGGGATCAAGGCGCGGCTGCCGGAGGCGCCCGCGGAGAGCCTGCGCGATCTCATCGCCGTCCGCCGCGCGGCGCTCAAGCGCGCCGCCGACGCGGGGCAGGAGGATCGGGAGCAGAAAAACCTCCTGCAGGCGGAGATCAACAAGTGGGACGCCTATGAAAAAGCCCTCGACGGGATTCTGGAGCCGGAGGCGCAGATGGACGCGCTGCGCGATCTCTTCGCCGAAGAGACGGCACGGCGGGAGAGCCTTGCCGGCGAGACCAGCCTCATGTTCGACAGCGCCTTTCGCTTTCTGGAGGAGGCCGTCGGCCAAAGCCAGGAGCTGGTGCTGTTCGTGACGGAGATCACCGCGGGCTACGATACGTCCTGGTACGTGGGCGAGTTCGGCTGCGACGCCTATTTCCGCCACAATCGGGAGCTGCTGTACGACGAGACGCGGCAGAGCATCCTGGATCGGCTTAAAAATTGATACTTCCCCAGAGCCAAAAATAAAGAAAAGGAGAAACATACATGAAATTGATACCGAGTTTTTCTGTAGATCACAGAGCCATCGTCCCCGGCATCTTTGTCAGCCGGGAGGATCAAGTCGGCGGCAGCCAGGTCACGACCTACGACATCCGCCTCAAAAGGCCGAATATCGAGCCGGTGATCGACGTCGCCGCCATGCATTCGCTGGAGCACCTTATCGCCACCTTTCTCCGCAACGATCCCGTCTGGAAGGATGAGATCATCTATTGGGGGCCGATGGGCTGCCTGACCGGGTTTTATCTCATTGTCAAGGGCGACCGCCCTTCCCGGGAGTTATACGATCTGATCCTGCAGGCTTTCCGATCCGTGCAGGACGCGGAGAGCGTCCCCGGCGCCACCGCCAAGAACTGCGGGTATTACCTCATGCACAACCTCGCCATGGCGAAATGGTACGCGGCGGAATTTGCCGAATACCTCAGTGAGAACAAGGACAACGCCAAGATCTTTGCGTATCCGCATACGGAGCGGCTCATAACCGACGACGGACAGGCGTTCTTCGATTCGTAAAACTTGAATTTCCGCCGCCCCTGTGATAGAGTGAGGCAAACGCAAAGACACGGAGACAGACAGTATGAAGTATTTATTTGTTGTGGCCCATCCGGACGACGAGGTTCTGGGCGCCGGCGCCGTGATCCGCAAGCTGATCCGCGAGGGAAATGCCGTCGCCGTCGCGACCATGGTGAACCATGCCGCGGCCCGGGCCAACATCTCCGCCACGCTTCAGGATGACCAGGCCCGCGCCTACGCGGTATTGGGCATTGAGAAGAGCTACGCTGCGGACTTTCCGAACATCAAGATGAACACCGTGCCGCATCTGGAGCTGGTGCAGTTTATCGAACGCTGCATCGAAGATTTCGGCGCCGAGGCCGTCGTGACCCACCATCCCTCAGACACGAACATCGACCACGCCATGACCAGCGGCGCGGTTCAGGCCGCGGTGCGTCTCTTCCAGCGCCGGGAAAACATCCCCCCGCTGCGGGAGCTGTGGTATATGGAGGTGCCCTCTTCGACGGAGTGGGCGCTGGACAGCTCCGTGAACCGCTTCACGCCCAACCTCTTTGTCGAGATCGGCGAGGAGGGCGTCAAGGTCAAGCTCGAGGCCCTGGCCTGTTACAAGGGGGTTATGCGGCCTTATCCGCATCCCCGCTCCGACGAGGCGCTGCGCGGCCTTGCCGCCTGGCGCGGCGCGCAGGCGGGCTGCCGCTACGCCGAAGCCTTTGAATGCGTATTCCGCAGAATATAAAGAAACCTCCTGAGGTGTGAAATGCGCTATACCTATCTTTTCCTCAAGCGCCTGTTTGACGCGGGCTGTTCCCTGCTGGGTTTGATCGTCAGCGCCCCGCTGTGGCTGATCGTCGCGCTGGGGATCGAGATCTCCGACCCCGGCCCCGTCTTCTACATAGCCAAACGCACGACGAAGGACGACCGGGTCTTCGATATGTACAAGTTTCGCTCCATGCGGCAGGGGCAGGCAAACGAGGCCGTCTTCCGCGGAGATGAGGATCGGATTTTTCCCTTCGGAGCTTTCATCCGGGCAACCAAGCTGGACGAGCTGCCGCAGCTTGTGAACATCCTGCGCGGGGATATGAGCATCGTCGGCCCGCGCCCCGCCTCGGTGGAGCAGATACAGCTCACGCGCGGCGGGCGCTTCGCCCGCACGTCGGAGGTGCAGTCCGGCCTGACCGGGCCCTCCGCCCTCTATGACTATCTCTACGGCGACATGGTGGAGGATCAGGAGGATTATGTGCGCGATGTGCTGCCGATCCGGCTGGAGCTGGATCTGGTCTATCTGGACAAGCGCGGGGTCGGTTTTGATCTGAAAATGATCTGGTGGACTGTGGTCTGCATCGTCTCCCACATTCTGGGCCGCAGGCCGGAACGAATCTTCTCCGCGCTCCTTCGCTGGGCGGCGGAGCACCGGGAACAGGAGGAAGCCGCATGCCCGACAAATTGAGAGTCGTCGTGATGACGCAGGCGGATCGCTTTTTCATTCCAAAGAACATCGACAAGGCGGCCTCAGCCTGCGAGCTGCTGGAGATCGTGGAGGTCAACTGCAAAAGCGCGCTGGAAAACCGCACGAAGGATTACCTCAAATGGTTCGGCTTTTGGCAGTGCGCGAAGATGGGCACCGTCACCATAGGCCGCGAGGCGGAGAAGTATCTGGATCGCTTGTCCGGCTACCGGCTCTTTCATGGCTGGTGCTCGGTCAGGGACGCGGCAAGGAAGAACCATATTCCCCACCGCGTCATCACCGACAGCAACGATCCCGCCTATGTGCAGCACATCCGGGAGCTCAACCCCGATCTCATCATCTCTTACTCCGCGCCGCAGATCATCAAGCCCGCGCTTCTGAGCGTGCCGAGATACGGCGTCATCAACGTCCACGGCGCGCTGCTGCCGAATTACCGGGGCTGCCTCCCCTCCTTCTGGTACCTGTACAACGACGAGAAGCTGGGCGGCGCGACAGTGCACTACATGAGCGCGAAGATTGACGACGGCGATATTCTGGAGCAGGGCAGCGTGGACATCTCCGACTGTAAGAGCATGTTCCGGCTCATGAAGAAAACCAAGACTGTGGGCGGGGAGCTTATGCTCAAGGCCCTTGAGAATATTGCAAACGGCACGCTCGAACCGAGAAAGAACGAGACGGAGAAGGGCAGCTACTTCACCTGGCCCACCGTGGAGCAGGCGCGGGAATTCCGTGCAAAGGGAAAAAGGCTGATCTGAACGCGAACCGGGAGCGATATCGCGTCTGCTGCGACAGGTTAAACAGAATGGAAGGGGCGTGCCCTTGATGTCGCAGGGGAGGGGCTTGCCCCTCCCGCGCGAATCCTATCTTCATTGCACAGAAAATGTACGGCGACTTCGCACTTTTTCGCGAGATCGCCGTACTTCTTATTGTTGTACCGCCGGGAGGGGCAAGCCCCTCCCCTGCGTCTGTTTCCAAAGTATTCTATAATCACGGTTTTTTACAGCCCCGTTTGTCCGTGCTGCGGTATGCCGCGCTTTGCCCCATTTTCTACAAATTTTGGGGCTTCGGAGCCCTGACATTCAGCGCTGCGGAGACTGGCACGGGTAAGAAGCCTGTGTTATAATAGAATTTGATCCTGTTCCGGGTATGTGCCCAAAACAGCGGCTGCATCTGCCGGATCAATACGAAAGCGGGCCTTGACTGTGGCAAATCCCTTGGTTAAGGAGGACACAGGGTAATGTCTGATTATTTCATCTATTACACAGAATCGAACATCGTATGCATTATTATCTTCAGCATCATGCTTCTCCACAACCTTTTCAGTGTGGACAGGCAGGAAAAGCAGATCAAATATGACTATGCGCTGGTTGCATTCATGCTCTATTTCCTCACGGACGCCATCTGGGCTTCGGTGCTTGCGGGCGTCCTGCCGAAGAATCGTTTCACCGTCGTCGCCACCAATTTTGCCAATTATCTGCTCATGGCCGCCATCACCTATTGCTGGCTGGAATATGTCATGGCTGTCGAACAGCAGCCGCACAGGAACCGGGCGATCAACAAGTTTGCGGTGCTCTTCCCCTTCCTCGTTTCCACCGCCGCGCTGATCGTGACCTGGTTTGTCTCACCGGGCACACTGCTGAACGACGCGCTTGAGCTGCAGCCCGCCTATCATCTCTTCCTGATCGGCGTCCCGATCATCAACATTGTCGCGGTTTTGTTTTTCACGGTGCGGAAAGCCCTGAAGGAGGAAAACCCGATCGAGAGGAGACGGCACCTGTATATCGGCTTCTTCCCCCTTATGGTTATTCTGGGCGGTCTTGCGCAGATCCTTTTCCTGCCGAGCACGCCGATCTTTTGCTTCTGCTGTACGATCCTGATGCTGATCTTTTTCGTGCGTTCCATGGATATCCAGATTTCTCTGGATCCGCTGACCGGGCTCAACAACCGCGGTCAACTCATCCGCTACGTCTCCCAGAAGGGTAACCTGTATGTGGACGGCAGTCTGACCTACGTCATCATGCTCGACGTCAACGATTTCAAGAAGATCAACGACAGCTTCGGCCATGCGGAGGGCGACAGGGCGCTGGTCATTCTTGCCGATTCGCTGAAAACGGTCGTCCGCAACCGCAATACGCCCACTTTTCTGGGGCGCTTCGGCGGCGATGAGTTTATTATTATTGCGCACCTTAAGAACGAAGACGCGCTTAAGGAGCTGATCCGGGAGATCCGTGAAGAGATTGCGGCACAGTGCCGGGCCGCCGGAACGCCGTATCAGATTTCCACGGGTATCGGTTATTCCGAGCTGCGGCAGGAACAGGACAGCTTCCAGATGTGCATGCAGCGCGCCGACCAGAATCTCTATCTGGATAAAGAGCGCTGCAAGCGGTCGAATCAGGGCAGCGTCTGCGTTGTCTGACACAGTCCGCGAAACCAAGGAGAACAACAGAAAGAGAGCATCGCGGGAACCTATGAAAAAGCAAGTTGCAAAACAGGCGTTTATTACCTCCGTGCCCATTATGGCGGGCTATATCGTGCTGGGGATGGGCTTCGGCCTGCTGCTGCACGACGCGGGCTTCGGCGTGGGCTGGGCCCTGCTCATGTCCGTGACGATCTACGCCGGCACCATGCAGTACGTGGGCGTCAGCCTGCTGGCGACCGCGGCGCCGATCCTGACCGTGGCGCTTACCACCTTCATGGTGCAGGCAAGGCATCTGTTCTACAGCATCTCCATGATCGAGCGCTACAAGAACGCCGGAAAATACAAGCCTTATCTCGCCTTCGCCCTGACGGACGAGACCTATTCCCTCCTCAGCAGTACGGAGCCGCCATGCCCCCGGGAATACGCGAATTACTACCGCTTCCTCGTCTCGCTCTTTAACCACAGCTACTGGATCACCGGCTGTGTGCTCGGAAACCTCCTGGGCGAGGTGCTGCCCTTTTCCACGAAGGGTCTTGAGTTTTCCATGACGGCGCTGTTTGTCGCCGCCTTTACCGAACAGTGGATCGTGCTGCGCGACCACGTCCCGTCCCTGACCGGCTTTGTCGGCACGCTTCTGTGCCTGCTG
>CADAPH010000051.1 GCA_902789745.1 Oscillospiraceae bacterium | reverse complement strand
CATATCCCAGGCCTTGCCGCCGCCGAGATGGTCGAGCAGGGACTGGTAATCGCGCTGCATGATCACGCCGACGTCGGTGATGCCGGCGTTGCGCATGGCGGAGAGGGAGAAGTCGATGACTCTGTATCTGCCGCAGAAGGGCAGGGACGCGGCGGTGCGCATGCTGACGAGCTCACGCAGGCGGGCGTCGGTATAGTAGGCGAAAATAAGACCGTGGAAATCCTTCATGGCTTAAACCTCCTCGCTATTGCTGATCATGGCTCCGACTTTGACGGTGGAGCCGGCGGGGATCTCGATATCGGGGCCGATGGTGGTGATGCACTTCTCCTCACCCGGGGCCGGGGAGGCGCCGACGCGCGCGCCGGCGCGGATGACGGATCTCTCGCCGACGATGGCGTATTCAACGGAAGCGCCGGGCTCCACCACGACGCCGGGCATCAGGACGCTGTACTTGATGTTCGCGCCGACGCCGATGCCGTCGATCTCGCAGCCCTCGGTGACGATGGAGTGCAGGATCTCCGCGTGGGAGCCGACCTGATGCGGCGGGCAGATGGGGCTTCTCGCGCTGATGGGCCACTCGGGATCGTAGAGGTCGATGAGCCTGGGGGTGAGCATATCCATGTTGGCGTCCCAGAGGCTGTCAATGGTGCCGACATCGCGCCAGTAGCCCTGGAAGCGGTAGGGCCAGATCTTCTCGCCGTCGGCGATCATGGCGGGGATGATGTTGTGGCCGAAGTCGTGCTTGGAGTTGGGGTCGGCCTCATCCTGGATGAGGTACTTGCGCAGCTTCTTCCAGTCGAAGATGTAGATGCCCATGGAGGCCAGGGTGCTCTTGGGGTGCTTGGGCTTCTCCTCAAACTCCTTGATATAGCCGTCCTCGCCGAGGTTCATCATGCCGAAGCGGGTGGCCTCCTCGAGCGTGACGGTCAGCACGGAGATGGTGCAGGCCGCGCCGTGCTCATTGTGCTCACGGAGCATATCGGCGTAGTCCATTTTGTAGATGTGGTCGCCGGAGAGAATCACCACGGCCTCGGGGTCATAGTTCTCGACGAAGGCGATGTTCTGGTAGATGGCGTTGGCCGTGCCGGTGAACCAGGAGCCCTTTTCGCCCGCGGACTGGTAAGGCGGGAGGATGTAGACGCCGCCGTCGTTCACGTCAAGATCCCAGGGCTGGCCGATGCCGATGTAGCTGTTGAGCTGCAGGGGACGGTACTGGGTCATGACGCCGACGGTGTCGATGCCGGAGTTTGCGCAGTTGGAGAGGGGAAAGTCGATGATTCTGTACTTGCCTCCGAAAGGCACGCTGGGTTTTGCTACGTTCTGGGTCAGGGCGTACAGACGGGAACCTTGTCCGCCCGCCAGAAGCATGGCGATCATGTTTTTCTTCATGGGCAGCCTCCTCAATATGGTGTTTTTGCAGTGTGTTTTGCAGCAGCCCATCCGGTGTCATCCTGAGCGAAGCGAAGGATCTTTGATAACTCTGCTGACAGGGTTACGGCGGATGGATCACTGCGGTTTCGCTGTGGTTTGCGCCGGGGTCAGTTGAAGCGGTTCATGGCCCGCTCCGGGCCATTGCTGATATAAGTGGTCACGGCCTCGGCCGCACGGTCGGACGCGGCGAGCATGTCCTCCAGATCCTGGTCACGGAACACCGACAGAACCCAGTCCGCCATGTCGTAATCGGGATGCGGCGGCGCGCCCACGCCGATGCGGATGCGGGGGAAGGCGTCGCTGCCGAGAGAAGCGATGACGCTCTTGAGACCGTTGTGGCCGCCGGCGGAGCCTTTCGGCCGCACCCGCAGCTTGCCGAGGGGAAGACTGATCTCGTCGGAGACGACGAGCACGCGCTCGGGCGGGATCTTGTAGAAGCGCGCGGCCTGACCGACCGCCTCGCCCGAGAGGTTCATGAAGGTCTGCGGCTTCATGAGCAGCACCTTTTCGCCGTTTATCTCCGCGGCGGCGGTGAGCGCCTTGAAGCGCAGCCTGTCGATGCTCACGCCCAGCTTTTTCGCCAGGGCGTCGCCGGCCATGAAGCCCGCGTTGTGGCGCGTGCACGCATATTTCGGGCCGGGATTGCCGAGGAAAACAATGAGCCAGGACACAGAGCCGGAAGGTTTGAAAAACATCACTCGAACAGATTGGAAATGGAAACTTCCTCGTAAATGCGGCGGATCGCCTCAGCAAAGACGGAGGCAGTGGACAGATACTTGATCTTTTCGCACACGGGCCTGTCGGCGGGATAGGGGATCGTGTCAAGCAGCAGCAGTTCCTTGATGCAGCTGGAGTTGATGCGGTCCAGCGCCGGGCCGGAGAGCACGCCGTGGGTCGCGCAGGCGTAGACCTCCTTCGCGCCGCCGATCTCCTTGATGGCCTTGGCCGCGCCGCAGAGAGAGCCTGCGGTGTCCACGATATCGTCGAGCAGGATGCAGGTCTTGCCGTTCACGTCGCCGATGATATTCATGACCTCGGACTGGTTGGCGCGCTCACGGCGCTTGTCGACGATGGCCAGGTTCATGCCCAGCTTCATGGAGAAGGCGCGGGCGCGGGCGGTGCTGCCCACATCGGGGGAGACGACCATCACGTCCTCGTTGCCCTTGCCGAACATGTTGGCATAGTGCTTGACAAACAGGTGCCCGCCCTGGAGGTTGTCCACCGGGATGTCGAAAAAGCCCTGGATCTGCGCGGCGTGGAGATCCATGGTCAGGACGCGGTCCGCGCCGGCGGCAGTGATGAGGTTCGCGACAAGCTTTGCGGAGATGGGATCACGGCTCTTGGCCTTGCGGTCCTGACGCGCGTAGCCGAAATAGGGGATAACCGCGGTGACACGGCCGGCGGACGCTCTGCGCATGGCGTCGATCATGATCAGCAGTTCCATGAGATTATCATTGACGGGCTTGCAGGTGGATTGCACAATGAAGACATCTTTGCCGCGGACGGGCTCGAACACTGAGATGGAGCATTCGCCGTCGGCAAACTGCGAACAACTGATGTTGCCCAGAGATCTGTACAGCTCGGTGCAGATGCGTTCGGCCAACACGGGATTGGAGTTGCCGGTGAATACCTTGATTTCCTTGCCGTGTGAGATCATATTCTTTTTCCTCCGTATTGCTTTCTCGGAAAAAACCAATCTGCGGCCCAATTGAATTCCGGTGCAGGATGATTTCAGCCTATTATATCACCCAAACACTGAAATGGGAAGAACTTTCGGGGATTTTCCATATAAAGAAACAAAATAAAAAAGTGATTTACAAGTGTACGCTTTTTGTGTATAATATTTATTATACGGTCATTTTTCAATTGACAATTTAGACGAAAGTGGTTTTGGAACATGCTGGAATTTGACGAATACAAAGTAAAACTCAACAATTGCAAGCCGGAACTTGAAGTCCTGCGCGATGCGCTCAAGCTGGAGGCCGCCGAAAAGGAGATCGAGGAGCTGGAAGCTGCAAGCGCGCGCGACGGCTTCTGGAACGATGTGGAAAACTCCCAGAAGGTTCAGAAGCGGCTCAAGAATCTCAAGGACAAGGTGGAAAACTATAACCGCCTCTGCACATCCTGGGAAGATATGATGACCATGTGCGAGATGGCGATCGAGGAAAACGACGACTCCATGCTGCCCGAGCTGCAGGCGGAGTTTGCCGATTTTACCCAGAAGCTGGAGTCCACGCGCCTGTCCACCCTGCTGACCGGGGAGTACGACACGAATAACGCCATCCTCACCTTCCATGCCGGTGCGGGCGGAACAGAGGCGCAGGACTGGGCCTCCATGCTCTACCGCATGTACAACATGTGGGCCGACCGCCACGGCTACAAGGTGCGCGTGATGGACTACCTCGACGGCGACGAGGCCGGCATCAAGAGCGCCACCATCATGATCGAGGGCGAGAACGCCTACGGATTTCTGAAGAGCGAGCACGGCATCCACCGCCTCGTGCGCGTCTCCCCCTTTGACGCGGCGGGACGCCGCCATACCTCCTTCGCCGCGGTGGAGGTCATGCCCGAGATCTCCAACGACAATGAGATCGAGCTTCGGGACGAGGACATCAAGATGGATGTGTACCGCTCCTCCGGCGCGGGCGGACAGAAGGTCAACAAGACCTCCTCAGCCGTGCGCCTGACGCATATCCCGACGGGCATCGTCGTGTCCAGCCAGGTGGAGCGCAGCCACTTCCAGAACCTTGAAAACTGCAAGGACATGCTGCGCGCCCGCCTCGCCGAGATCAAGGAGCGCGAGCATCTGGAAAAAATCAGCGACATCAAGGGTGTGCAGATGAAGATCGAATGGGGCAGCCAGATCCGCTCCTACGTCTTCATGCCCTATCAGCTCGTGAAGGATCACCGCACCGAGTATGAAAACGGCAACATCGACAACGTCATGAACGGCGATCTGGACGGCTTCATCAACGCCTTCCTCTCCATGAGAGCGCAGAATTGAACGTTTTTTAGCCTCCCTTTGGAAAAAGGGAGGTGGCCGAAGGCCGGAGGGATCGATCCCCCAGTCGCTTTGCGACAGCCCCCTTTTTTGAAAGGGGGCTGTGCGCTTCTTTACCGGCTGCTGGGGCCGGGATCGTCGCTGCCGTAGATCAGATCGTCAATGTCCATATTCGTTTTCTCCTTTCGATGACATAAGAACAGCTTATGCTGTTTCCGTTAAAAAATGAAAATATTTTGCTTCGGACGAATTTGTCTTGAAACATATAAAACTTTGCGGTATAATACACAAGTCTGCAAAATCCGTCCCCGGTTATACTATGTATCAAATGCAAAGGATGAGATAAACCATGAGTGCATCAACCGAAAGAAAGAACCGTCAGGCCGCCCGCGAAGCCGGCACTGACAAGAAGACCCTCGCCATGGAAAAGGAAGCGAAGGAAAAAGCCAAAAACAATCTCCGCTGGACGATCGGCACCATCGCCGTTTTGCTGGTGGTCGTGCTTGTGCTGGTGCTCAACTCCGGCATTGTCAACAAGGCGACCGCCTTCTCCGTAGGCAGCAGGAACTACAATGTTTCCGAAATGAACTACCGCTACGCAAACCAGTACTATGCTTTTGCCAATCAGTACGGCCAGTATGCCAGCATGTTCGGACTGGACACCTCCAACGGCATCCGCGGCCTCGACAAGCAGCCCTGCTCCATGACGGAAGACGGGAACGGCACCTGGAAGGATTATTTCCTGGACGCCGCCAAGCACGAGCTGATCCATGAGACTGTTCTGGGCCAGTATGCCGCCGAGAAGGGTCTCACCCTTGACGACGATGACAAGGCGCAGATCGACGGCGCTTTTGAAGGTCTCGAGGAGCAGGCCCGGGCCTACGGCTACGCCAGCGGCGACAAGATGCTGGCCGCAAACTACGGCGCCGGCGTCAACGCCAAGCTGATCCGCGCGGCTTACCAGTCGGCCATGCTCGCAAACAAGGCCTCCGAAGCGCTGAGCGGCAGCTTCACCTACACGGACGAGCAGCTTGAGGAGAAGTACCAGAGCTACGAGGGCGAGCAGGATTATTATGACTACGCCTACTGCTATGTCTCCGCCGAGCGCGTGGAGTCCACCGACGCCGACGGCAACACCACCAGCGACGTGACCGACGAGACCGTCGCCGCGGCTGCCGCCAAGGCCAGCGCCATTGCCGACACTTACAAGGAAGCCGCGGGCGACAGCCCCGCCATGCGCCTTGTCAACGCCGCCGCGTCCGAGGGTGAGTCCGGCAGCCAGCAGACCCACGTTCAGGGCAGCGGCGTCCCCGCCGCCGACTGGATGCACGACGCCTCCCGCCAAGAGGGCGATGTGACCGTCTATCCCGACGCGAACGGCTGCTATGTCGTGGTCTTCCTTTCCCGTGACGACAACCACTACAAGACCGCGAATGTCCGCCACATCCTGGTGAAGGCCGAGGCCGACGCCGACGGCAACTACACCGACGAGGCCAAGGAAGCCGCCAAGGCCAAGGCCGAGGAGATCCTCGCCGAGTACGAGGCCGGCGATAAGACCGAGGAGAGCTTTGCGGCCCTGGCCGAGCAGTACTCCGAGGATACCGGCTCCAACACCAACGGCGGCCTGTATGAGAACGTCGCCAAGGGCCAGATGGTCGAGGAGTTCGACGCCTTCTGCTTTGAGGGCCACAAGCCCGGCGACACCGGCATCGTCTACGGCCAGAGCGGCAGCTACGCCGGCTATCATGTGATGTACTACGTGGGCGAGGGCGATCTGTACTCCAACGTCATCGCCGAGAACGACCTGCGCTCCGCCGATGTGGAAGCCTGGATGGAGAAGGCCGAGGCGGCCAATCCCACCAGCGAAGGCTTCGGCATGAAGTTTGTCGGATAAGAGAAAGCATACAATTGTTTAACCCCGCCGGTCTCCGGCGGGGTTTTTCAGAAGGGGGAATCCGTATGAAGGAGAGCACGATCCGGGCCGAGATGCTGCTGGGCGCGGAGGCTATGGAGAAGCTTCAAAACAGCCATGTCGCCGTGGTCGGCCTGGGGGGCGTGGGCTCCTGGTGCGCGGAGGCGCTGGCGCGCTCCGGCGTCGGGCGCATGACGCTCATCGACCGCGATACCGTGGGCGAGAGCAACATCAACCGCCAGCTCTGCGCCTATACCTCCACAGTGGGCAGAGCCAAGACTGAGGTCATGGCCGAAAAGCTCCGGGACGTGAACCCCGATATCCAGGTCCGCTGCATCGAGGGGCACTATGAGGCTGCGGATCGGGAGCGCTTTTTCGCTGATTACGACTTTGTCGTGGACTGCATCGACCTTGTCGCGTGCAAAATCGACCTCATCCTGAGCTGCCGGGAGCGCGGCATCCCCATCGTCTCCGCCCTCGGCACCGGCAACAAGCGCGACGCGCAGCAGCTGCGTCTGGACGACATCTCCAAAACCTACGGCTGCACCTTTGCCCGGGTGATCCGAAAAGAGCTGAGAGCCCGCGGCGTGGAGCACCATCCTGTGGTGTTCAGCCCGGAGGAGCCCATGACCCCCGCGCAGTTCGAGGCGCCGCCCCCGGGCAGACGCGCGGTGCCGGGCTCGCTGGTCTGGGTTCCCGCAAGCGCCGGGATGCTCCTGTGTCAGTACGTGGTGGAGAAGCTGTGCGGGCTGGAGTAGCGCTATAGCAACGTATTTGAGTCATGGCTTTGCGAAGCCATGACTCATTTTTATGAACAAACCGTGAAATTATGGAAACCCTGGGAACATTGCGAAACGATTGCCGTCAAAGCGTGTGTACGGTACAAATACCACGCCGAAAGGACGGCAAAAGCATGAAACTCAGGAAAAAACATCTCGCGCTGCTTGCGGCGCTTCTTCTGTTGGCCGAACGCGGTTTTCTCAACGAAAGCCCGGTCACGGCGGCTGCGGCGACAATCCCGCCCGCAGCGATCACTTCTCCGGCCCCGACCGCCGGTAACAGCTATACGGACAACAGCAGCGGCGGTCACGCCATTCTCGCCGACGGAGAGCAGGCACGCTACACCAATATCACGGTTTATAAGACGGGCGACCTTGCACTGCCTGTGGAACATAACGGGGAAAACGCCGCCGTCCTCGCCGAAAACGGCGCAGCTCTGGAGCTGCGCGAGGTCTCGGTCAGCAGCGACGGCACAGGCGCGGCTGCGATTTTCAGCGGCGGCGCGGGTACGGCAGTTGAGATCGCCGACTCCACCGTCAAAACCGCCGGAGACTTCTCTGACGCCCTGGCAACTGCGGACGGCGGTGCGATGAACGCGGACAATCTTGTGGTTCGTACCTCCGGCGTGTCCTCCGCGGCGATCCGCGCGGGCGCTTCCATGCGCGTCAGCGGCGGCACCTACGACGCCGTCGGCGCTGATTCCCCGGCAATATATGCGGCCTCGGATATTATTGTGATCGACGCTGAGCTCAGCGCCGCCGCCGCGCAGGGCGCGATCGTCGACAGGGGAGGAGACGTCACACTCGAAAACGTCACGTTGACCGCCAACCATGCCGCCCAAACGGAAAACAGCGGCGAAACCCTTCGATATCAGGCAGTCCTGCTCTGCGGTTCCGACGAGGGGGAGGGCGCTTCGGCCTTCACCATGCGGGGCGGAAGCCTCACCAATCTGCACGGAGACATCTTTCTCGTGAGCGGCGCGAAGGCGGTTGTCAACCTGACCGGGGCCGCGATCGTCAACGACGATCCGGATGGCGCGTTCCTGACCGTAACCGGCGGCAGCAAAGCGGAGCTCCGCACCGCGGCGCAGGAGCTTGCGGGCGATATTCTGACAGAGGAGGATGCTTCCCTTGCGCTCCACCTCTGGGACGGCAGCGTCCTGACAGGCGCGGTCAATCCGGCGGACACGGGCGCAGTCTCCGTAGAGCTCACGGACGGCGCGGTCTGGAGTCTCACCGGAGACTCTTACATCGACAGCCTCCGCTGCGAGGCAGACAGCATCCGGCTCAACGGCCACACCCTCACCGTCGGCGGCGAGACGTATGTCGAAGGGACGGCTGCGGGGAGCGCGGAATAATTGAAATCATCATCAAAACCATAGGGGGGTCGATCTTCAGATCGGCCCCCCTATTTTTAAAAATGCCTGAAAAACAGCGCCTTCATCTTCAGCGCAGCGACGTCCTCGTCCACGCCCTCGACGGTGATTTTGAGCACGTCGCCCTGCTTCACCCCCAGGGTCATCAGCGCCATGAGGTGCCGGGCGTCGGCGCTGCGTTCGTCGTGCGCGACGGTGACGGCGGACTGGTACAGCTTCGCTTCCTTTACAATCAGCCCCGCATGGCGGGCGTGCAGGCCGACGGGCGTTTTGACCGTATACATAAATGACTGCATGGCAGCCTCCTTCTCGGATTTTGGATACTGTTATTCGTCCTTTTCCAGCTTCTCCTTCAGACGGGGAAAGAGGCGGAGAATCTTCAGCGGCTCGTACAGATTGCCGAGGCGGTGGAGCAGCACCATCGCGTCATGCTCCGAGCGGTACGGCATGCGCAGGAACACCTCCCGCGGTTTCAGCGTCGGGTCTTTTCTGTGCAGAATCTCCATGAGCCGCGCCTCTGCCAGCGGGAAGGTCGCCGTGTCGGCGTAGATGTAGAGCCCGCTGACGCCGGGGGCGGACTGCTGGGGCCGGACGACCATGCGGAGCTTTCGCCCGTCCAGGAAGCTCTCCAGCTTCTTTTCCAGCACGACGATCTTGTCGGTCTCGTCGATGATTTTGAGATAGACGATCTCGTTGGCCTGGTAGATCTCGCCCTCCAGATAGCTGCGGTAGGGGGAGCGCTTCATGCGCTCGTAGATCTTCCGCTCCTGCTCGTGCATCTTGCCCTGGTGGAAAATGCAGACCTTGTTATGGTGGACGGTATAGATGAAGTAGCCGAACCCCAGGGAGTCCAGATGCTCCCGCAGGCGGGCGGTTTCCCAGGGGTCGAGCGTCTCGGCCTGCAGATAGCTGTTCTCGTTTGCGTCGTAGATGGCGGCGCCGTCCATGACGATGAAGGGAACGCTCAGCATGGTCTGGCTCATGGTCAGCGTGAAGAAGGCGGGGGCATGCTCCGACATGAGGCAGATCTTGGCCCCGTCGTCATAGAGATAGTTCAACCGGAAGCGGGCCGCGGCGGGCAGGTGCGAAAAACGGTCGGGCACCAGATCCGCGATTTTCACAAAGAAAACGTACCCGCGCTCCTTGTCCCGCGGCAGACGGAAAACATTTACCGCGATGGAGGCGCAGGTACCCAGCAGCACGCCCGTGAAGCGCTCCAGCGCCTGCTGCAGGGGAGCCTCGATCTCCGGAAAGGCGATGACCACGCACACGAAGACGATAGCCGCCTGGGCGGAGGTATCGGGTTTACGCACAAGCACGCAGGTGTAGAGGGTGAGCATCACGCCGATCGCCATGCGCAGATAGACCAGCAGGAGATTATTGCCCATCGCAGGGAAAATGAGCATCAGCAGCAGAAACGCCAGTCCCCAGGCTGCGCCGATCAGCGTGCCGAGGAAGCGGTTGACGGCGAAGTCGCGGGTATCGCGGACATAGGGCTGTATGCAGATGATGGCGGTGATGGCGGCCTCGGCGGGCATCTCGGCCCCCCGGTAACCGCGGAGGTAATAGACCAGCAGCGTGATGAAGACGGCGATGCTTGTCTTCACAATGCGCTGGCCGATGTGCGGCAGATAAAAGTGCCGCTCTTTTTTGATGTCGTTCATAACCATTCCTTTTCCAAACTCCGGACGGAGTATCCGAAGGAATACACTGATTCTTCTGCCTTGTCAAGGGGAATCGCGGAAAATATACAGATCGTTCACACCCGGCGCGTTTTCTTGACGGAAAACAAGCGAGAGGCTATAATCGGAAAGAAGAAAGGAAGGGACGCAAAATGGACAATGATATCAAAAGGCTTTCCCGGCGCTATCCGCAGCTTCTGCTCCCCATTCGGGCGGGAGTGAGGCAGACGGAGGAATATAAGGACGCGGTGCTGGGGGGACAGATTCCGGACACGGCGCCGGACTTTGCCTGCCCAAAAGATATCGCGCTCAACACGTACGATACGCCGGCGGGGCGCGCGGAGATCCTGTATCTCGGCGACCGCGGGGACTTTGTCCATGCGTACCGCGCCCTCGGCTACCGCTGCGAGCCGGCGGAGATTCCCGATTCCGTCGGCGCCGCCGCCATCCGGGGCCTCATCAACTGGGAGAAGATCCACGCGCATCGCGACGCCTATCTCGCCGCGGGCGGGGAGGACTGGAGCGGGGAATTCAGCCGCTTCACCGGTGATAAAAAGAACTATCTCGACAGCCTGATCCTGCTCAGCGGCGGGGACTACAGCAATGTCCCGGCGGAGGCGATCGGCCTGGACGCGGCGGCGTGGAGGGAAAAGTCCCTCACGATCCGCAAATACCATGAGCTGACGCATTTCGTCTGCCGCGGGCTGTACCCGGACAACATCGACGCCCTGCGGGACGAGGTGATCGCGGACGCGATCGGCCTTGTCGCCGCCTTTGGACGTTACGACACGCAGCTTGCCCGGCGCTTTCTCGGCACGGAGGGCGGCGTATACCATGAGGGCGGGCGGCTGTCCCACTATGTAAAGGAGGACGAGCTCGGCGCGGCGGTCGCGCGTGTCAATGCCGTGATCGACGAAACCGCAGCAAAGATCGAAAAGGCGCTGCCGGAGGCCGGGGGCGATCTTTTCGCACTGCTGTTAAGGATATTCCCCTAATCCTCGAAGAATTCCCTGGAAATGATACGATCACGGAAATAGTACGTTCGATCCCTCTCCCCGACAGGGCGCAGAACGCGGCAGGGATTGCCGACGGCGACGACGTTGGAGGGAATGTCCTTCGTCACCACGCTGCCCGCGCCGATGACCACATTGTCCCCGACAGTGACGCCGGGCATGATGAGCGCGCCCGCGCCGATCCAGCAATTGCGGCCGATGTGCACCGGCATGTTGTACTGCAGCCCCTTCTCCCGCAGCTCCGGCAGGATGGGGTGGCCCGCCGTGGCGACGACCACGTTGGGGCCGAACATACAGCAGTCGCCGACGGTGATCTCGGTGTCGTCCACCAGCGTCAGGCCAAAATTGGCGTAGACGTTTTTCCCGAAGCGGACGAAGTGCCCGCCCCAATTGGCGTGGAGCGGCGGCTCAATATAGCAGCCCGCGCCGATCTCCGCAAACATCTCTTTCAGCAGCGCCTCGCGCCTGGCCTGTTCGCCCGGGCGGGTGCGGTTGTAGTCATAGAGCTTCTCCATGCACTGCGTCTGAACCTCCATGATCTCGTCGGCGTTGGGATAGTAGAGCGCTCCGTTGTGCAGTTGTTCAAACATAAGGCGGCTCCTTTCATCTTCTTGCTTGCATTATACCGGGTAAAGACGGTGCTGTAAATAGAATCCGGGCCGCAATTGAACCCTTTCAGGAGGGCGCACGATAAAAAACGGAAAGAGACCCGATCCGAATACGATCCGCCTCATCCCCGGCTAAGAACGGGAACTACGTAAAAACAGCCATTCAAAATCCGAACATTCCCGTCGGAGACTTCACCTGCATCGCGGCCGCGGCGTTTGAAAGCCATGTGGCGCATCTCTGCTCCCGGAATGGCGACAGGCTGATCCCGGCGCTGATCTGCGGAGAGCAGGAACTCCAAAAGGTTCTTGCCATTATGCCCGACGAAAAAACAGGAGCTCCCTGCGGGGCATGCAGGGAGCTGATGGTACAGATGATGCCGGAGCATGATCGGGAAATTGAAATCATGCTCGATTATGAGCGGGAAAAGATCGTCACGCTCGGAGAACTGACCCCGGCGTGGTGGATTCAGCGTTTCCTCAGAACTTCTTCTCGAACGTCGCGATGACCGCGTCCATGACTGCGGCGCGGAAGGCGCACTCTTCCAGCTTGCGCACGCCCTGGATCGTGCTGCCGCCGGGGGAGCAGACCTTGTCCTTGAGCACGGCGGGGTGCATGTTCTCCTGCAGCAGCAGCTCGGCCGAGCCCTTGACCATCATGGCGGCGTATTCCAGCGCCCTCTGCCGCGGCAGCCCGCAGGCGACCGCCCCGTCGGCCAGCGCCTCGACAAACATCGCCGCGAAAGCCGGGCCGCAGCCGGTCACACCGTTTGCCGCGTCGAGCTGCTTTTCGTCCAGCTCCGACACCAGTCCGCTGCCGTCCAGCAGATCCAGAACCAGCGCCTTTTCTTCCTCCGTGATGCCCTTGCCGGGGCAGACCAGCGTGATCCCCGCGCCGACCTGGGCAGGGATATCCGGCATGATGCGCACGAAGGGGAAGACGCCCAGCTCCCGCGTCAGGCGGTCGAGCGTCCAGCCCGCCACCATGGAGACAATGATAAAGCGATCCTTCCGCGCCTCCAGCACATCCCGGATGCCGTCAAACATCCCGAGCAGATACTGCGGCTTGACCGCCAGAAACAGCACGTCCGCGTTCACGGCGACCTGCCGGTTGTCCGATACCTCGCCGCCCAGCTCCTTTGCCAGGCGCTCCGCCTTTTCCGGGCTGCGGTTGGCCAGCAGCAGGCGGTCGACCTGATTGCTTTTTCCCGCGGCCCGCGCGATGGCCGAGCCCATGTTTCCCGTTCCGATGAATCCGACGACTGCCATGAATGATTCCTCCCTCGTCGCATTGCGTTGCTTTATTATACGATAGAATCGGCGGTTTCACAAGAAAATTCTAAGGTAGCAGCTAAGGCGTTTGATTTCAAAACAGAGTACAATCAGTACTGAGCAAAAGCATTTTTACGGAATTATTCCCACTCGATCTTGGAAACCGTAAGCTAAACGATTCTGATCAGGTCATTCAGCACAGATTATCAGGATTGTTTGCATTACCTATAAAATTTGGGCTATCAGGATTTTTGTTGTCATTCTGTTGTCAGCACAATACAAAGCCTGTTATTATGCTTGCGCATTCATCCGCGTTTGTAAAAAACAAGTTCTGTCCCATTTGGCAGATAGTCTTCATAATCCCAGTCGATGATCGTAACGACGATATAGTCGTCTCGCTTTCTCGCCTCTGCTGAAACCGTCTTGCCGTAGGCATCCTTCGCAGAAAAAATGAGTACGCCGGTATCCTGATCGTATTCACCAACTGTTTCTTGAAAAGCTGAGATTTTGTAGACTCCAAATACAACATTGCATGTTTTTTCGTTATCATTGAACGTGATCAGTTCGGAACCCATTTCGTCAAAGTATTCCGCACGAGTTCCGTCATTTACCTGCACAACAAAGCTGATCGGCTCCCGGTTCTCAAAATGAGCAGAGAGCTCGATAGAGATATTCCCCGCGTCAGTCCATGCCTTTTCCCCCTCAAGATAGCTGTACCCGGAGAGACGCGGCAAAAGCTCCGGCGGCAATTCGATCGTCAGCGGATTCCAGCTCTCGCCGCCGTCCTGCGTCAAATAGACGCACTCATCATAGCCGTGGTAATCGGTCAGAATCAGACCTTGCCGCTCGTCCCAGAAAAACAGGGCTTTGGGATAATTGCGGATCACGCCGGATTCCCTCTCACGGTCAGTGAGTTCCCAACCGGAGAGCGACCGCACACGCGTCCAGCTCTCTCCGTTCTCCGTCCGGTACAGCGTACAAGGCATCTGACCCGCCGCCGGAAAGCCCTTTTTGAGCAGATAACCGCGCCCGGAATCGAGCCACGATGTATAAATATC
>CADAPH010000050.1 GCA_902789745.1 Oscillospiraceae bacterium | reverse complement strand
AACGAAATACTGATGGCTTTTCGCGCGAAACGAAAATTTGCGGGGGACGTGAGCCTTTCCGAAGCGCTGGATGCGGACGAGGAGGGGAGCGGCCTGCGCCTCATGGACGTGGTCGCGTCCGAGGAAGACCTTGCCGATCAGATCGGCAGCAAAGAGCTGTGCAGCAGCCTCCGTGAAAAAATCGAAAGCTGTCTGGGCGAGCGGGAAGCCCGCGTCATTCGCCTGCGCTACGGGCTGGACGGGCAGAAGCCTCTGACGCAGCTGGAGACGGCGCGCGCTTGCGGCATCAGCAGATCCTATATCTCCCGTATCGAAAAGCGGGCGCTGGAGAAGCTGCGCGACACGCTGGAAGAAAGCGGGGGAGAGCGTCAGATCAACACGCAGACCGGGGAAAACGGACGCGAAGCGGAGAAGCGGAACCGGAAGAAGACTTGAATTCGTAACAATTGAATGCTATAATGCGGCCTCAGATCAAAAGAATTTCACAATTTCGACGGAAGGAGGACTTCTGCGGTGAAGAAAAAAACGCTCTGGATCCTGTCGATGGCGGCGCTGTGCCTGGTGCTGTATACCATTGTTATGTCCAGAATGGAAAGCGGCGCAACGATTATTTTCGGCGGCAGTGAGGACGGGTTCATGCGGACGGACGGCGCAGACTTTGCCAACAGGAATGTCACCCCGTCGCCCGAGCCGACAGAGGATATCTGGCCCAAGCTTACCACCAAGGATTTTGAGGATAACACGTATCTGCAGATCGTCAACAACAACAATCTGCTCTCCTCCGCCTACGAGCCGGAGGTCTCCAAAATCGAGAGAACGCGCTATATGATGTACAGCACGGAATACATGCCCTATCTCGACGCGTTTCTGGACGCGATCGAGGCGGCGGGCTTTGACTATTTCATCGCCGGCGCTTATCGCTCCTATTCCTATCAGGCGCATGTGTACAACTCCAAGGCCAGCCAGATCGCCTATGAAATGGCGGGCGGCAAGCAGGTCGATTTTACCGATCCGATCTATCAGGAGGCCGCCGAAAAGGCCAAATCCATCACCGCCCCCGCCGGGGCGAGCGAGCACCAGCTCGGCCTGTGCGTGGATATCCTGGACAAAAACCGCCAGAGACTCGTGTATGAGAACATGAATCAGGAGCTGTTTGAATGGCTGGACGCCCACTGTGCCGAGTATGGCTTCATCAAGCGCTATCCGACACGCAAGCTGCTGCTGACCGGCTGGGATGAGCCGTGGCATTACCGCTATGTAGGGCGCGAGGTCGCGACCTTCATCATGGAACAGGGGTTGTGTTACGAGGAGTTTTACGCGCACTACTTCCCGGATTTCGAATACTGAACAGGAAAAGCCTCCTCGGGGGCTTTTCCTGTTTTCAAAATAAAAATCCTGAAACAGGCGTCAAAAAAGACTTGCATTATGCGGCGTTTCGTGCTATTATCTCAAAGTAAGGATTTGGTATTGTCAGAGTGGGTTTCGACCCACTCTTTTTTGTGAGACTTTTGAGTTTGTAAAAAACGGTGAGGGATTATGAGTAAGATCACAGAAAAAGTCGCCACGCTGGCAAAGCCGGTCGTGGAGGAAGAGGGCTGCACGCTCTGGGACGTCGAATACGTGCGCGAGGCGGGAACCTGGTATCTGCGCGTGCTCGTGGATAAAGAGGGCGGCCTCAGCATCGAGGACTGCGAGCGCATCAGCCGCAGGCTCGACCCCATGCTGGACGAGGCGGACCCCATCCCGGACAGCTATGTCTTTGAGGTCGGCTCCGCCGGGGCGGAGCGGGAACTTAAGCGCCCGGGCGATTTTGAGCAGTTTATGGGCAGCGAGGTAGAGCTTCGGCTCTATCAGCCGCAAAACGGCAGCAAATCCTTCGTCGGCACGCTGAAGGCCTATGACGACGGCGATGTGACGATTGAGACCGGGGGCAGAGAGATGCGCTTTGAGAAGAGCAAGATCGCCCTGGTCAGGCTGCATGTATCTATATAATTGCTGTATATAACGCAGAATGGAGAATCAGAAATGAACGCAGATTTTTTTGAGGCCATAGAGGATATCGAGAAGGAAAAGGGCATCCCCCGCGGCTACATGTACGATAAGATCAAGCAGGCCATGCTGGCCGCCTTCCGGCGCGACAATCCGGAGTGCGAGGACAATGTGGAGATTATTCTCGACGAGGATACCAAGCGCATCGAAATGAACGTCATTAAGACTGTTGTGGACGAGGTCGAGGATCCCAGCCATGAGATTATCCTCGAGGCGGCAAAGAAGATCAGCAAGCGCGCCAAGGTCGGCGACGAGCTGCATGTCCCCGTGGAGACCAAAAAGTTCGGCCGCATCGCGGCACAGGCTGCCAAACAGGTCATCATTCAGGGAATTCGCGAGGCGGAACGCGGCATTATCTATGAGGAGTTTACCTCCAAGGAGCATGAGATTCTGACCGGTATCGTCTCCCATATCGAGCCGAGAAACGGCAGCGTCTCCATCCGCATCTCCTCCAACAGTGAGTTTACCGAGGCCATGCTTGCCCCCAATGAGCGCATCAAGACCGAGCCGCTGCGCGAGGGCGACCGCATCAAGGTCTATGTGGTCGAGGTTCGCAATTCCACCCGCGGCCCGCAGGTGCTCATCTCCCGGACGCATCCCGGCCTTGTCAAGCGCCTGTTCGAGCTGGAGGTTCCCGAAATCTACGACGGCACCGTGGAGATCAAGTCCATCGCCCGCGAAGCCGGAAGCCGCACAAAGATGGCGGTCTGGTCTGCCGATCCCGACGTCGATCCCATCGGCTCCTGCGTGGGCCCGAAGGGCGGCCGCGTCGCCAGCATCGTCAACGAGCTGGGCGGCGAGAAGATCGACATCGTCAAGTACAGCGAGGTGCCCGAGGAATACATCGCGGCGGCGCTCTCCCCGTCCGAGGTTGTGAGCGTCACGATGCTCGAAGACGGCAAGAGCTGCCGGGTCATCGTGCCCGACTCCCAGCTCTCCCTCGCCATCGGAAAAGAGGGGCAAAACGCCCGCCTTGCCGCAAAGCTCACCGGTTACAAGATCGACATCAAGCCCGAGTCCGAGGCCTGAAACATCAATCAGTTACGATATTCCCGCGCTTCTACACAAACGCGAAGATCAATGCTTTGCGTTTGAGAGGAGAAGCGGCGGAATGAGCGAGCTTTCGCCGTGTCTGGCGGAAGCAAGGGATATGTAGTTTGCGACGACGAAAGGAGCGGCGGCCATGGAAAAGAAAATACCGATGCGGCAATGCCTTGGCTGCCGTGAGATGAAGCCCAAGCGTGAACTGGTGCGCGTAGTGAAATCTCCCGTGGGGGAGATCAGCCTGGATTTTCGGGGCAAAGCGCCGGGTCGCGGCGCATACGTCTGCCGGAGTGCCCAGTGCCTGAAAAAAGCGATCAAGGCCCGGGCTTTTGAGAGAGCTTTTTCCGCGCAGATTCCGCCGGAAATCTATGAACGCCTTGTGCAGGAAATGGAGGCCGGCGATGGAGGATAAAGCGCTGGGCCTGTTGGGCCTGATGCGCAGGGCCCGCGCCGTTGAGGTCGGTGCGGACAGCGCCTGCGACGCGGTAAAGGCAGGGAAGGCAAAGCTTCTGCTGCTGAGTGCTGACGTCGCGGACAATGCGCGGCGAAAGGCGGAGAACGTGTCGAACGGCCGCCGGGTTCTGGTGCTGCCGGTGCGCTATACACGGGCGGAGCTTGGCTCGGCCCTCGGCCTGGGGGACTGTTCCATGGCGGCGATCACGGATCTCGGTTTTGCCAACGCGTTCGCAAAGACCCTTGCAGAGGCCGATCCGGAGCGCTTCGGAGAGACGGCCGCGGAGCTTGCAAGGCGCAATGAGAAGGCCGCGCGGCGGAAAAGTGAGACACAGAAGCGCGCAGACAGCAAGAGGAATGGAAAGAGGAGGACTGAAGTATGAGCTTGGTGAAGTATAGAATCCATGAGGTGGCTAAGGATTTTAATGTTCCCTCAAAGGTGATCTCTCAGATTCTTACCGATTATATAGCACCGCCAAAAAACCACATGCAGGTTCTGGAGACCCCGGAACTGGATGTGATCTTTGAGTATATGACGCAGCACAACCAGGCCGAAAGCCTGGAAGAGATTTTCAAGACGCCGGCAAAGCCTTCCGCGCCCGCAAAGGCGAAGGAAGAGCCCAAGACGGAGGCTCAGGCGCAAAAACCCGCCGCGCAGGATAAGGCCGCAAAGAAGCCGGCCGAGCAGCCTGCCGCCGCAAAGCCCGCCGCCCCCGCGGCAGCGCCGCAGCCTCAGCCGCAGAAGAAGGCCGACAAGCCGCATACCCCGCGCCAGGTCGCGGAGAAGCGCGTAGTCGATACCAGAGGCGGCGCCGCGGTCAATATCGAAAAATACAATGAGAAGTTTGAGGATATGGCCGGTGCCAAGGCCAACAACTCGAACATGCGCCGCAGCAACAAGGAGAAGATCAACAGCAAGTCCAAGCAGCAGCGCCCCAACAGCGCCCAGGCGGGCTCCGCCAAGCGCCGTCAGGAAGAGCGTGACAAGATGAACCGTCTGCAGCTTGAGATTGCCAAGAAGCAGCCGCTGAAGGTGCAGATCCCGGATGAGATCAGCGTGGGCGATCTGGCTGTGCGCATGAAGAAGACCGCGTCCGAGGTCGTCAAGCAGCTCATGAAGCTGGGCGTCTTCGCCTCCGTGTCCGAGATCATCGACTACGACACTGCCGCGCTTGTCGCCATGGAGCTCGGCTGCAAGGTGGAGAAGGAAGTTATTGTCACGGTTGAGGAGCGTCTGATCGACGACTCCGCCGACAAGGAAGAGGATCTGCGTCCCCGCGCCCCTGTCGTCGTGGTCATGGGCCACGTCGACCACGGCAAGACCTCCCTGCTCGACTACATTCGCCATGCCAACGTCGTCTCCGGCGAGGCCGGCGGCATCACACAGCACATCGGCGCTTACACCGTTGAAATCAACGGCAGTCCCATCACCTTCCTCGATACCCCGGGCCATGAGGCCTTTACCTCCATGCGCGCCCGCGGCGCAATGGTCACGGATATCGCGATCCTCGTCGTCGCGGCGGACGACGGCATCATGCCCCAGACCGTCGAGTCCATCAACCACGCCAAGGCTGCCAACATTCCGGTGGTCGTAGCCATCAACAAGATGGACACCGTCGGCGCGAATCCCGAGCGCATCAAGCAGCAGCTCACCGAGTATGACCTGGTAAGCGAGGAGTGGGGCGGCGATACGATCATCTGCCCGATCTCCGCAAAGACCGGCATGGGCATTGACAACCTGCTTGAAAACCTCGTCGTTCTTGCCGAGGTGCAGGAGCTGAAGGCCAACCCGAACCGCGCCGCGAGAGGCGCCGTCATTGAGGCGCGGCTTGACAAGGGACGCGGCCCCATCATGACCGTGCTCGTCCAGAACGGCACGCTCCATCTCGGCGATATCATCATCGCGGGCTCCAGCGTGGGCCGCGTGCGTACGATGATCAACGACAAAGGCCAGCGCGTGACCGAGGCCGGCCCCTCCACCCCGGTGGAAATCTCCGGTATGGACTCTGTCCCCAGTGCGGGCGACACCTTCAATGCCGTGGGTGACGAGCGCATGGCCAGAGAGCTTGCCGAGGAGCGCCGCATTTCCAGCGCAAACAACGCCCTTGCCGGTACCAAGAAGGTCAGCCTGGACGATTTGTTCAGCCAGATCCAGGCCGGCGAGATGAAGACGCTCAACATTATCGTCAAGGCCGACGTGCAGGGCTCTGCCGAGGCAGTCAAGGCTTCGTTGGAGAAAATCTCCAACGAGGAGGTGCGCGTAAAGGTCATCCACAGCGGCGTCGGCGCGATCAATGAGTCTGACGTGATGCTGGCCGCCACCTCCGGCGCGATCATCGTGGGCTTCAACGTCCGCCCGGACAACGCTGCCCGTGACAGCGCCGCCAGAAGCAAGGTCGATATGCGCATGTACCGCGTTATCTACGACTGCATCAACGAGATCGAGGCCGCCATGAAGGGTATGCTGGCTCCCAAGTTCAAGGAGGTTGTCATCGGCCATGCCGAGGTGCGCGAGACCTACAAGGTCTCCAAGATCGGCACGGTCTGCGGCTGCTACTGCACGGACGGCAAGATCCAGCGCGGCTGTGATGTGCGCGTCCTGCGCGACAACATTGTCATCCATGAGGGGCAGCTTGCTTCCCTCCGCCGTTTCAAGGACGATGTCAAGGAGGTTGCCAGCGGTTACGAGTGCGGCATGCAGGTCGAGAAGTTCAACGACATCAAGGTCGGCGACGTGATCGAGTGCTTCGTCATGGAGCAAATCGTTTGATTCGCGCTGTTTGAACGAACCCGGAAACCGTTGAAAAATACTGGACTTCCAGTGTTTTTCAACGGTTTTTTTAACCATAAAATTGAAATAATACAAGATGAACTGGAAAAAGCCTGATTTGTTAAAGAAATAGTTTGAAAAGGGACATGTTCAAGGGAAAAACTTGAATATGTCCCTCTTTTAAGAAATTCATACCTTGTGATAACTTTTCATATCGTGAAAGAAAAAACCTGCAAATCTGAGTAAAAATTGAGTAATGGACAAATAGAACACATCGTAGCGCTGCCGCGCGGCGCGTTACTCCCCTGATCGTAATAGCAGTTTCGGCAGAGGTGATTTGGGCGGTTTTCATGTATAACTGGACAAGTGATGTAATGTCTGCGATTCTAATGACTTTTTCCAGCTTTGGTTACTGCGGCCAGAACGGGTTCAACCGGGCATATACTTACGAGTGCGCTGTGGAAGGAATGCCCGCCGACTATGGTCTCTTCGGAGGCGTTTCTGAGCAGAAATCGCTCAGCTAAACTTTTTTTAATTCTATCTTGATTTATGTCGGAAATGGAATATAATAGACAAAGATTAGACATGTTTAACAATCGCGGGCGAGCGAACTTATTTTTTGACCTACGGTTAGCTTAGTCTAACGCGCCGCGAAAAACGCAAAAAAGAGGGTCGTTTCATGTTTATCAACGAGTATGGCAACAGGGATGATCCGACCGCCATCCTGCTTGCGCCGATGATCACCTTCAGCAGAGAGATTGCTGCACGAATTGCCATGATGTATGCCGAGTGCATGAAGGAGGCGTGAACAGGCATGTTTTTGACGATTTTTCTTGCCGTCGTGTTTTGCGGGGCGATCACATTGATACTGTTGTCAGCCGTAGCGTTTATTCAAAACACAAAGCTTTTCTCCTCAGCGCCGAAGGAGGCACAGGAGGTGCTCAAGCCGAGAGATCAGGAGCTGTTTACCGGAGCCAGAACGATCGGCTGGACACTCATGGTCTTAAGTATCCTCATGATCCTGGGCGTTGGGATCGTCTCGATCTGGGACGGTTTCCGAAGCGGATTTACCTTCCGGCAGTTTTTCCTGCGCTTTGTACTGATTTTCACCATATACAAGCTTTACGACATGATCTGTTTTGATTACTTCCTGCTTTGTAAGTTCCGCTTCTTCCAGTACTACTATCCGGAGGTGGAGGAGGTATACAAAAACAGGAAATACGGATACAACCTCAAAAGCCAGCTGTTGAAGCTCCTGGTCGTTTTCCCCGCGGCATCGGCACTGGCAGCTTGGTTGTGTACCTTGTTTATGTGATAACGGGAGACAGAATGGGCTGCCTGTTGTAACGATCGGCTGCGCTGTATGAAGTGGTTTATACGAGGAGGAAAACATTATGGGGATCATGAAGAAGTTCTTTAATCAGACGAGAAAGCCGGAGGGGATACTCGGCAAGCTGATGCTCAGTTCCATGAATTCCGGCCACGCGAAGCTGGCGGACTGGGGCTTGTCACATCTGCCGGAGCTGAGCGCTGAACGTATTGTGGAGCTGGGCTGCGGGGCCGGAAGAAACGCCGGGGAGCTTCTGAAAAAGTATCCGCAGGCGCATGTGACGGCGACTATTCGCCGCTTTCGGTGGAAAAGGCCGGAGAATACAACCGCGAGAGCATCGCCGCCGGACGCTGCGTCGTTCAGCAGGGCGACGTCTCCGATCTCCGGCTGCCAACCGAGAGCTTTGATCTCGCCACGGCTTTTGAAACGGTCTATTTCTGGCCGGGGATCGAGAACTGCTTTACTCAGGTGGCGAAGGTGCTCAAGCCGGGCGCCTGTTTTCTGATCTGCAACGAATCGGACGGCCTGGACGCCACGGGCAAAAAGTTTGAGAAGATCATTGACGGCATGAGGGTGTACACGGCAGAAGAGCTGGAAGCCGCGCTGAGAAAGGCGGGCTTCACGGAGGTCTATACCGACCGATACGGTTCAAAGCCCTGGATCACGGTGCTTGCGAGGAAATAAGGGAACAGCGTTATGAGAGAAAAGGATCTGCCGATCGACCGCAGCAAACATGCCCTGATCGTTGAACAGGAGAAGACATAAGGGGAAAACCATTGGGACACGATTTATCGATGTGAATGAAACGATCGAGGAGGAAAGCAATGAAAGAACACAAGATGACGTCACGGCATGACGAGATCCGGCAATCGTACAGAGAGCTCGGCGAACTCGGGAATATCTATGACGGGATTATTACCCGCTCCACAAACTTAGGCAAGGTAATGGACAGCCTGATCTGGGGACTGGACAGGGAGCTCTCGGCCAGCTGGATCGACGACGCGCTTGCCCCGATCTCGGCCGACTTTTCCGGAAAACTCCTCGAGGTGCCGGTCGGAACGGGCGTGCTGACCATGCCGCTCTACGCCTCCCTGCCGAAGGCCGGTGTGACCTGCCTTGACTACTCCGCCGACATGATGGAAAATGCGAAGAAGCGCGCGGCGGCCATGAAGCTGTCCCATGTCGAATTCATTCAGGGCGATGTGGGCGCGCTGCCCTTTGAGGACGAGAGCTTTGACATCGTGTTATCGCTCAATGGCTTTCACGCTTTTCCAGATAAGGACGCGGCCTTCCGGGAGACCCGCCGCGTTCTCAGAAAAGGCGGCCTCTTCTGTGGTTGCTTCTACATCGCGGGAGAATTTCGGCGCACCGACTGGTTTGTAAAATACATGTATGTTCCCAAGGGCTTCTTCACGCCGCCGTTTGAGACGAGGGAAAGCCTGGAAGCGAGGCTCAGGAGCCTGTATTCAGAGGTCGATGTCCACACCGTCCGGGCGGAGGGCATCTTCCGCTGTGTAAAATGAGGGGTACAAATGCAATTTACAGAGTTTGGAAAACAGGGAGGAAAGACCATGCTGCTCCTGCCCGGTACGGCGTGTACCTGGCAGCTGAATTTTAAAAACGTCGTGGACGAGCTCGCAAAAAAATATCATGTGATCGCCGTCAACTACGACGGCTTCGAGGGCGATCCCAACGTGATTTTTCCCGATATGCTCACGGTTACGGAGAAGATCGAGGACTATATCCTTGAAAAGCACGGCGGACGTGTAGACGGCGCCTACGGTTCCTCACTCGGCGGCAGCTTTGTCGGTCTGCTGATCCAGAGAAAGCGCGTCCACATTGAACACGGCTTTCTCGGCTCCTCCGATCTGGATCAGGGAGGAAAGCTGACTGCGCGGCTACTGACTATGCTTGTCGGCCCGATGCTTTCCGGCGCCTGCACCAGCGAGAAGAAGCGGGCAAAGCTCAAGACGAAGCTGCAGAAGAAAGGCGTGATCGGAGACGGGGACAAGGCGCTTCCATTTGCCAACGACTTTATTGAAAGCATGAAAAGTCTGAATCCGAAGACGATCAGCCGCCAGTTTTATTCCGACTACGTAACCCCGCTTCAAGACGATATCCATGCAGACGGCACGACGGTTCATATCGTCTACGCGCTGCAGATGGGCGAGAAATACGGAAAGCGCTACCGCCGGCACTTCCGCGATCCGGATATCCACGCGTTCGATATGAAGCATGAGGTCTGGCTCTATGACGACAGATGGAAGAAGCCGGTGCTGGACATGATCGACAGCTGTATGAATGCGTAATAATATACGAAGCCTTGCACAGGTTTTACCGGAAAGACTTCAAGGGCTTTTTGGGGGAAGAATATAACATGGGCCACAACTTGTTCTTGACAGACGGCAGGGGCTTTGTTATAATGCGAACAAGGTTAGAGATGACTAACCATAAGAACACACAGAGAGCGTCCATTTTTGTGACTTGGTTTTGCCGAGCCTTTTCTTTTGAAAAGAGATTAGAGATATCTAATAAAAATCAAATTAGCAAACAAGAAAGGGGATGGACATGAGCGTTGTCATTTTGGGCGGAAATGAATGCATGGAGCAGAAGTATAAGAGCCTTTGCAGGGACTATCGGCATGAGGCAAAAGTCATGGTCAAGCCGGCAGGCGGTGTGAAGCGGAAAATGGGGAATCCCGATCTGGTGATTTTCTTTACCGGCGCCATGTCCCACAAGATGCTGCAGGGCGCGCTCGGGGAGATCCGGGGCCAGAACGTGATGGTCGAGTACTGTCCGACAAGCTCCGTGTCCGCGCTGCGCAAGGTTTTGGAGAAGTACGCCTGATGTCGGAGGAGACCGTTGTGCGCCAGGCAGCGCCCACCCTGGCCGTCGCGGTTTGACGGCGACTTAATTTGTATATCTTACAGAAGATAGAAGTGTGTACAGAGACACACTGAAAATAACTCTGAATGAACGATAAGGAGAAATCATCATGAAAGCAGCGGTTGTTTACTGGAGCGGTACAGGCAATACCGCCGCGCTTCATAAAATTTGCCGCAAGCTGACGGGCGAGTGCCTGCCGATGGCTATGCTGCTGCTCGCGCTGGCGCTGCGGTAAATAATACTAAGTCACAGGTGAAAAATAAAAGATGCAGTTCGGAGGATGCGCGGAAAACGAAAGCCGTACATCCTCCGACATTTACAGGAAAAGCCGCAAAAATCGTGTTTGAGATATTTAACTTTCGAGGCAATTATGTTATAATGCAAATGGTTAGATAGCTTTAACGAATCGGGAGAAATTGAGAAAGCAAATGAAAGAGTATATACCGGAAAAACTTGTGACCATCTCTACATCGACGAGACGAATCTCTATCACCGCATGTGGCTCTATACCAAGCAGTTCGACTGGGAGAAGATGTGGGCGATTGCCGACAACATCACCGACGAGGAGGCCATCCGCGCAAAGGCCCAGGATATCCTCGATACCTTCGATATCGAGGGCGGCGGCACGATCGAAAAGGTCTGCGACATGGCGAAATACGTCGTGGCCTTCGAGCAGTGGGTCAAGGACGAGCAGCTCGGCTTCGTGGCCTCCCACTATGACGGCTTTGCCCAGGGCGTGGCCGGCAAGCTCGACTCCATGCTGATCCCGGCCTTTTCCATGCTGATCAAGCAGGGGACCGCCTGCGCGGTCGAGGGCGACATCAAGGTCGCCATGGCGATGAGTATCCTCAAGACCATCTCCGGCATGGGACAGCTCAGTGAAATGTACTCCATCGACTTTGACGAGGATATCTGCATCATCGGCCACTCCGGCTCCGGCGACGCGGACATCTCCAAGGCGAAGAAGCCGACCATGAAGATCGTCCCCGCCTTCCACGGCAAGACCGGCGGCGGCTACCTCACCCAGTTCTATACCGCAGAAGGCGACGTGACCTATCTCGGCATCACCCAGGACAAGGACGGACACTTCAAGTTCGTCGCGGCCGAGGGCGTCAACGAGCCCGGCCCCATCTTTACCTTCGGCGACACCAACATGCGCACCCGCTTCACCTGCGGCGCTCGTGAATTCTGCAACAAGTGGAGCGAGGCAGGCCCCACCCACCACATGGCCGCCGCGACCGGCCGCTGGATCGACACCATCCTCAAGGCGGCGAAGATCTTCAACGTCCCCGTGGACATCGTGACCCGTTGATCACATCATATAGAAAAAAGAGATTATATCATGAAAGTTCTGGACGCTGAATTTGTAAAAGGCTTTATGCGCATGTGCGACGACGGCTGGCTGCAGGGCTGGCACGAGCGCAACGGCGGCAATCTGAGCTACCGCGTCAAGGCCGAGGAGATCGCCTCCGTGAAGGAAGAGCTCGTCCCCGGCGAGTGGAAGCCCATCGGCACCACCGTCCCAAAGCTCGCGGGCGAGTACTTCCTCGTCACCGGCTCCGGCAAGTACTTCCGCAACGTCACCATCAAGCCCGAGGACTCCTTCTGCATCATCGAGCTCGACGGCAAGGGCGAGAACTACCGTGTCTGCTGGGGTCTGGTCAACGGCGGCAGACCGACCAGCGAGCTGCCGAGCCACCTGATGAACCACGAGGTCAAGGTCATCGCCACGAACGGCAGGCACCGAGTCATCTACCACTGCCACCCCGCAAACACCATCGCCCTGACCTTTGTCCTGCCCCTGACCGACGAGGCCTTCACCCGCGAGCTGTGGGAGATGGCGACCGAGTGCCCGGTCGTGTTCCCGGACGGCATCGGCGTCGTGCCCTGGATGGTTCCCGGCGGCCGCGACATCGCCGTGGCGACGAGCGAGCTCATGAAGAAGTACGATGTGGCGATCTGGGCCCACCACGGCATGTTCTGCTCCGGCGAGGACTTCGACCTCACCTTCGGCCTGATGCACACGGTCGAGAAGAGCGCCGAGATCCTGGTCAAGGTGCTGTCCATGCAGCCCTACAAGCGCCAGACCATCCAGCCCGACGACTTCCGCCATCTGGCGAAGGACTTCAACGTCACCCTGCCCGAGCAGTTCCTCTACGAGAAGCACTGATACAACAAAGGAGAAACCGTCTCCGCTATACCGATAAACCGATCACGGCCATCGGAAACTGTCTCGGATATTCCTCCTCCGGCCACTTCGGAAATGTGTTCAGAATCATAAGCAAAGACTATTCCAGCACGGGAACGATCCCGCTGGCGTTTCCCTCTTCGTAGGTGGAGAAGATAAATTCCGGAAAGCTTTTGACTGCGCTGTGCGGCTCCGGACGGAAGGTACACAGCCCGGGCAGCAGGGAACAGAGCATCCGCCTGCGCAAGAGACTCCAGACTGTGTTATGCCAACGCTCGCCCGAAGACCTGAACAAATCCGTATGACTTTACAGCGATCCCGCGGCGTGTTATGATAATTGCAGTTTACAGTCCGGTTTTTGTTTTAACACGGACAGCCGGGGTATGACTGAAAAAGGAGAGGATGCAATGACAAGTCTGGAATACCTGAAGGAACGCAAAATCGTCGCCATTGTACGCGGACTGAAGCCGGAGTATCTGATACGGCTCGGCCACGCATTTGAGGAAGGCGGCATCGGCCTTATGGAGGTAACCTATAATCAGCGGGATCCCGAGAGCTGGAAGGACACGGCCAACGGCATTGAGGCCCTTGCAAAGGAATTCGGGGATCGCCTTCTGGCAGGCGCGGGGACGGTCATCAGGCCGGAGCAGGTGCGCATGACCTATGAGGCGGGCGGCCGCTATCTGGTCACGCCGACCACCCAGCCGGAAATCATCCGCATGGGCAAGGCGCTCGGTCTCGGCCTGTTTCCCGGCGCGCTTACGCCGACGGAGATCCTGGCAGCTTTCGATGCGGGCGCGGACGCCGTCAAGGTCTTCCCCGCGTCCAGCCTCGGCCCCGGCTATATCAAGGCCGTGCGCGCGCCTCTCTCCCACATCCCGCTGATGGCGGTCGGCGGTGTGAACGAGAAGAACGCCGCGGAGTATATGAAGGCCGGATGTGTCGGGCTCGGCGTCGGCGGCACGCTGGTCAACAGGGAGTGGATCGAAAAAGGTGAATGGAGCAAAATCACGGCCCTTGCAAAAGAAATCATGAAAGCGGTGAATGAAGCATGAGCAGAGTCATTACCTTCGGTGAAATCATGATGCGCCTCAATCCCCCTGGTTATCTGCGTTTTTTGCAGACGACCAGCTATGAGGCAACCTATGCGGGCGGCGAGGCAAATGTGGCGGTGTCGCTGGCAAATTACAAAAACGACGTGGCCTTCGTCTCCAAGGTGCCCGACAACGAGATCGGGCAAAACGCCGTCAACGCCCTGCGCCACTATGGCGTGGATATCTCAGCCGTGCTGATCGGCGGCCCGCGCCTCGGCATCTACTTCTGTGAAAAGGGCGCTTCCCAGCGGGGCAGCAAGGTAATCTATGACCGTGCGGGCTCTTCCATCGCCCTGGCGAAGCGTGAGGAATTCGATTGGGACAAGATCTTCGACGGGGCCGACTGGTTCCACTTTACCGGCATCACCCCCGCGCTCGGCGGCGAGCTGCCGGCGATCTGCCTCGACGCGTGCAGGGCGGCGAAGGCCAAAGGTCTTACCGTCTCCTGCGACCTCAACTACCGCGGCAAGCTCTGGACACGGGAAAAGGCAGGAGAAGTCATGGCCACGCTCATGCCCTATGTGGACGTCTGCATCGCAAACGAAGAGGATGCAAAGGATGTCTTCGGCATCGCGGCGGAGAATACCGACATCAATTCCGGCAAGCTCGACCGCGAGGGCTACATCTCCGTCGCCCGACAGCTCACGGAGCGCTTCAGCTTCAAGGCCGTGGCGATCACCCTGCGCGGCAGCATCTCCGCCTCCGAGAACAACTGGAGCGGTATGCTGTATCTGGACGGCAAGGCGTATTTCGCGCGAAATTATCTGATTCATCTTGTCGACCGTGTAGGCGGGGGCGATTCCTTCGGCGGCGGTCTGATCCACGCCATGCGCAAGTGGCCGGACGATCCTCAGCTCCAGATCGAGTACGCGGTCGCGGCAAGCTGCCTCAAGCAGGCCACGGAGTTCGACTTTAACCTCGCCTCCGAAAAGGAGGTGCTGGCGCTTGTCGGCGGCAACGCCTCCGGGCGCGTGCAGCGCTGAGATTCTGTCTGCGCAAAGACTGTTTTTCCACACTCCGCGTACCGCGCAGTTCCGTTTTTTCGTCAAAGCGCACGGTTTTTCTTCTTAACGCTTGACAATTATAGGCAGAATCAATATAATATTTGTAGTTTTCCAATGCGGAACCAAAACTATACTTAGGAGGAAAAAACATGAAAAAGATTCTTGCCATGACTCTGGTTCTCATGCTGGCGCTGGCTGTGATGGCCCCCGCCGCCTTTGCTGCGGATTACCCCACCAAGGGTATCCTTGCCATCAACCCCTGGGGCGCCGGCGGCGGCACCGACAACTGCCTGCGTGCCTTCTGCGCTGCGCTTGAGAAGCAGCTCGGTCAGACCATCACCGTTGACAACCAGACCGGCGCGGGCGGCGTTATCGGCCACGAGGCCATTGCCGACGCCGACCCCGACGGCTACACCATCGGCATGATCACCTGGGAGCTGGCTTCCTACGGCCCCCTGGAGATGTCCGAGTATACCTATGAGAACTACATTCCCCTCTGCCGCGTCAACACCGACGCCGCCGCCATCACTGTCAACGCCAAGTGGGCGGCCGACAACGGCATCACCGATCTCGCCTCCTTCATCGACTACTGCAAGGCTCACCCCGGTGAAGTCACCATGGGCGGCTCTTCCTCCGGCTCTGTCTGGCACGTCGCGGGCGGCTATCTGATGAACGCCGCTGGCATTGAGATCAAGATGATCGCCTACTCCGACGGCGCTGCCGCCGCCGTCAAGGCCGCTGCCCAGAACGAGATCCAGGGCGTGACCGTCTCCGCCGCCGAGGCCCGCTCCTTTGTGGAGTCCGGTGACCTGACCATGCTCGGCATCATGGACACCGTCCGCAACGATGTGTTCCCCGACGTCCCCACCTGCCAGGAGCAGGGCTTCGATATCTTCTACGCCACCCAGCGCGGCATGGCCGTGCCTCTCGGTGTTGACGACGAGATCGTTGCGACCCTCGAGAAGGCCTGCGCCGCCGCCATTGAAGATCCTGACTTTGTCGCCACGATGGCTTCCCTCGGCCAGAAGATCGACTACCTCGACGGTAAGGGCTACGGCGAGTACCTCGCTCAGGCCGCGATCGATGTTCCCGCCGCCATGGCCGCTGTCGGCCTGGTTGAGACTGAGGAAGCCGCATAATCCGGATTCTTTTCAGCTGAATGCCAACGGGGCAGGCAGAAATGCCTGCCCCGTTTTAATACTGACATAAGGATGTGATTTTCTTTGGAGGTTAAAAAGGCGCAGAGCAAGGCGTTTGCCAATCTGATCGCGTCGATCCTGCTGCTGTGTTTTGAGGGCTGGGCCTGGCACCAGACCACGCTGATCAAGACGGCAAAAAACGCGGCTGTACAGCCGTCCGCCTTCCCTCGCATCATGATCGTCGGCATGGCGGTCTTCACGCTGATCCTGCTCATCCAGTCCGTCGTCAAGCTTGGCGGCATGAAGCCGGACGACCCTCTCGCTCAGAAAGCGGAGAGTCTGAATCCCGTTACAGACAAGGGCGTGCGGGCCGCATTCTTTGTGATTTTTCTCTGCTGCCTGTATGTGTATTTCTTCAAGAGCCTCGGCTATGTAGTTGTGAGCTTCCTGCTGTCCGCGATCATCATGTGGCTGATCGGTCTGAGAAAGCCCGTGCCGCTGCTGCTGATCTCACTGCTTGTGCCGCTCGGCATGTGGCTGATTTTCTACAAGTTCCTGTCGGTCAATATCCCGATGGGCGTGCTCCAGTTCCTCAAGGATCTGGTTGACAAGATTTAAGGGGAGGGACATGTATGGATTGGAATCTGCTGTTTTCCAGTTACGCGAATGTCTTCCTTGACCCCACCGTCCTGCTCATGACCCTGCTGGGCGCTGTCGGCGGCGTGCTGCTGGGCGCGATCCCCGGCATGACGGCGACGATGGGCGTGGCCCTGTTGATCCCCTTCTCCTTCGGCATGGATCTGATTCCCTCCGTCGGCCTGCTGCTCGGCATTTACTGCGGCGGCATGTACGGCGGCTCCATCTCCGCGATTCTGATTCACGCGCCCGGCACCCCCTCCGCAGCGGCGACGCTGCTGGACGGCTACCCCATGGCCCAGAAGGGCGAAGCGGGCAAGGCGCTCTCCGTCGCCATGTTCTCCTCCTTCTGCGGCGGCGTGATCGGCGCGCTCATCATGACTTTCCTCTCCCCGCTGGTGGCAAAGGTCGCCATGAAGTTTACCTCGGCGGAGATGCTGATGCTGGCGGTCTTCGGCCTGTCGGTCATCATCTCCATCTCGGGCAAGTCCATCTCCAAGGGACTCATCAGTGCCTTTTTCGGGATGCTGCTGTGCACCATCGGCCTTGACCCGACCTACTCCAAGCAGCGCTTTACCTTTGGGGTGACCAGTCTCAAGGGCGGCCTGAGCTTTATCCCGGTGCTGATCGGCCTGTTTGCGGTGGCGGAAGTTATCGCGGGCGTTGAGCGCATCATCGCCGGACGCGAGAGCGCGCAGGCAAAGTCCACCGAAAAGATCACCCGCGTCCTGCCTGACGGCAAGACTATCGGGCAGATCTGGCCGAACATCCTCTCCGGCGGTATCATCGGCACGTTTATCGGCGCGATCCCCGGCGCGGGCGGCGACATCGCGGTTTTCGTCTCCTACGCCTTCAACAAAGGCGCGAGCAAGCACCCCGAGAAGTGGGGCACCGGTATTCCCAACGGCGTTGCGGCCACCGAATCCGCGAATAACGGCTGCTCCGGCGGCGCGATGATCCCCCTGCTGTCTCTCGGCGTGCCGGGCGACTCGGTCACGGCGATCCTCCTTGGCGCGTTCATCATGAAGGGCATTCAGCCCGGCCCGATGATGTATGTGTCGGAGCTGCCCACGGTCTATAAGGTCTTCGCGGCGCTGATGCTTGCAAACCTTGCGATGCTGATTGTCGGCTGCGCGGGTGTGCGCATCTTCGCCAAGATCGTCTCGCTTGAAAAGCGCATGCTCTATCCCATTATCCTGGTGGTCTCGCTGCTCGGCGCGTTCTCCATCAACAAGAACGTGTTCGACATCGGCGTGTGCGTCGCCTTCGGCGTGATCGGCTGGCTCATGAACAAGTATGAGTTCCCGCTGTCCCCGATCCTGCTGGCGCTGATCCTCGGCCCCATGTGCGAACAGAACTTTGTCCGCTTCATGGATCTGAACCACGGCGATTTCTCCCAGATCATCCACTATCCCATTGCGGTCGGCTTCTTTGTCGTCGCTGTCGGCGTTGTGATCTTCTCGCTTTTCAACCAGCAGAAGATCAACAAGCGAGAGAAAGAGGCCATGGCCAAAGCCGGCGCGGAAGACGTCTCCTTCAGCCAGGAATAATCATAGTATAAGCGTCCCGGAATCGCTTTTCGGGGCGTTTATACTGCTCTTCAATAAAACCCTTCAAATCTTTCCGGCCAGATTTGTGCCATACTTCGTTATCGGCCTTGACCATACACAAAGTATGCTCTGCGGCCGCTGCCTCGTCTGACGCAAATCTGCCTCGGAAATCTTTTAAAGCTTTTTATCAAGATCAGTATTATTTCAAAAAGGAATGATTCAAATGAAAGCGGCAGTATTGAAAAACTGGTTTGACCTTGAGCTTACCGACATTCCCATGCCGGTGCCGAACGAGAAGGAAGCGCTCATCAAGGTGCGCTTCGGCGGCGTGTGCGGTTCGGATATGACGGTGTACCGCGGCAAGCACATGACCGCCACCGTGCCCACCGTGCTCTGTCATGAAATTCTCGGCAATATCGTCACCCTCCCCGCGGGCTACGACGGCCCCTTCAAGGTCGGGCAGCGGGTGCTCATGAACCCGGTCATCTCCTGCGGGCATTGCGCGGCCTGCAAGCGCGGCCTCGGGCATGTGTGTGAAAACCTCAAGCTGCTCGGTATCCATGTGGACGGCGGCTTTGCGGAATATACCAAGGTCGACGTGGACAAGCTCTGCGCCCTGGACGACGATATCCCCGACGAGGTGGCGATCCTCGGCGAGCCCTTTGCCGTCGGCTATCATGTGATGCTCCGCAGTCAGGTGCAGCCGGGCGACAAGATCTTTATCTCCGGCGGCGCGACCGTCGGCCTGTACATCGCGATCTTTGCCAGGGCCTTCGGCGCGGGGCGCGTCATCATCTCGGAAATCAACGAGCCGCGCCGTCAGTTTGTGGAGTCCATGGGCATTGAGACCATCAACCCAGCCCAGACCGACGCCATGGAGTTCATGCGTGAGGTCACGGACGGCGGCGGCTTCGACATCGTATATGACACTTCGGGCGCGGCATCCGCCGTGCTGCAGATGCCGGATCTGACCCGCTGCGGCGGCAAAATGCTGTCACTCGGCCTCTCCGGCGACGCCTACCAGTTCATCATCGGCAAGGTCTCCTTCAAAGAGATCACGCTGATCGGCAACCGGCTATACTCGCAGGAGGACTTTGAAAACGGCGTGCGCTTCCTGGAGGACAACTGGCGCAGGCTCGGCCTTGACCGCATGGTCACGGATCGGCTCACGCTCGGGGAGATCGACAAGGCCATCAACATGATGATCAGCGGCGCCAACCTCTGCAAAATCATCATCGACTGCCGGAAGTTTTGACGGGAGGAGGACATATGCCTCAGAAGCTGTATCCCTCCGCGCATATTCTGGAGATGTTCATGCCGTATCTGCATGACGAAAAGCGCCTGATTGAAGTCCTGCGGAAGATCGCCGAAAACCGCTTCTATCGGAATGTGGAGCTCCCGACCTTCCCCACGAAGGCACATCGGGAGAGCGTCCGCATAATTCTGGCGGACAATGATCTGACGGCGACCACGTTTGCCGCGCCCTTCCTGAACGAACGTCAGATGTCTCTCTGTGACTTAAACGAGCAGCGGCGCGCGGAGGTTCTGGAATTTCTGAAGATGCACGCGGACTTCGCCGCCGAGAGCGGCTATACCACCTTCGGCGTGCCGAGCGGTCCCTATCCGGGCGACGCGCTCCGCGATGAGGCCATGACCGCCCAGGCGGACACGCTGGCGCAGATCGCGGACTACTGCGCCGCGTTGGGCATGAACTGCAGCATTGAGCCGCTGGATCGCTACGCCCACAAGAAGGCATTGATCGGCCCGATGGACGAGGCCGTGGCGTGGTTCCGTCCGCTGCATGAAGCCCATCCAAACCTGTTCCTGCACTGGGACAGCTCCCACGAGCAGCTTGGCGGGCTCGGGATCTTCAACACGCTGGAGATGTCGGCCCCGTATCTGAGCCAGATCCATCTCTGTGACTGCATCGACAATCCGGCTCACCCCTGCTTTGGCGACCTGCACATGGATCCTGCGGAGGCCCCCGACTGGAAAACCGAGGGTTTTCTGACCCCGGAGATCGGCGCGGAGATCATCCGCCGCGCGGCGTCCTTTGAGAAGCCTGAAGGCGTTGGGCGCTTCTGGATCTCTGTCGAGGTGCTTGGCCACAGGGGCGACAATCTCTGGCACAAGGAGAAAATCGCGCGAGAGTTTCTGACCCGCTGCTGGGAACTCTCCGGCGTGGAGATCGGCCGATGAAAAGGGGACGGGAAATGAAAATCACAAAAACAGTTCTCGCAGAGCATAATGAACGAATACTTCCCACATGCAGTTTTGCGGGAGAAGTTTTTGGAAACATCTGAAAAGTTCGATTGATATCGAACTTTTCACAAATAAAAACAGCATATTTCTCCACTTTTGGCACAATGCGGTCACCACAACAAACAAAAACCAGAAAGGAGATATATGCTGTGGCAACTACTTTCCAGAGTTCTGAATAAGCTTTTTATTTCAGTAAGCTCCCAAAGGAAGCTCCACAGACAGTAAGATTTCAGGCTTTGTTCTGATTAGCGACAGGTCCGGTATCCCGATCACCCTGATCAAGTTACCGAACTCATTGCTATAATGTCAATCGTTTTTCCCCCACCCTTTTCGGGCAGCTCCGCCTCGACACCCGGGCTTTTTTAGTTGTTATATTTCCAGCCATATGTTATAATACTTTTCAAGTCTAAAAAACCGTTCATTCGGAGGCAAAACATGAGAAAAAAGATCTTATCACTTTTGCTGGCTATGATCTGCCTGTTTGGTGCAGTCTGGCCTGGCGCCGCGCTGGCTGCGGATGATTCTTTTGATCAGGAAAAATACCTGGAAGCGAGAACTTCCCATGAAGAGGCCAACAGCTATAAAACCAATATAACGCTGTCAGAAAAGGAAGGAGCGCTGGATCGGAAGCTTGCCGTATGGAAGGCGGAGTATATGGATTCCTGTGACGGAAAGGTTCCTTATGACATGCCGGTTCTAACCGACGGGAACATCTGGTACAGCAAGCTGTATCAATTCTGTGAAGCCCTTCCCAAAGGCTCTGACCTTCATATTCACGGAATGGCGCTGATGCCTTTTGACGAGCTTCTTTCCTTTGTCAAGTCCCGGGATGAGCTTTTCATCGGGACCGGAGAGCGTAACCGCTGTGTTCTTGCCTGCCACGAAGACCCTGCCGAGGCCGCGGAAGATGAATTTCCTGTCATCGAGGCTCTGGAACGGGGCCTGATCAACCTGGATGAACTCCGGGCTCATTGGACGGTTCTCGGTGCGGACGAATACGATGGCGATGTCTGGGCCTGGTTTGAAACCCTGTTTAACAAGCATATGGCATTAAGCAGCACACCGGAGCTGATCGAGGCCTATTATCGATTTTCCATCTTGAGGTACGCCAGCTTTTCTTCGGTTCCCATGACGAGGCGCTTGCAAATGCAAAGGCAATCAGAAACGCCTATTATGAAGTCCGAAAAGAGTATCCCGACTTTATCGCCAGCGTGGTGGGAACCGGTTTGAAGTATACGACGCTGGACAGATCACTCACGGATACGTTGCTTGACAATGCGCTCTATATCCGCGAGAATCTCAAGGACGATTTTGATCCCGACAACATTCATGAATTTCTGATCGGCATTGACCTTGTGAATGAAGAGGATAAGAGTCGTCCCCTGATCGAGTTTGCAGACCAGCTGGACGCGATTAAGAAAGAGAACCCGGATCTGCATATCCTGCTTCACGCGGGTGAGTCTCTGTACGCCGACTCCGACAACGTCATCGACGCGTATCTGCTCGGAGCGGAGAGAATCGGGCACGGCCTGAACCTGTACCGTTTCCCCGAGATCATGGATCTGGTGTGCGAGGACGGAATCTGCCTCGAAGTCTGCCCCATCAGCAATCAGGAACTCGAGTATGTGGAAGACCTGCGGGGTCATCCGGCTACCGAATATCTCAAACGCGGCGTGCCGATCTCAATCTGCTCGGATGATCCGGCCTACCAGGAACATGCAACCCTCACGGACGACTTCTTTGCCGCGATTGTATGCTGGGATCTGGGCCTTGCCGAAATCAAGCAGCTCTGCCTGAACTCCATCACCTATTCCAGTATGGATGATCTCCAGAAAGAAGAACTGATGCAGAGCTGGCAAAAGCAGTGGGACACCTTCCTGAATATTCAGGAGGCAGTTGTGTGATTGAGGGTCAGCAGTAGCCGGTAACCTGTCTCGACACAGGGATACCGTCACAGAAAAACGGCAAGCCCGGTAAGCTCATGACTCCGATCAAGCTGCCGAGCTTGCCGCTATATTATGTAAACCATTTTGCCCCATCATAAATGTAGTTGTTGTTTCAAAACAGTGCTAAATTTTTCCTCTATGGAGGGGTTCGTGCGTCTTTTTGCCTCCGGTCTGCTGTGTCAATAGAATCCTGTGTCATCGATATAAAGATGAGGAATTGACTGAATTGTATAGGGCTGACAAAAGAAGCGCTGGCCGCCCTGCCGGGGAATATACTGTCCGCGGAAAGTCCGGGCTTCGGCATCACGCTGACCGGATGAGCCGACAATTCCGGCCTCTGCCCAATATATGCAAGGGGCTTTAGCAAAATAGGATTATTCGCTTCCAAGCAGCAGCCCATGTAGGGGCCGACGCCCTCGGCGGCCCGCACGCGGAAATGCAAATAGTGAACAATGACGGGCGAATATGCACGGAAAAATGTGCGTATTCGCCCATTGTCATCACAAACATCTGCATGATGCCGCCGGGCCGCGTGATAAGCGTCGGCCCCTACGGTGAAACCGGTATTTTTTCTTTGTTGCGGCTGTTTCTGCTATTTTGTTGCAGCCTCGTTTAGCTTTCTTTTAAAAAGTTCTCGAAATTCTCGCCCAATATCATCTCATTCATCCGGTCGCCGAGCTTGAGGGAGAAGAAGCGCTCCAGCTCCTCGCCCGGCTCCCACATCGGGTAGTCCGTGCCGAAGAAAATATGCGTGGGGTCGAAGGCGGAAAAGGCCAGATGCGCGGCCTCATACGCGCCGAAGGGGAGGGTGCTGCTGGTGTCGATATAGACGTTCGGCAGATTCAGGCACTCCCGCGCCTCCGCCCACTCGCTCCA
>CADAPH010000049.1 GCA_902789745.1 Oscillospiraceae bacterium | reverse complement strand
GCGTTTTTATCACACGAATCAGTATGTGCGCAGGCGGACAAAATAAAGGCGGAACTGTCTGACAATCCATCCTGATTTTTTAAATCAGCGATGACAGACAGATCCGCCGTTTTTTAATAAGAAAGAAAATATTTACCTTCCGCTGCCGAGATATCCTTCCAGAATCAGCGTCGCGGCGACGGCGTCGACGTTTTTGCGGTGCTGCTTCTCCTTTTTCCCTGCGGCGTGGAGAATGGCGTGGGCCTCGACGCTGCTGCGGCGCTCGTCCCAGAGGACGACGGGAAGGCCGGTTTTTTCGATCAGCAGCTCCCGGAAGGCGCGGCTCTTCTCGGCGCGCGGCCCCTCCGTGCCGTCCATGTTCTTCGGCAGGCCGAGCACCAGCGTGCCCACGTCCCGCGCCTTTGCCTCCTCCGCGATGCGCCGGCCAGCATCCCCAGCAGATCCGAGACCGCAAGCCCGATGCGCTGGTCGCCGTAGTCGATCGCCATGGTGCGCATTTTCAAATCTCCTTCCTTACAGCTTCCCTCTCAGTGAGAGGCGCAGACTGTAGACAAAGTACATTCCTCGTCATTGCGAACATTCTGACGCGCGAGAAACGTGCGACATTCCAAGCTCTGCTGTGACCGATGTCACTGGTGTGGCAATCCGTTTTCCTTGTGTGGCACGAAATCCTTGAAATATGCCAATGTCAACGCTGGCCACTGGGAGAGACGGATTCCCACGCCAGTGTTGCGACACTGGCTCGGAATGACGGGGGTGGATTGAATATTTATTTTTTATGTTTGATCTTCGTAAACAGGTCGGGCGCGAGCTCTCCGGGCGAGCTCTCCGGCGCGGGAGACCGTGTAGAACGCCGCGTAGTTGAGGGGGACGCTCTTTGTCCGGATCACCCGGCAGAGCGCCTGCACCGCGGGGCCGCCGAAGACGTCGCGGTTTCGTTCCTGTACCCGCGCATTCGTGACGGTGCGCCGGATCTCCGCCCGCTTTTCACCCGGGGTGAGGGTGCATTTGGGGGAGAAGAGCGTGGTCATGCAGGAGAAGACGGACTTCATGAACATATAGCGGAAATCGCCCTCTTCTTCAACGGAAAAGCGGCGGCAGAGCTGCTCCATCCGCTCGTCCGACTGCACGCACACGTCCAGCTTCTTCTCATAATAGCGGGTGATCAGGCTCTCCCCGGGGTACATGATGTACTGGTACTTGCATTCCGGCAGGACGGCGACGCTCGACGCCCGCTCCAGACAGTCGAAGATAAAGAGACGATCCTCGCCCCAGCGGTAGTCCTGAAAGCGCAGGCCGTTATCGCGTACCAGCGGCGCCCGGAAGAGCTTGCCCCAGACCTGATTCAAAAGATTCGCCTTGTACAGCCGCCCGAGGGAGGGGCCGATGGTCTCCGGCGTGTAGCGGGCGGCTGGCTCGAAATACCGGATGACGTTCCCGTCCGGGTTCCGGATCGAAAAGCCCATGAGGACGAGGTCGGCGTCCCCGGCGTTTTCGATGGCGTATTCCAGCGCGTCGGGGGCGAGCAGGTCGTCCGCGTCGGAGAACATGAGGTATTCCGTCCCCTCCGGGATGTGGGAAAGGCCAATGTTGCGCGCCCGGGCGGGGCCGCCGTTTTCGACCGTCACGGGCAGTACGCGCGCGTCCTCCTGCTGGAGCCGCTCAAGGACGGCGGCGGTGTTGTCCGATGATCCGTCGTTCACCGCGATGAGCAGCAGATCCCCCATGGTCTGGGCGAGGATGCTGCGCACGGTGCGTTCGATTGTGTTTTCCGCGTTGTAGGCGGGCATGACCACCGCCGCGCGCGGGGCTTTGTTCTCTGTCATAGGCGTTTGTCCGGTTCCCTCGGGCACGAGAGATATACTTCCGTCAAAAATTGATACATGGGCATGAGCTCCGCCCAGGCGTCGATCAGCTTGCCGGTCAGGGCCTCACTGTAAGCAGTCTCACCCCAGTCGAAGCTCTTCTCGGCCCCCGCCCAGCGGCGGTTGTACCAGTCGTCCAGCAGGGCGTCATCGTGCAGCTTTTTGGGGCGTTTGTACGGCTCCCCGCCGGGCGTCCAGCCCTTCTGCGAAAGCGGCCGGGCAAGGCGGAGGAAGCGGGTGGGGTTTGCGTCGATCGCGCGGCGGAAGGCGTCCATCTGCGCGGGCGTCGCCGTATAGAAGCCCATGCCCCAGGCGTAAGAGGCGGGCGCGATCTCAAACCAGAAGGCCGGCCCGTCGCGCAGCGTTCGGGCGTCCGCCGCCGTGAACCACAGGTGATCCTTGTACGGCCCGCGCCCGAAGAGCCGCCGCGCGTCCCGGTAGATGCGCGAGAGGTGCGCCGCGCCCTCAAAATCGGGGAAGCGGGCGTTCATCAGGTCGATGGCGTCCTTCGCCAGCGCCTTGAAGGGGGTATGGACAACGTCCTCAAATTCCTGCCTGTGGGCGAGGAACCAGGGGCGCTCGTTATTGAAGGACAGCTCCCAGAGGAAGCCGCCGGTTTTTTCGCTGAATCCGGTGAACATAGGGGTACCCGTCTTTCATAGAGTTGCCATTGAGATTATGGGACATTTTATCACAGCATCGCCCCCCGCGCAAGCATAGAGCGTTGACAAATCCGGCGCCGCAACCTATAATAAACCGTCAACGTTCCGTTTTCAGGGAACGGCCTATCTTTTATTGATGCAGATTGCGAGGAATCTTTATGAGTACCGTCACGGATCTTTTCGGCAGCATGGTCTTCAACGACTCCGTCATGCGGGAGCGCCTGCCCAAGGAAGTGTTCCGACAGGTTCAGCGCTCCATGAACGAGGGGCGCCGTCTCGACTCCGCCGCCGCCTCGGTGGTGGCCAACGCCATGAAGGACTGGGCCATCGAAAAGGGCGCGACGCACTTCACCCACTGGTTCCAGCCCATGACCGGCGTCACCGCCGAGAAGCACGACAGCTTCATCACCCCCGTGGGCGGCGGCCGGGTCATCATGGAGTTTAGCGGCAAGGAGCTCATCCAGGGCGAGCCGGACGCCAGCTCCTTCCCCTCCGGCGGCCTGCGCGCCACCTTCGAGGCCAGGGGCTATACCGCCTGGGATCCGACCTCCTACGCCTTTATCAAGGACGGGGTGCTGTACATCCCGACGGCCTTCTGCTCCTACGGGGGCGAGGCCCTGGATAAAAAGACGCCGCTGCTGCGTTCGATGGAGGCCATCAGCCGCGAGGGCCTGCGGGTGGTGAAGCTCTTCGGCAATGAGGATGTGCGCTTCGTCAAGACCACCGTCGGCCCCGAGCAGGAGTATTTCCTCATCGACCAGGGCGTGTACGAGCGGCGCAAGGATCTCCAGTACACCGGCCGCACCCTCTTCGGCGCAAAGCCCCCCAAGGGGCAGGAGCTGGACGACCACTACTTCGGCGCCATCAAGCCGAGGGTGCGCGAATACATGAAGGATCTGGACGAGGAGCTGTGGAAGCTCGGCGTCATGGCCAAGACCGAGCATAACGAGGCCGCCCCCGCCCAGCACGAGCTTGCGCCCATCTATACCACCACCAACATCGCCGCCGACCACAACCAGCTCACGATGGAGCTCATGCAGCGCATCGCGAGAAAGCACGGCATGGTGTGCCTGCTGCACGAGAAGCCCTTTGCGGGCGTCAACGGCTCCGGCAAGCACAACAACTGGTCTGTCGTCACCGACACGGGCGTCAACCTTCTCGAGCCGGGCGAGACCCCGGCTGAGAACGCCCAGTTCCTGCTCTTCCTGTGCGCGGTGATCCAGGCCGTCGACGACTACCAGGATCTCATGCGCATCTGCGTGGCCTCCGCGGGCAACGACCACCGCCTCGGCGCGGCGGAGGCGCCCCCGGCCATCATCTCCATCTTCCTGGGCGACGAGCTGAGCGCCATCCTGGACGCCATCGAAAAGGGCGCGCCCTACGGCTCAAAGGAGAAGGAGCTGTTCAAGGTCGGCGTGCACGTGCTGCCGAAGTTTCCGAAGGACACCACCGACCGCAACCGCACCTCCCCCTTCGCCTTCACGGGCAACAAGTTTGAGTTCCGCATGCCGGGCGCGTCCCAGTCCATCTCCGGGCCGAACGTGGTGCTCAACACCTGCGTGGCCGAGTCCCTGCGCCAGTACGCCAACCGCCTCGAGAAGGCGGCGGATTTCGACGCGGAGCTCCACGACCTCATCCGCGAGGTCATCCGCGCCCACCGCCGCATCATCTTCAACGGCAACGGCTACGGCGAGGAGTGGACCGAGGAGGCCGCGCGCCGCGGGCTGTGCAACTACCCCTCCACGCCCGACTGCACGCCCGAGTACCTCGCGCCGAAAAACGTCGAGCTCTTCACCCGCCACCGCATCTATACCGAGGCGGAGCTGCGCGCAAGGTGCGAGATGAAGCTGGCCGGCTATTCCAAGGTGCTGCACATCGAGGCGCTGACCATGATGGATATGCTGTGGAAGGACATCCTGCCCGCGGTCTCCGCCTGCACCCGGGATCTGGCCAAAGCCGCCAACGAGAAAAAGGCGCTCTCGCCCCAGATGGACGTGAGTTATGAGACGAAGATCGTCAGCGAGCTGAGCAGTCTCTCCGCCTCCGCCGCCATCCACGGCCGCGCGCTGGAGGCCGCCATGGAGGGCCTCCGGGACGAGAGCGACAGCCTCGCCGCCGCCCGCTATTACCGCGACAGGGTCTTCCCCGCCATGCAGAGCCTGCGGGCCGTGGTGGACGAGATGGAGCTGCGCTGCGGCTCGAAGTACTGGCCGTACCCGAGCTACGGCGAGATCCTGTTCAGCGTGAAGTAATCCCATCAGCTCCCTCTCTGAGGGCGTTGTCAGACTGTAGACAAAGTTCGTTTCCGTGTCATCTCGACCGAGCGAAGCGAGCGGAGAGATCTATCAAGTGAGGTTTTTCAAGGTTTTAGATCTCTCAACTCCGGCTTCGCCTTCGCTCGAGATGACATACTTTATGCAGTATCAAAATCGGGAGTCCTTATGAAAAAACTGACCGCAATTTTGCTGCTTCTCGCGCTGCTGTCTGCGCTGCCGGTCACGGCGGCGGCGGAGAGCCCGCGCATTGTCGTGGACGGCGTGCGCGTCGCCGCGGCGGGCTGCTCCGTGACGCCGGGGGCCGACGGCGCGCCGCGGCTGACCGTCTTCCTCGAGGTTGAAAACAAGAACGACGCCCCGCGCGTCATAGAGGCGGCAAGCTGTCTGATCGGCCCGTGCGAGCTGCCCGCCAACCTCTCCTGTACGCTGGAGGCGGGCGGGCGCGGGGAGGCGATGCTGGTCGTCCCGCTGCTGCCGCTCTCGTACTTCGACCTCTCCGTCTTCCTGACGGACTTCCTGCGGCTGCGGCTGCGCGTGTCCGATACCGGCGGCGAGGCGACGGTCGGGGATTGGATGCTCCTGCGCCCGGGGCAGCTCCCGCCCATCGCCGCCCGTGATCCGGGCGGGGACGAGCTGTTCCGCCGCTTCGGCGCGCGCGTCATGACCCTGGGCGCCGACTGGGACGGGCGCGTGCTCACGGCCTGGTTTTTGCTGGAGAACAACAACGACTTCCCGCTCCTGCTCACGGGCGGGCTCACGGGCGAGGCGGAAGCCCCGCTCTGCGGCGGCAGTGTCCAGGCTCACAGCCGCGCGGCCTTTCGCGTGGACGTGCCGACGGACAAACGCCCCGTGGCGCGGATCTTCACCCTTGCCTGCAAGCTTTCGGGCTATGCCGACGGGGCGGACAGGGAACCGGTGCCCATGGCCTCCTTTGAAGCCTCCTTCCACACCCGGGAGACAGCGCCGGGCGCGTGGTCCGTGATCCTCGCCGGAGACCCGGAGAGCGAGAACGATCAGCGGTACATCGCCCGCGTGGGCCTGCGGGACTTCCGCTATGACGAGAACCTGCCCATCTACGAGCTCGATACGGCCCTGCCGCCCCTGCCGAAGCGGGAGAGCGGGCTTGTCAGCCTCGCCTGCTGCGGGGCGTACGAGGTGCTGGCGGGCCCGGAGACCCAGAGCGGCACGCTGCTCTGCCTGCCCCTGACCCTGCGCAGCTTTACCGGCGAGGCGCTCTCCCTGCGCATCGCGCCGCCCCAGGAGGGGCTTGCCCTGCCCTGCCTGACGGCGTCGCCGCTTGCCTGCCCCGCAGACGGCAGCGCCTCGGCAGATTATTTCTTCGAGGCGGCCGGTCTCGCCTTTACCGAATACGCCGGCGAGACGAGACTGAGCCACGGCTTTACCATGCTGATCGGCCCCGAGAGCGAGGCCGAGCGCCTCTATGGCGCATATCCGGCGGAGCGCTCCTGCACGCTCACGGAGGCGATCAAACCCGCCGGGGAAAGTCATTTTGAGGAGATCTCCCTCGGTGCGCTCTCCCTGCGTCTGCTGGGCCTCGACGTGTCCGACGGGCTTTCGATCTGGCTGGAGGCAAAAAACACGGGGGACAGCGCGCTGCCCTTCGGGAGCCGGAAAATGGAGGCCATGCTCAACAGCACGGTGGTGGAGCTTGTCAACAGCAGTCCGGAGATCCCGGCCGGGACGGATACGCTCATCTTCCTGCGCGGCGCGGCGTTTGCCGAAGACGGCGCGGCCGATCCCCTCGCCTTTCAGACGCCGCCGCTCAGCGAGCTCAACACCCTCAAGCTCAGGCTCGCGGAGGGGATGACCCTCACACTGATGTTCCGCCAGAACGGGGACGTGATGTTTGCAAACGTCGCGTAAACGGATCTTGCAAAGGGGCTGCAGCAATTCGCTTCCAAGCAGCAGCCCATGTAGGGGCCGACGCCCTCGGCGGCCCGCACGCGGAAATGCAAATAGTGAACAATGACGGGCGAGTATGCACAGAAAAATGTACGTATTCGCCCATTGTCATCACAAACATCTGCATGATACCGCCGGGCCGCCGAGGGCGTCGGCCCCTACGGTGAAACCGGTATTTTTACTTTGTTGCGGTTATTTCTGTTAATTTTCTACAGCCCCTGTTTTTTCATGGGAGCCCGGGATCAGTTCCCCAGCTCCTTTTTGATCTTGCGGATGGCGTTCTTTTCGAGGCGCGAGACCTGGGCCTGGGAGATGCCGACGGTCCTGGCCACTTCCATCTGGGTGCGCCCGTCGTAGAAGCGCAGGGCGAGGATGCGCTTCTCCCGCCCGTCGAGGCGGCCCACGGCCTCCTCCAGCGCGATCTGCTCCAGCCAGTGTTCGTCGGTGCTGCGGCTGTCGCCGATCTGATCCATGACGGTGGCGTTCTCCCCGCCGTCGGCGTAGATGGGATCGTAGAGGGAGACGGGGTCGGTGATGGCCTCGAGGGCAAAAACCACCTCCTGCCGCGGGATGTCGAGGCTTTTGGCGATCTGCTCCACATCCGGCTCCCGCCCAGTCTCGGCGGTGAGCTTCTCCTTGGCCTGGAGCACGCGGTAGGCCGTGTCCCGCATCGAGCGCGACACCCGCACCGCGCTGTGGTCGCGCAGAAAACGCCGCAGCTCCCCGGCGATCATGGGAACGAATATCGGATGGAGTAATGGTTTTGATTGTTCCTGAAAACATTGGATTTCAGGATTTTTCTTCACTTATGAGATAATTTCTGAGCTTGAGGAACACATCAATGTGTCCGTCCTTGTAGATCACGACCCGGTCGATCAGTCGCTGGCAGGTGCCCTGCTGCTGTTCCTTTGTCATCTCCGGCCAGGTGGATTTCAGCGTCCGCAGGATCTCCCGCGCCCGGTTGACCTTTTTCTCGATGCTGGCATTTTCTTCTTCCTCGCGGATCTGCGCCTCGATGCTTGCCATACGCTTTTTCACGTCGAGGATTTTTTCTTTCAGCACCTCGTCGGGCTCGTCCTCATCCTCAAAGTCATACAGGCGGCTCAGGCGTCTGCGCTCGGCAGCCAGCTCCTTCTGCAAGACCTCGATGGGATCGACCGTTCCGACAGCCTTTCGGTCCTTGTCCGACACCAGATAGCTCAGGCGGAACAGCTCGTCAATCACGGCTTCCTCCACGTCGCTGCTCCAGAAGCGTTCACTGTCGCAGCTTTCCGCTTTGCCGAAACGCTCGTTGCTGGACTCCTGCGAGGTGTAGCACACCAGCTTGTGGCCCTTGTTGCCCCACTTCTGGTAGCGCATCTTTGCCCCGCACTCGCCGCAGTAGAGCAGACCTGACAGCAGATAGACGGACGCGGTGCGGTGGACGCTCCGGCGCGCAATTTCATCCTGTGCCTCCTGCCAGACGGACAGGGGGATGATCGCCTCGTGCATGCCCGGATATTCCTCACCGTTATAGACGATGCAGCCGGTCAGGGATTTGCGCTGGAGGATCTGCGTAATGGCCCGGTCGCCGCTGAAATGAAAGCGATCCGCGATCCTCTGCGGCGCCATCTTCTCTTCAATGAACAGCCGGAAAATCTCTTTGACCACCGCGGCCTCTTCCGGGACGATCACAAGGGAAGAGGTCTCCTTGTCGTAGCGGTAACCATAGGGAGCCCTGCCGCCGCCCATCCACTTGCCGGAGGCGACCCGCGCCTGCCGTCCGCGTTTGAGCTTTTCCACGATCTGATCGCGGTCAAACTCAGCCAGTGTCGCAAAGAGCATCAGCAGGAATTTTCCCTGGGGATTATCCTTGTCGATCCTGCAATAGTTCTCAGCCACAGAGACGAAATTGATGTCCTCTTTGTTGCGGTTGACGGCACTGTTCTTGCTGTCCTTCGCGCAGACAATATAATCCTGAATGAATTGCAGCGTCCCCAGCAGCGTGCGGCCCAGTCGGTCGATGCGCGCGACTACAACAGCGTTGATGCGGAGATGGGATTTGCCGTCATTAAAGTCCTTGATCGCTTTGGTGATCGCCTGCAAACCGGGACGGTCCATGTTTGTGCCGGTGTAGCCGTCGTCGATGTACAGCACCAGGTTTTTATACCCGTTTGCCGTACAGTAGCGGACGATATCGGCCTCCTGAATATCCAAGCCGAAGCCGAGATCCGCCTGCCGGTCGGTGGAAACACGGAGGTATCCCACATTGACAAGGAAGTTGCCGTCCTCGTCCAGCTCCACGGCATCGTCAATGACGATCTTCATGTTTGATCTCAGGTCCAATATGTTTCTGAGATGGTAGATTCTCTCTTTCTTCATCGCTTCACCATCCTTCATCTGTATCATAGCAGAGTTTTTCTTTAAAAACAATAGAATCGGCGTTTTTCTCGTGCGAATTGCGAAATGTAGGAACAGCGAAAAAACGGTATGGGCCCAAAGGGAGCCCATACCGTGTATCTATAACTGCTCTGCTCATCTTGCCATCTCCCGACTTTCCTTCTTGCGGGAAGTCTTCTTCGGCCTCGCCTTGACCTCTTCCTTCTTTTCCTCCAGAGTCTTGAGGACAGAGGGCCTTTTTTCGGGCAGCTCGTCGTCATCCTCTGCCATCGGGGGCGGCAGACCGTTTTCCAATCTCCAGCGCAGGTTTCGCTCGTAAATGTCGTTTACAATGCGGTCAATATCCTTGCAGTGGATGTAAACCTTGCTGTAGTCGGAGGGGTCCAGCAGCTGATCGCCGAGAAACAGTCTTACCTTAAATTCCATACTCCAGCCCCTCCTTTCTCTGGAATGATACCCAAGCGGGCATAAAAATAACCTCCGCAATTTTGCGGAGGCGTCTGACTTTGTTCTCCCATCCGGGATTTTTCTGCATTCAATCGCTCCTTTCCTGTTCAGTAGTTTTGCCGGAGTAACGAAAGACGATCTCCGACGGAATCTTCCGGAGCGTACGCTCCAGATCTATATAATCGGATTTGAGCTGGGCCTCTGCCAGACGGCGTTTCGTTTCTCCGTCCGCGGCCTCCTTCAAATCCTGCTTCAAATCCGCGTTTTCGGCTTTCAGACTGCGGATCGCCTGATCATATTTTTTTGTCTTCGTGAGAAACTTCCCCAACTCCGGGAAGAATTTCTTCAGCATTGCCTCCAGCTCGGCGGCGGTTTTCTTCGCGTTGAAGGCGTTAATCTCGGACAAAAGCTCCAAAATTGCCTTGGCCTGTTTGTTCAGGTTTGCCGCCTGCTTGAAAACGCGCGGCGGGATATGCTCGCGCCCGGTTTTGCTGGCGCTCTCCCCGCGCTCCAGCTCCGGGTATTTGCTGACCATGTGCTGCCAATAGCGATCCTGCCACGCAGTCAAACTTCTCCGATTGCCGATGATGTCCTTGGCTGAGAGCCGTCCGTCCTTTGTGATCGGGACGAAAGAGACGTGCATGTGCGGCGTCTTTTCGTCCATGTGGACCACGGTGGAGATCAGCCGATCCTCGCCCAGCTCTTCTTTCAGAAAATTAACCGCATGCTGAAAGAAAGCGCGAATCTCCTTTTCGTTCTTACCCTCGAAAAATTCTGGGCTTGCGGTGATCAAGGTCTCCACGATACGCACACTGTCGCTGCGCACTTTGGGGCAGTTGTACCGCTTGATCAGCGCCTCCGACATCTTTCGGTATTTGTCTGTCGGCTCAATAATATGAAAATTGTACTTGCTGCGGCTCAGATCAATGTCGGGATTGCTGGCGTATTTCTCTTTCGTCCGCTCGTTGTGGGCTTCAATTCTGCCAATTTCCGGCCCCTTGTATTTCGCAAAGCGCAGAATGGCATATTGGGCGTTATCCGTCAGCGGCCACCTCTTTTCTGCCACACAATGTCATAGCCCAGCACATCGGCAAGCTCCACCACCTCGCGGTAGCGGAGGGATTCACGCCGGAGCTTGTTGGAAAAGTTGGAGACCGAATCGCTCCAGCCGTAGTCGTCGCAGAGGCGGTCGCATACCTCCTGCATGGTAAAACCGGCGCGGATGATCTGCGCCTTGATCTCATTTTTCGTAGTGTTCATAAAAAACTCCTTTCTCAGATGATTGCATGGAAAAAGCCCGATGGAGACCCTGCTAAGCCTCCGTCGGACTTTCCTGTTTCGTGGGCTTTTTCCTCATTTGGTGAAAAAGCCCATCTGTTCGTTTATTCTGTTCACCGTCTGGAACAGCGCCGGATGATGAAGTATCCGCACGATTTCGGATGCAAATGTGCGGAAACGTGAATGACTCACAGCCCGTTGATAAAATCCATAGCTGTGTCCAGGTCCTGCTCAATCGCCGCCTGATCCGGCGCGGGCGCCGCGGGCTGCGTGTTCTGAAACAGCGCGGCGAGGCCGTTCAGGGAATTGGCCTGGACGCCGCGCTCCACCGTGTCGAGAACCTTTTGCAGAAAAGCGTCCTCCTTCTCCCGTGTCTCGAGATACGGATCGTCGGCAAGCCGCTTCTCCCGGTCGAAGTACCCGTTGATCGCCGCGATGATCGCGTCGCTGTACGAGCGGTATTTGGACTTGTCCCGAGCGACCAGATAGCCCCATGCCCTGCGGCCCTCCGGCTTGCCGAGGTTGATCCGCAGCGTGGTCTTGAACAGATTGCTCATGCCCGCTCGTCCAGCTTTCTCTGCGCCAGCAGTTCATAACCCTTGGCCGTTGCGCAGATGTCGTCGTTGATCGTGACCCGCTCGGGATCATAGTCTGCGAAGTTTCGGATCAGGCAGCCCCCGCCGCCGACCACATAGAGCCGCATCAGTTCCGGGGTATACTCATGCTCACGCAGGCGGCGCATGATCCCAGCCACATAGTCTTTTGCCGCTTCCCGGATCGTGTCCAGGTACTGACTCCCGATGTCGGCTTCTCCAAAGCGGAGGACTTCCTCGATCACGGCATCGTCCACCGCAACGCCATACTTCTGCATCAGCTTCTCACGCGCGGCCAGCATACACTGGTGAGTACCAAACTTCTCGGTAAAGCACTTGATGGCGACCGGCCTGCCGTTATTGATGTACATGATGTTCATCGTTCCGTTGCCGATGTCGCAGCGCATGTTCACGCCGCGAAACTCCCGCAGACGATCCGCCACGGCAGAAAAGCCCTGCGGGAACACATCGGCTCCGGCAAACTCCACATGGCAGCTCTCGCCGCGGAAGGTGAAGTCTGCCTCTTTGTTCTGGAGCAGATAGCTCCTGAACGCCTCCTTTTGTTCGCTGACCCAGGTGAGGGGCAGCCCCGCCACAAGATGGACGCGGGCACTTGCCAGACCACGCAAGTGCAGCTCGATCCCGATGGCCGCGAGCGTCAGGATGTAATAATCCTGATCGTGCATCTTCGCGGCGGCAAACTCCTTGTGCTCGTCCCCGATGATGTAATACCGTCCATCGTAGGTGAGCATATTGCGCGTGAAGGTCGGTTCTTTGTCGTAGGCTGTCACGCCGGACTTGAAAATGGCGTGGGCTGTTTTGATGTTGCCGTAACCATGGTCGATGCCGATGATTACGGGCTTGGTGGTGTTGAGATTCATTTTTGCATTCTCCTTTCTTTGATCGCGTGGATTCACAGCAAAGCCGCCGGACGCGCGATTCAATCGCACATCCGGCGGCAGCGTCTTTTAACCTCCGCGTTATGATCTTTGAGGTTTTTCCCCTCTACTATAGTATACGGTAAAAATCTCAACAAAGGCCGATTTTTGCCACTTTTGCATTTGAAACTGCAAATCGGCCATCATAAATGCAAAAGTGCATTTGCGAGGACAAAAGAAAAAAGACCCGAAACCATGTGCATAGACACGGTTCCAGGTCAGGTCGGTTCTTCATCGGGGAGATAGCGCACAATGTCCGCAAGGTCACATTGCAGAATCTTGCACAGAGCATCCAGCGTGTTTGTCGAGACGGAATCTCCGGCTTTGAGCCTTCGAATCGTGGAGCTGCTGATCTGCCCCTTGACCTGCAAGGTGTATGTGGTCGCCCCGCGCTCTTTCATCGTCTGCCACAGCGGATCATAGGAGATCATACAGCGCCCTCCCTTCTCTCAGCACTTGCTTTATCATCATTATTGCCTGTAATGGTGATAAAGTGTTATAGGCAATAATGCCCATACAGGTTAGGAGGGCTTTCAATGGAAACAAGTGGTTCCGTCTGCTTTATTCGACATCCGCGAACTATCGGCGATCTGATGATCCCGCATCTGCTCGAACGAGAGCGGCAGTATGAAATTGTCAAGACCATTATGCTCGGAAAGATAGACTACGAAAATTTTATCACGGACATGCTTGCGGATCGGCAGTTTATCGAGGATAATGCCGCACTGTGTTCGCGGGGAGAAATATGGAAATGCCTCCTGATCCGGCAGCGCGGTCAGACCGGCGGCGTGCTGGTAATGCCCGAGGGTACTTGCTTTGTCGGCTGGGCAGGCTTGGCAGACAGGATCGAGTTTGCCTTGGACGAGGCAGACCGCGCGGCGGATTCTTCCAATGTCCGCTATTCCGCAGAGGAAGTATTTGACCGCTTAAAGAAACAAAAATAAGAAGAGACCCGAAAACATCCCGTCTTATTGACAAGCTGCTTTCGGGTCTCTTTCCGCAGTCTCAGTACACCCTTCCATCGGCGGCGATGATCGTCAGAATACCCCGCCGCAGGATGTACTCGTTTTCCGCCTCGTCGAGGAAGCACTGATACACATGTGTCGGCTCCAGCTCCCAGTGCCGAACCAGCGTCCCCACGATGCGAAAGCCCATGCTCTCCGCCTGCATTTGAATTCCCATATCTCATACCCCTTTCAAATAATAGTCTCAACAAACACTGTACCAAATCTTTCCCGCGATTCTTGCTGGCTGCCGCTTCTTTTGCTATACTGACCCCAGAAAGCGAGGGATGCCCCATGGCCGCGGGAGATAACCAAAAACTCAAAATGCTCTATCTTGTCAAAATCTTCTCCGAGGAGACGGACGATTCCCATGCCCTGTCCCTGCAGGAGATCGTCGACCGGCTCGAGGTTTACGGCGTGAATGCGGAGCGTAAGACGCTGTACAAGGACTTCGGCGAGCTGGAGAAGTTTGGCCTCGAAATCCTCAGTGAACAGTCGGGACGGAATGTGCTCTATCATCTCGCCACGCGCCGTTTTGAGCTGCCGGAGCTGAAATTACTGGTGGATGCGGTGCAGGGCTCCCGCTTTATCACGGAGAAAAAATCCCGCCAGCTTATCAAAAAATTAGAATCCCTCGCCAGCATCCACGAGGCCCAGCGCCTCCAGCGGCAGGTGCTGATCACCGGGCGCATCAAGGCCATGAATGAGAGCATTTTCTACAATGTGGACATGCTGCACGAGGCCATCAACACCGACCGTCAGATCCGTTTTCAATACTTCCAGTGGAACGTCCGCAGGGAGCAGGAGCTGCGCCACGGCGGAGAGTGGTATCGCATCAGCCCCTGGTGCCTGCTGTGGGACGATGAAAACTACTACCTCGTCGCCTACGACGCAAACGACCGAAAGATCAAGCACTACCGCGTGGACAAGATTCTGCGCCTGTCCATCACCGACAAGCCCCGCGAGGGCAAACAGCAGTTCAAGGAGTTCGACGCCGCAAAATATACGCGCGGCCTCTTCGGCATGTATGGCGGCAAGCTCACGCGGGTGACCCTCGAGGGACGCAGCGACATGGCCGGCCCGCTGATCGACCGCTTCGGCAGGGACATCACGATCCAGCCGATCGACGACGACACCTTTACCGCGTCGGTCGAGGTCAGCGCGAGCCGTCACTTTATCGCCTGGATCATCGCGCTCGGCGACGGTATCC
>CADAPH010000048.1 GCA_902789745.1 Oscillospiraceae bacterium | reverse complement strand
GTGCTGAAGCTGAAGGTCGTCAACCTCAAGACCGACCCGCAGCTCATGGGCGCGCTGGGCGCCGCGGAGTACGCGCGCCAGAAGGGCCTGGCCAAGAAGTAAGCTGTTCCGGAAGGAATAAGAAAGGAGCATATAATAAACGATGTTCAGCATTTTTGAAACGATCTACAACCTCATCACGGGCAGACTCTATCTGTGCAAAATCGCTGAGTTTATCAAGAAGACTGTGCTCGTGCTCGTGGGTGTCGTCGCCGTGCTGTTCGTGGTCTATTTCTGGAACCTCGACCAGAAGCTGCTCGGCTGGGCCTATAAGCAGGTCAATCTCATTTTCGACAGAAAGAAAGTCGATCAGGTATTTTAATCTATGGAGCTCTATAATTCCCTGATTCAGGAGACCCATGCGCTGACGGACAAGCTCCCGGCGCAGGTCTGGGACTACGACGAGAAGGCCGCCTGGCCCGAAAACAGCTCCAGCGAGCTGGTTCTGCAGAAGGACGCGGCTTTTGAGCTCGGCGCTTCCGGCAAGGGCTCGGCAAACTATGTGCTGTTCACCTCCAATGCAGAGCTGGGCGGCAGGGATCAGGTGATCCTCTGCGGCAGGGATCTCAAGGACATCAAGGGCGACTGCGACTTTGCCCGCATTGTGATCCTGCGCATCGGCGTTCTGGACGACGAGGACGAGGCCGTGTACCGCACGCTCAAGGATATCGAGTTTGCCAAGTACCATGTCTATCCCCAGGGCTACATGGTGCGCATCTCGCCGGAGAGCTACCGTGAACAGGTGCGCGTCAGCCGTGACGCCGTCCGCAGGGGCATCAGCTTCAAGGCCCTCGGCATGAACTATATCCGGGCCTACAAGAAAGATCCCAATGTGATCAGCGCCACCGTGATCTTTCTCACCGATCCCGCGGCCGACTACGCCGCCCTCCGGGCGCTGGCGAAGAAGTCCGCCGACGTGACCGGCACGCTCACCCACATCTTTGAGGGCCTGCCCACGGACTGCTCCGCATGCGCGCTCAAGGATATCTGCGACGAGGTCGAGGGCATGAAGGAGCTCCACTTCGGCGTCGGCGCGAAGGGCGCGGAGCATAAATAAATTACCAAATAACGCAAAAACAGGACAGCGATCGCTGTCCTGTTTTTGCGCAGCCGGGCGCACCCCTCTGTGCGGTGCCTTTTCCATAAAACACAGTGTTTTATGGAAAACAGTATTAGTCCGTATAATTTGTGTCGCAGTTGATCGTGATCGTATAGCCCGGATAGAGCGGATCAAGCTCTGCGCGGAGGGCTTCGCAGAGGCCCTGCTTGTCGTGTACGGTGAAATCCGTCACCGCGTCGAAGCTCAGAAGCTTCTGCTCGTCGTCGAAATAGACGCCGTGGGTGCCGAGGACGCCGGGGTGCTTTCTCGCGGCGGCGTTGATCTTCTCATAATCCGCCTGTCGCGCGGGATCGACGGCGTAGAAACCGACGGTCAGGAAAATATGGAACTTCTCCAGCACGGCATTCTGGATCGCCTTCGTGAGGCGGTGCAGGCTGCGTCCGTCCATGTCGGCGGAGACCTCCGCGTGAATCGAGCCGATGGCGGAATCAGGGCCGTAGTTGTGCAGGATCAGGTCATAGGAGCCCAGCACACCGGGGATGGCGTTCACGGTCTCCTTGATCTCGCGGCTGATTTCGCTGTCGGGGCGTTTGCCCATGATGTCGCTCACGGAGTCGAGCAGCATTTCGAGTCCGGCCTTGAGGATGAAGACCGAAATCACCGCGCCGATCCAGCCGTCCAGGTTGAGCCCGAAGAGCATGTTCAAAAGCGCGCCGACCAGCGTTGAGGCGGAGATGACGGCGTCGAAGCTAGCGTCAGCGCCGGAGGCGATGAGCGCCTCGGAATTGTATTTCACGCCCTGTGCCTTGACATAGCGCCCCAGGATGAGCTTGACCACAACGGCCACCGCGACGATTATCAGCGTAATGACGCTGTAGTCCGGCGTTTCGGGATGAATGATCTTTTTGACCGACTCCACCAGCGAGGTCGTGCCCGCGGCGAGGACGATGGACGCGATGAGCACGGCACTGAAATACTCGATGCGCCCATAGCCGAAGGGGTGCTTGTCGTCCGGGCTGCGCCTGGCCAGCTTTACGCCGAGGATCGTGATGACCGAGCTCATGGCGTCGGTGAGGTTATTGACCGCGTCAAGCACGATGGCGATGGAGCTTGAGAGCAGGCCCACCGCCGCTTTGAAGACCGCGAGCAGAAGATTGGCCCCAATGCCGATAAGACTTGTGCGGGTGATTTGTTTCTCACGGATGTTTGCCGTATCCATAAACTGCCTCCTGTGAATTGCTTTTTCAGCAGTATAGCACAGGATGAGCCCATCGGCAAGCTTGCAGGACGGCGAGAGCTGTGGTATAATTCAAAAAAACTGCCGCAGACAGCGGAGCGGGAGGCTGCTATGAAAATCGTAATCGCGGGCGCGGGGAAGGTGGGCTTCACCGTCGCCCAAAGGCTGTGCCGGGATGGACACGACATCACCCTCATCGACACGCGGCGTGAGCTTTTGGAGAGCGCGTCCAACGCCATGGACGTCATGGGCGTATGCGGCAGCTGCGCCGCGCCCAGTATCCTGCGCGAGGCGGAGATCGACGAGGCGGACGTCTTCATCGCCGCCACGGGAAACGACGAGGCCAACCTTGTCTCCAGCCAGTTTGCGCGCAAAATGGGCGCAAAGCATACCGTCGCGCGTCTCAGGGAACAGGATTACATGGATGATATCGAATCGCTGCAGCGCTTTATGGGGCTGAGCCTGGTTATCAATCCTGACTATGTGACGGCGCAGGAGATTTCCCGCGCGCTCCAGTTTCCCTCCGCCACGCAGATCGACTCCTTCCCCGACTGCGAGCTGGAGATCGTGACCTTTCGTATCCCGGAGGGCAGCCGGCTGGACGGCGCCCCCCTGATCGACCTGCCCAAGCTGCTCAAGCAGAAGGCGCTGATCTGCGCTGTCGAGCGGGGCGGGAATGTCCGCATCCCCGACGGCAGCTTCGTCCTGCGGGCGGGGGACAGCATCTCCGTGACCGCGCCGCCAAAGGCCCTGCGCAGCTTCTATAAAGATACGGAGGTCAATCAGCGGGCGGTCAGAAATGTGCTGATCCTCGGCGGCAGCCGCATCGCCGTCTACCTCACGCAGATGCTGGGGAGCACGGGCGTCAAGGTGACCATCATTGAAAACGACCGGGAGCGCGGCAATCAACTGGCGGAGCTTCTGCAGTACGCGGATGTGGACTGCGGCGACGGAACGGACACGATGGTTCTGGCGCGCAACAGCCTCCAGAACGCGGACGGCTTTGTGGCGCTGACGAACTACGACGAGGACAATATTATCCTCAGCATCTACGCCAAGAAGCAGGGAATTGAGAAGGTCGTCTCCAAAATCAACAATGAGAAATTTACCGACCTGCTGCGCGATCTGTTCCCGGATACGACACTCTCACCCAAAAACCTTGTGGCGGATCGCATCGCGGGCTACGTCACGGGCATCGCCCATGCCAGCGACAGCTCCACCATCGAAGCGCTCTACAATCTCGGAAATGATGTGGTGGCGACGGAGTTCGTTGTCGGGGCCAAGTCTGCCTGCATCGGGAAAACGCTTGCCGAGCTGCGCCTGAAGCCGGGCATTCTGCTGGCCGCGGTGGTGCGCGACGGTAAGAGCTTCCTGCCCGACGGCAAAACCGCGCTCGCCCCCGGCGACAGAGCGGTAATTGTGACGGCAGGGCGGCAGATCTTCAGCCTGGACGAAATCCTGGCCTGAGGTATGTGCGTATGAATTACCGTGTAGTTTCCAATATTCTGGGGAAGGTGCTGCTGGCGGAGGCGCTGCTGCTGCTGTTGCCGATGACCGCCGCGCTCCGGTATCATGAGTCCGCGCTGCCCTTCCTGTGGACAGTGCTGCCGCTGCTGATCGTCGGCGGGGCGCTCAGTGCCGTAAAGCCGAAAAACAGCGATCTCTTTGCCCGAGAGGGCTTCGTGATCGTGGGCCTGAGCTGGATGCTCATGTCCGCCTTCGGCGCGCTGCCCTTTGTCCTGTCCGGGGATATTCCCCATTACATCGACGCGCTGTTTGAGACGGTCTCCGGCTTTACCACCACCGGCGCAAGCATTCTGGAAAATGTGGAAAACATGAGCCGCGGCGGGAACTTCTGGCGGCTCTTCACCCACTGGGTCGGCGGTATGGGCGTTCTGGTCTTTATCGCGGCCGTCCTGCCCATCTCCGGCGACCACTACATCCACGTCATGCGGGCCGAGGTGCCGGGACCGACGGTGTCGAAGCTGGTGCCCAAGGCGCGCAAGACTGCCCGCATCCTCTATATGATCTACGCGGGCCTGACGCTGATAGAGATGATCTTCCTGCTGTGCGGCGGGATGGACTTTTACGACGCGCTGCTGCACGCCTTTGCCACGGCGGGCACGGGCGGCTTCTCCACCAGGGCGGCCAGTATTGCCGCCTTCGACAGCGTGTATATCGAGATGGTCGTCGCGACCTTTATGATGCTCTTCGGCGTCAACTTCAACCTCTTCTACTTCATCCTGCTGGGGCAGGGCCTCGCCATCTTTAAAAGCGAGGAGCTGCGTGTTTATCTGATCACCATTGCCGCGTCCGTCCTGCTGATAGCGCTGAACATCATGGGCAGCGTGGGCGGCTTTGCGCAGGGCCTGCGCTACGCCTATTTCCAGGTCACCACCGTCATGAGCACCACGGGCTTCGCCACCGCCGACTTTGACAAGTGGCCGGAATTATCGCGCTGGCTCCTGGTGCTGCTGATGTTCGGGGGCGCGTGTGCCGGCTCCACGGCGGGCGGTCTCAAGCTCTCACGCGTCATTATTCTCGCCAAGTCCTATCTCTATGAGCTCAAGCAGCTGATCCTGCCCACCCGCGTCAAGCGGATCTGGTTTGAGGGCAAGGCCGTCAGCGACCAGACCGTGCGCAGCGTGCTTGTCTACTTCTTTACCTATCTCGCGATCATCGGGATCGGCGTGCTGCTGTTGGCGCTGGACGGGCATGATATGGTGACAAATCTGACTGCTTCCGTCGCCTGTATGTCCAACATCGGCCCCGGCCTGAACCTGGTCGGCCCGACGGGGAATTTCGCCTTCTTCTCGGTCTTCAGCAAGCTGGTGCTGATTTTGGAAATGCTCCTCGGCAGACTGGAAATATTCCCGGTGCTCTTCCTCTTTGCCCCGAGCGTCTGGAAAAAAAGATAAAAAGATTAAAGCCCCTGACCGGCCGGTCAGGGGCTTTCGCGTTTCAATAAAGCTCTTTGAGCTTCGCAATGCAATCAGGGCAAACATTCTTTCCGCGATAACTGACAATCTTTTTTGTACTCTCGCAGAACACGCAAGCCGCCTGATATTTGCGAAGAATAATGCTGTCGCCGTCAACATATATCTCAAGAGAATCCTTCTCCCCAATGTTGAGTGTGCGGCGCATTTCAATCGGCAATACGATACGCCCAAGTTCGTCTACCCTTCGTACGATACCAGTGGACTTCACGTAAGCATCCCCCTCTGCTCTCTGGCAATCTTTTAGAACGAATAAGCCCAAAATACTTACAAAGAATGGTAAAAAATTACAATTCCGTAAATATTTATAGCACTTTATATCATTTCTTCGGGAAAAAATCAACTACTAACTGAGAACTTTGTAAAATGTTCATAAAAAGTTCTTGAATTCCTGTACTATTTGACCCAGATCGGGGGATTTTTTTGTGTCTTTTGCCATATTTTCCATTTATTTGCTGTCGCTTGCTTCCGCGATCCTCCTGGGAAATACGGCCGCTGCGGGCGCGGCGGTGCTGGAGGGTGCACGCGAGGCGCTTCGTTTTGGAATGGAGCTTGCGGCGGCGCTGTGCCTGTGGTCATCGGTGACAGAGCTCCTTGAGCGCGGCGGCGCAGCGGACGCGCTGGCGCGTTTTCTGCGCGTGCCGCTGCGGGCGTTGTTCCCGCGGGGATTTTGCGATCAGGATACCCGGGCCGCCCTGACGGAAAACCTGAGCGCGAATCTGCTGGGACTCGGCAACGCGGCCACGCCCGCCGGAATCCGGGCGGCAGCGGGGCTGTCCGGCCTCGGCGCGGAGAGGGAGCTTCATTTGCTGGTAGTGCTCAACACCGCGTCGGTGCAGCTCCTGCCGACGACGGCGGCGTCGATCCGGGCATCTCTCGGCAGCGCCGCGCCCTTTGACATCACGGCTGCGGTATGGGTGAGCAGCGCGGTGTCGCTGCTGGCGGGGCTTGCGGCGATCAGGCTTCTGGACGGCGGCGAAGCATGAGGGCGCTCGGGGAGCTGCTGGCGCCGCTGCTGGTTCTGGCGGCGGCACTCTGCGCGGCGTTACGCGGCGCGGATGTGTATGAGGCGATGGCGGCGGGGGCGAAGAAGGGGCTGCTCACGCTGTGGGGAATGCTGCCCTCGCTGCTGGTGATTTTCCCCGCGATCCGTCTGCTGCGGGCCTCCGGCCTGCCGGAGCTGCTGAGCGGGCTGCTGCGGCCCGTATTTGCGCTGCTGGGCGTACCGGAGGAAACGGGACTTCTGATGCTGCTGCGGCCGCTGTCGGGCAGCGCGGCGCTTGCCGCGGCTGCGGAGCTCATGCAGATCCACGGCCCGGATTCCCTGATCGGGCGCACGGCGGCGGTGATGCTGGGTTCCAGCGAAACGAGCTTCTATGTCGTCGCGGTCTACTTCGCCGCCGCGAAGCTGCGAAACAGCAGGCGCGTTCTGCCCGCGGCCCTGTTTGCCGATCTGGTCTGCTTTCTGTCCTCGGCCTGGATCTGCCGTTTGCTGTGGGGATAGGACTTCCCGGTTTCTCTGCGAATAATGGCAATTGAAAAAGAGTAAAAAATCTATTATAATATATTAAAAATGATAGATGGCGCGAGAGAACAGGGACGTGATGAAGACGAGGGAAGACGGGAAAGCGATAAGGGCCGAAAGGGAAAAGTCAATGGATTTTCAGTATTTTGTGGACGGTGTGGACATGCCCTGCTGCATTCTGGCGGTACAGAAAACAGCGGAGGATACCTGCGGCGAAATCCGCATCATTGCGGCAAACAAACGATATAAAAAGACGATAGGCCCCGCCTATTACGACGGCATGCTCTACAGCGAGCTGGTGCCGCAGGACAACAGATTTGAGGATTACTGCTACCGCGCCGCGATCCTCAAACAGCGCATGCACGCCTATGTGGAGAGCAGCGTGCTCGGCTGCTGGACGGATGAGACCCTGATCCCGCTGGGGTCGGACAGAGAGGATCTCGGTTACTGCCAGTTCGTTTTTGAGTTTACCCAGCAGGCGGAGGCCGACCGTATGGCCTCCGTGTCCATTGACGCGGCCGAGGCTGTGATCGAAGCCTGCATCAAGCTCATGGGGACGGACGATATCCAGGCAAACGCCGGAGACGCTCTGACGGTCATCATGGAGAAGACCGGGGCAAAGGCGGCACGGATCATGCTGGTCGACCACGAGAAGAAGGAGGCCGTCGTTTTCTGTAAACGGGTAGCCGCCGATGCAAAGCCGCCCGCCGAGCCCGCTGTGATCTCCTATGATCTGATCCGGACATGGGAGGCGATGATCGACGACAGCAACGCGGTGATCATCAAAAACGGGAAGGATCTGGCGGAGCTGTGGGAGAAAAATCCCGCCTGGGCGCAGTCGATGCGCGACAACCGCGTGCAGAGCCTGGTCCTGTCACCCCTGCGCAGGGAAAAGACGGTCGTGGGCTATCTCTATGTCGTCAACTTTGACGTCAGCCGGGTCGTGGAAGTCAAGGAGCTCGTGGAGCTGATGTCGTTCTTCCTGGGCTCCGAGCTTGCCAACCATTTGCTGGTGCAGAGGCTGGAGGAAATCAGCCAGATCGACGTGCTGACGGGCATGAAAAACCGCCGCGCCATGAAACAGCGTATCCGCGCGCTGACGGCGAACAGCCCGATCCCGCCATACGGCGTCATCAATATCGACCTGAACGGCCTGAAAATCGTGAACGACCGGGAAGGCCACGAGGCCGGCGACAGACTGCTCATCCAGGCGGGGGAGCTGCTGGGTAAGGTTTTTTACCACGATGACATTTTCCGTACCGGCGGCGACGAGTTTATCGTCATCACGGACGGAATCAGCAAGGAGACCTTTGAACGGAAAAAGCGGCGCCTGCGCCGGGACGCGGAGAAGAACGGGCTCAGCTTCGCGATGGGCAGCTTCTGGTCGGACGGGTCGGCAGAGATCAAATCCGCCTTCCGCCACGCGGACGAGATGATGTACGCAGACAAAAAAGCTTTCTATGAAGAGAACCCGGAGCTCAGAAGAAAATAGACCGTTACAATAAACCACCCATCATCGCCGATGCGATGATGGGTGGTTTATACTAATCCTTAATAAGAAGGGCAAAAATTTTGCCGGAAAGACTTTGCGATTTCTATTAAGGATTCGTACTATTTACCGGCTGCGGCGGCGCTGCCTGTGGTCGGCGTACATACGGCTGTCGGCAATACGGCTGTCCGATTCCTGCATGAACTTTTTGAGCCGATCCTCAAAGTCCTGATTTCCGCTGCTCTCCGCGGCGGGAGGAACGACGCCGGCCGTGTGCGGCATCGGATGGCGAATCGGCTGCTCCTGCCGTCTGGGGCGCGCCTCGGGCTGCGGAGGCTCGTCAAGGGCGCGCTTGATGGAAAGATTGATCTTCCCCTCGGGCGTGACACTCAGCAGCTTGACCTTGACGGTCTGCCCGACCTGTACATGTTCGTTTACGTCGCTGACAAAAGCGTTGGCCACTTCAGAGATGTGGACCAGACCGCTCTTTCCGCCGGGGAGCGCGACAAACGCCCCGAACTTCGTGATACCGGTAACTTTTCCCTCAAGAATCTCGCCGACTTGCCAATCCATGGACTTTCCTCTCTCTGTCTCTCTTCTCCCGCGATCCGGACTTTACGGATTCGCCTGCCTGCTCAGGGCTCTGCCTGAGCGCCCGATGTAAAACGGAAGATCCTGTCGCCCGGCAGGACGAGACCCAGTCTCTCCCGCGCAAGCGCCTCCAGCTCCTCCGCGCTCCAGCCTTTGCTGATTCTCTGACGCAGCGCACGGTTTTCCTGTTCGACCGCCTCCAGTCGTGCGCACAGCGCCGCCTCTTCAAATCCGGCGGCATAGAGTGCGCGCCGGGTGGAGGCAAGGCACAGCGCCGCATAGATCAGCAGCGCCGGCAGCACGATCCGGATCAGGGTCTCCCTTGCGTCCGGGGCATTTCTTCTGCGCGCGGAATCCTGTGCGGCGCCGTCAGAGCCGGGACGGGATTCCGTGTGTGAATACTTTACCATCATATATCATCCCAGCAGATTTTGAAAGAGTTTTTTTACAGAACAGCGAACTTTTTTTGCAGAATTTTGAGTATTAACGCAAAATACTCCAACTTTGCGGACACATGCGTCGAAATGCGGAAGCAGGAAGGGACTCAGAAGCTGAAAATAAAGCAGCAGACCGAGCAGCGCAAGAAGCACTTCCCCCGTGCCGAGCGCTCCGTTTTCCGATCGCATGGCGAAGAGAAAGGCGCTCGCGGCGGAGCAGAGACAGAACAGGAAATCCCAAAATCCGTTTCCGAAACGGCGGCGGATCGGGCGGAGAAGGTCATACAACAGACCGAGTCCCGCGCCCAGTCCGCAGGCATACAGCAGGGAGACGGCCTGCGCGCGGATGCTCAGCTCCATTCAGCCGAACAGCCGCGACCAGAAGCCGCCCTCGGACGTCGGTTCCTCATAGCTCAGCTCGCGCAGCTTGCCCCGCACCTCCAGCTGTCCGACGCTGAGATCAATCCGGTCGATGTGCAGCTCCTCCCCGCGGATCGCCAGCGGCCCCAATGACGTCGCCAGCAAGATGAGGCTGTCGTCAAAGCCGCTTACGTCCGTCACGCCTGTCAGACTGAGCTGCGCCCGGTTTTGCATGTTCAGCGAATGCTCCTTCTGTACGCCTTTTTGCGCCTCTTCATATGCCAATGCGCTCACCCCCCATGGACAATATATGCTTGTCCGGGGTGAGGTATGACTGTTATTTGCCTCCCCTGAAAGGAGAGCCGATAAAGCGGGAAAAAGAGCGGCCGCAGCAAAATACAGATTATCCGCTTCCAAGCAGCAGCCCATGTAGGGGCCGACGCCCTCGGCGGCCCGCACGCGGAAATGCAAATAGTGAACAATGACGGGCGAATATGCACAGAAAAAATGTGCGTATTCGCCCATTGTCATCACAAACTTCTGCATGATACCGCCGGGCCGCGTGATAAGCGTCGGCCCCTACGGTGAAACCGGTATTTTTACACTGTTGCGGCTGTTTCTGCTATTTCGCTGCAGCCCTTTTTGAAATATTCAATAGAAAAACCGGATCACCTGTTCATCCGCGTTTACCTCGGCCTCTACGCCGAAGGGGAGAATGCAGCGCGGCGTGCCGTGGCCGATGGAGAGGTTGCAGAGGATGGGCTTTGCGGGATCGTCGACCACCTCTTTGAGGATGGCGCGGTACTCCGTGTCGTAGGCTTCGTCCATGGGCTTGCCGATGAGCAGGCCGCTGACGGCGTCGAGCACACCCGCTTCCTTCAAATACCGCAGACCCTGCCGGTACTTCTCGGGGCTGGGCTTTTCCTCGCTGGATTCCAGCAGGAGGATGCGGCCCCGCCAGTCTTCCACAGGCGGGAACAGGCCGTATTTTGCGCAGACCGCCGGAGAGTCGGCGTAGCGCCCGCCGTCAAAGTAATCGAAGATCGTGTCGATGCAGCCGCCGAGAATTTTTCCGCAGAAAACCGGCGGCCCCTGTAAAAGCGCGAAGCCGGCGTTCGGATGGGCAACGGGGGCGACGCCGAGCTGGGAGGCGTCAAAGAGCTCCCTCCCCTCGTACCAGACGGGGCTCGGGCGGATCTCGGCAATGCGTCCGGTCTCGATGAATTCCTCAAAGTACTGCCGCGAGTAGGGGAGCATCTCCTTGTCCAGCTCGCACAGCTCGGTCAGAAAGGCCTGGCCGTAAAACGAGGGGAGCCCCAGCTTGTGGAGCATGAGGTGGTTGGTCGTCGTGTCGGAAAAGCCGAGGAAGGGCTTTTCATTTCCCTTTACCGCCGCCGCGAGTTCACCGCTGCCGAAGAGATACGGCAGCAGGCGGTAGGTGTCATCACCGCCGATGGCGGTCATGATGAGGTCGACCTCCGGGTCGCGGAAGGCTTCGCAGAAATCGGCGGCGCGGGCCTCGGGGTGGCGGCTGAGAAAGTCCATCCCCATGAGGGCGTGGCGCGAAAACTTCACCTTGAGTCCGTATGCCTCGAGACGTTTCAGGCCGAGGTCAAGCTCATGCTTCACAAAGCCCTCGCCGAGGATGCCGCTGGAGAGGCTGACGATGCAGACGGTATTGATTTTTCTCATACCATTTTCTCCTGCTTTACCTTGTGGTCGATGACGTGGCGGGAGGCGAGTTCCTTGTGTACGTCTTCGACGCTAATCCCGGCCTCGACCATCAGCACCATCACATGGTAGGCCAGATCCGCGATCTCATAGACCGTCTCGCGCTTGTCCTGCGCCTTGCCCGCGATGATGACCTCGGTGCACTCCTCGCCCACTTTTTTGAGGATCTTGTCGAGCCCCTTTTCAAACAGGTAACTGGTATAGGAACCTTCGGGCATGTCGCGCTTGCGGCCCTCGAGCAGTTCGTACAGGCCCTCAAGGGAAAACTCGCTGCGGTCATCGCTGTGCCAGACGGGGTTTTCAAAGCAGGAGAAGCTGCCGAGATGGCAGGCGGGGCCGTCCGGCTCCACCACCACGACGAGGGCGTCCTTGTCGCAGTCGGCGGTGATGGAGACGATGTGCTGGTAGTTCCCGCTGGTCTCACCCTTGAGCCAGAGCTCCTGCCGGGAGCGGGAGAAGAAGCAGGTCAGCTCCTTTTCCATAGAGATCCGCAGACTCTCTCTGTTCATATATGCGAGGGTCAGAACCTTTTTGGTGACAGAATCCACCACGATCGCCGGGATCAGACCCTTTTCGTCAAATTTAAGTTCGTCGATATTTACCATGTTTACACCTCTCGTACCGGAATATTGTGCGCCTTAAGCGCGGCTTTGAGCGCGGGGATCGTGACCTCGCCGAAGTGGAAGATCGAGGCGGCGAGGCCCGCGTCCACCTTGGGAAGCGTTTGGAAGAGCGTAACGAAATCCTCAATGCAGCCCGCGCCGCCGCTGGCGATCACGGGGACGGAGACGGCATTGCACACCGCGTCCAGCATCTCGAGGTCGAAGCCCTGTTTCACGCCGTCGGTGTCGATGGAGTTGAGGACGATTTCGCCCGCGCCGAGCTCCACACCCTTTTTGATCCAGGCGATGGCCTCCATGCCGGTGTTCTCGCGCCCGCCCTTGGCGAAGACGCGAAACACCCCGTCCACGCGCTTGACGTCCGCCGAGAGCACGACGCACTGGTCGCCGTAGCGCTTGGCGGCCTCGAAGATGAGGCGGGGATCGCGAATCGCGCCGGAGTTGACGCTGACCTTGTCGGCCCCGCATTTGAGCACGCGGTCAAAGTCGTCGACCGTGTTGATGCCGCCGCCCACCGTGAGGGGGATGAAGATCGTGCGCGCGACCTCGGTGAGGATGTCGGTGAAGAGCCGCCGCCCCTCTGCAGACGCGGTGATGTCATAGAAGACCAGCTCGTCCGCGCCGCTGTCGAGCTCCACGGGGGAGCTCACGTCGTTTAAGCCCTGAAAATTCACGCCCTTGACGACGCGGCCGTCCTTGACGTCGAGACAGGGGATGATGCGTTTTGTAATCATGTCGCCGCTCCGATCGCTTCCCGGAGGTCAATGGCCCCGGTATAATACGCCTTGCCGATGATCGCGCCGTAGAGATTCAGCGCGCGCAGGGCTTTGATGTCCTCGATTGTGGAAACCCCGCCGGAGGCGATGATGTCAATATTCAGCTCCTTCGACAGCTCCCCGTACAGCGCACGGTTCGTGCCCTGCATCGCGCCGTCCTTTGAGACGTCGGTGCAGATAATGGTTCGCACGCCGATTTTCTGAAGCTCCCGGCAGAAGTCGAAGGCATCGAAGGCAGATTTTTCCGTCCAGCCCTTGATGGCAACCTTGCCATCTTTGATATCCACGCCGACGGCGATTTTCTCCCCATGCTTGGAAACGGCCGCGCGCCCGGCGTCAAGATAGCGCTCCACAACCTCCATACTGCGCACGCCGCCGCCCACTTCGATGAACAGGGGGACGGCCTCGCGGATGCGGCGGATGGTCTCGAGGTTCGGGGTCTCGCCCGTCTTCGCGCCCTCGAGATCGACGAGGTGCATGTGTGTTGCGCCCGCCGCGCGGAAGGCCTCCGCAAGCTCCGGCGGATTTTCGCTGTAGACGGTCATCTGGTTATAGTCGCCCTTGTACAGGCGTACGGCCTTGCCGTCGTAGAGGTCGATCGCTGGGAAGATCAGCATGGTATTTCTCCTGTTTTACAGTGATCGTAGTAGACTGTAACATCTTAAACTTCACATTTTTTGCGCAGAAAGATGAAAGCGGAAATGTCCCGGCTCGCAATGACGGCGGGGAACATGACCGGAATTATCCGGGCGGTATTGTGAAGTTTTAGTTGTTAACATTCCCTACGGTGAAAGGTGAAAAATGTACAGTTTCAGCTTTCCGTTTCGCAGAACGCCTTCAAAATGGCAAGACCTACTTTGCCGCTCTTTGCACGGCGGCGGTGAGCGGCGCGCCGTATTCGGCGTTTGCGATCACGTCGGGCTCGCAGTGGGCTGCGTAAAAGGAGTGGACAAAGTAGACGCAGTCGCCCTCTTTGATATATTGAAAGAGGGGGCTTTTCTTTTCGGTGAAGCGCAGGGCGTTCCAGCCAATGTGCGGGATTTTGTAATCTGCCGGGATGACCTCCGCGATGGGGCGCACCTCGCCGGGGATGAGCGAGAGGCCGGCGTGCTCCCCGTATTCATAGCCCTTGTCGAACAGGAGCTGCATGCCGAGGCAGATGCCCATGAGGGGTTTGCCGCGCTTTGCCTCCTCAATCACGACCCGATCCAGCCCGGTCGTGCACAGCTTGTCCGCCGCATCTCCGAAGGCGCCGACGCCGGGCAGGAGGATCTTGTCGGCTTTGCGCAGTGTATCCGCGTCCCCGGTGACGACGGCCTCATATCCGATGGCGGCGAAGGAGCTTTTCAGCGAGAAGAGATTGCCCACGCCGTAGTCCACAATGGCGATCATCCCAGGACCCCCTTGGTGGAGGGCAGCTCGTCCGCGCAGGCGGGATCGACGGCGACGGCCTTGCGCAGGGAGCGGGCGAAGGACTTGAAGCAGCCCTCAATGATGTGGTGGCTGTTGCGCCCGGCAAGCTCCCGGATGTGCAGGGTAATGCCAGCATTGGAGCAGAGCGCAGTGAAGAACTCCTCCACAAGCTCGGTGTCGAAGGAGCCGACCTTCTCCGTCGGGATGGGCAGATCAAAGCACAGGAACGCACGGCCGGAGACGTCCACGGCTGTGAGGATCAGGGCCTCGTCCATGGGAAGCGTGGTATCTCCGTAACGGACGATCCCGCGCTTGTCGCCGAGGGCCTCCTTCACGGCGCGGCCGAGACAGATGCCGATGTCCTCGACGCTGTGGTGGTCGTCCACCTGGGTGTCCCCGGCGCAGGAGAGCGTCAGGTCAAAGCGCCCGTGGCGGGCAAAGAGCGTGAGCATGTGGTCGAGAAAGCCGACGCCGGAGCGGACGTCGCACACTCCCGTGCCGTCCAGGTTCAGCGTGAGCTGAATATCGGTCTCCGCGGTCTTGCGGCTGATTGCGGCGCTTCTCATGGCGTTTCCTCCAGAATCTCACGGATGTTTGTCAGCAGGATGTCCATCTGCTCCCTCGTCCCGATGGTGATGCGGTTCCAGGCCCAGATCTCCGGCTTGTCAAAGTGGCGGATCAGCACTCCCCGCTCCTTGAGCTTTGCGTACAGCGCCTTGCCGTCGATCGCGCCGGTCTTCGCAAAGATGAAGTTGGCACAGGAGGGCAGAACCGTGAAGCCCAGCTTTTCAAGCTCCGCGGCAGTGTAGGCGCGGTTTTCCATGATGGTCCGGCAGTTGGCAATCCGCGTCTCCTCATCTAGCAGGACGCCGAGGCCGATGGCCAGCGTCATGGAGTTGATGTTATAGGGGTTGGTGGAGTACTTAATGATGTTGAGGTCGGCGATCAGGGCCTTGTCTCCCGCCGCAAAGCCGAGACGTCCCCCGGCCAGGGAGCGGGACTTGGAGAAGGTCTGGATCACCAGGAGGTTGTCGTACTTTTTAATCAGCGGGATGCAGGTCTGGCCGCCGAAGTCCACATAGGCCTCGTCAATGACCACCACGTGGTCGCGGTTGTGCGTCAAGATTTCCTCGACCTGATCCGGGCTCAGCGCCATGCCTGTGGGGGCGTTGGGGTTGGCGATGAAGATGTTCCGGCCGAGATCAAAATAATCCTCCGGCGCGATGCTGAAATCCTCCCGCAGGGGGATCTCCAGCGCGGGTACATGGTTGAGGTCCGCGTATACCGGGTAGAAGCCGTAGCTGATGTTGGGATAGGCCACGGCCCTGCGGTCGTCGCAGAAGGTCATGAAGGCGAAGTTCAGCAGCTCATCCGAGCCGTTGCCGAGGATGATATTGTCCGGCTCGATATCATGCAGCTCCGCGATGGCGCGGCGCACGTCGATACACTGGATCTCCGGGTAGAGATTCAGGGGCCGGATGTGCTCACGCGCAAAGGCCCACGCCTTTTCGGAGGGCGGGAAGGGGCACTCATTGGTATTGAGCTTGGTGACGTTCAGAACCTTCGGCTGCTCGCCGGGGGTGTAGGGAACCAGGTTTGCGTTGCGGTAGCTGTAAAAGCGGCTCATGTCTCTGCCTCCTCTTCCAGACGGATCAGGGCGCTTTTCGCGTGGCCGGTCAGACCTTCCTTATACGCGAAGCGCGCGATCTCCGGCGCAAGTTTTTTGAAGGCCTCCGCCGGATAATAGGTGTACTGGATCTTCTTCATGAAATCGTCCACGCCGAGCGGGCTTCCAAAGCGCGCCGTGCCGGTGGTGGGCAGGGTGTGGTTCGTCCCGCCGAGATAGTCGCCCAAGGGCTCCGGGCAGTTCTTGCCGAGGAAGACCGAGCCCGCGTTTTTCACGTCGTCGAGATAGTCGAAGGGGTTGTCCACGAAGATCTCCAGATGCTCGGGCGCGACGGCGTTGGCAATCTCCATGGCGCGGCGGAGATTCGCGGCGACGATGATCTTGCCGTTGTCGTCGATGGAGGGGCGGGCGATGGAAACGCGCTCGAGCTCACTGAGCTGCACCTCGATCTCAGCCTGCACCGCCTCGGCCAGCGCAGCGCTGTCGGTGACGAGGACGCAGCAGCTCAGCACGTCGTGCTCCGCCTGGGCCAGCATGTCGGCGGCGATGTGGCGGGGGTTGCCCGTCTTGTCCGCGACGACCAGCACCTCGCTCGGCCCGGCGATGGTGTCGATGGCGACCTTGCCGTAGACCTGGCGCTTGGCCTCGGCGACAAAGGCGTTGCCGGGGCCGACGATCTTGTCCACGCGGGGGACGGTCTCAGTGCCGAAGGCCATGGCCGCGATCGCCTGCGCGCCGCCGATCTTGTAGATGCGGTCGACCCCCGCGATCTTTGCCGCGGCCAGAATCGCGGCGTTGACCTTCCCGTCCGGGCGGCAGGGGGTACACATGATGATCTCCGAGCAGCCTGCGATCTTGGCGGGCACCGCGTCCATCATCACCGTGGAGGGGTAGGGCGCAGTCCCCGCGGGGACGTAGAGCCCCGCGCGCTCGATGGGCAGGAGCTTCATCCCCAGCACCGCGCCGCCCGGACGGGTGAAGGACCAGCTCTGGCTGCGCTGCTTTTCGTGGTATTCGCGGATGTTTCTCTCCGCAAGGCGCAGGGTCTCGAGAAATTCCGGCTCGGTCTCCGCCATGGCCTCGTCGATTTCCGCCTCGCTGACGAGGAGACTGTCGAGCTTTGCGTGGTCGAATTTCTCGGTATACTTCAAAACCGCCGCGTCGCCGTGCTGCTCCACGTCGGCGAGGATTTCCGCGACGACGCCCGCCACGTCGAATTTCGGCGCGTTTCGTTTCAGGAGCTCGGAATCCCGGAGCTCGCCGTCCTGATAAATACGGATCATGGCTTTACCTCCTGCGCAAGACCGCCCGTCAGTTCGTCGATGCGGGGGCGGTGGAATACAAAGCTCGCCCTGTTGGCGATGAGCCGCGCGCTGATGGGGACGATGGTCTCCAGCACGGCAAGGTCGTTTTCCCGGAGCGTTGCGCCGGTCTCCACAATGTCCACGATCACGTCCGACAGCCCCAGGATCGGCGCGAGCTCAATCGAGCCGTTGAGCGGGATGATGTCGATATCCCGGCCGAGTGAGGCGTAATAAGAGGACGCGATGTTGGAAAACTTGGTCGCCACGCGCAGGGTCTTCGAGAGATCGTCGGAGAAGTCCTTCGGCCCCGCCACACACATGCGGCATTTGCCGACGTTGAGATCCAGCAGCTCGTACACGTCCGGCGCGTACTCCAGCAGGATGTCCTTGCCCGCCACGCCGATGTCCGCCGCGCCGCGCTCAACATAGATCGCCACGTCCGAGGGCTTGACCCAGAAGTAGCGCAGGCCCAGGGCTTCGTTTTCAAAATACAGCTTCCGGTTTTCCTCCCGGATCGAGGGGCACTCAAAGCCCGCGCGCTCAAACATGCCGTAGACCTTTTCGCCGAGCCGCCCCTTGGGAAGCGCAATATTAAGCATTGCCGCGCACCTCCTCCAGCCGTTCGAGCTTGTCCAGATAGCAGGCAAAGCCGATGCCGGAGCCGGGCTTGCCCATGCGCTGCAGCAGACGGTCATAGGACCCGCCGGACAGTACGCTTGACGGAACGCCGGGCACAAAGCCCTGGAAGGCGATGCCGTTGTAGTAGCGCATGTCGCCGAGGACGGAGAAGTCGAGGATCACGCGCCCCTCCGCCTCCGGCGGGAGCGCCGCGTCAAGGCGGGCAAGATTGTTCAGCTCGGCTTCCGGACAGCCGATGGCTTTCAGCTCCGCCAGCGCATCCCGCGGGGAGCCGCCGCAGAGCGTCAGCCGCTCGAGCCGCAGCGCGTCCCCGGGCTTTACGCCCGCGCTCTCGCAGACCGCCCGCAGCTCATGCGGGTTTTTCTCCCCCATGCAGCGCAGCACCGCGCGCCGCGCGTCGCCCTCGAGTTTCAGCCCGTTCAGCAGATCCTCCACGACGCCGAGCAGGGAGACGCACAGGCGATAGTTCCCGGAAATCAGGCGCAGGCTCTCCAGCGCAAGCGTGAGCACCTCGGCGACGCAGCGCTCATCCACCGCGCCGAGACATTCCAGACCGGCCTGACGGATTTCCCGGAAGCGGCGCGAGGTCTCGGACACGCGAAAGACGTTTTCGTCGTAATAGAGCTTCTGCACCTGACCGGGCGCGGGGCGGGAGGAGCGCACGATGGAGAGCGTCACGTCCGGCTTTAAGGCCATGAGCTTTCCGTTGGTGTCGGTGAAGGTGATGACCTCCGGCGAGAGCAGGAAGTCCTTGTTTTTTACATAGAGCTCGTACTCCTCGAACTTGCTCATTCGATAAGGGCAGTAGCCCCGGCTGTGATAGAGCGCGCGGAGGGCGAAGCTGATCGACTCCTCATGCTTGAGGATTTCAGGTTCGATGGTCATGGTGATTCTCCGATAAGAATGATGTGTTGCTTTAGCATATTAGCACATTACCAAACTAAAGTAAAGCTTTTTTTGTCTGCCTTTTCGCGAAAACGGCAGCACTGAAAAATTTCTCCTATCATACCCTTTTCCGCGGGAATATGCAATGCGCTTTTTCAGAGAATAGTCCCGGTTTGTGAAATCGGGGCTTGTCATGTCGGGACTTTCCCTGTATAATAAACAAACTTGAAGATTTTCAGATTATATATAAGGAGTTTTCATCATGGCCAAGAATGACAGGCGGCGCTTCGGCGACCGCAAGGACGGACGGCTGATCCGCTCCCTGCCCGCCTTTTCAAGATTTATCCCCTATATCATGCCCACCCGCAACGACGCGACCAATTACTATGAAGAGAGCATGGAGGTCAGCGACGTCGACCGACGCCTGCGCAGGCTGCGCGTGGAGGGCTATAAGGGCATCGGCATCCTGCACTTTATGATCGCGGCCTATATCCGGCTGGTATCCATGCTGCCGGGGCTCAATCGCTTTGTCGTCGGGCGGCGGATCTATGCGGCGAACGATATTGTCGTCGTCATGACGGTCAAGCGCTCCCTCGCCATCGACGCCTCCGAGACCACGATCAAGGTACACTTTGACCCGACCGATACGATCTTCGACGTCTACCGGAAGCTGAACGAGAAGATCGACGAGATCAAGGCCACCGATGAGCACAACAATACCGAGGATGTGGCCGAGGCGCTCAGCCGCCTGCCGCGCATTATCCTGCGCCTTGCCATCCGGATCCTGCGCATGATGGACTACTTCGGCTGGATTCCCGAGAGCCTGACGGAGGCAAGCCCCTTCCACGGCTCCATGATCATTACGGATCTGGGCTCGCTGCGGATCAAGCCGGTCTACCACCATATCTACAATTTCGGCACGCTGCCGGTCTTCATCGCCTTCGGCGCGAAGCACCACGTCTACGAGCTGGACCGCCACGGCAATATGGTGGACAAAAAATACGTCGACTGCAAGTTCTCCCTGGACGAGCGCACCGTGGACGGGCACTACTACGCGCAGGCCTTCCAGGCATGGCGCTATATCTTCGAGCACCCCGAGATCCTGGAGCAGCCGCCCACGAGAGTAGTGGACGATATCTACTGAAAAAGTACAAAAAAGCAAACCGCCCCGACAGCTCCGTCGGGGCGGCAAAACGTGGCACACACCTTTTTCACTATATGTGAAATTGTTGAAAATGTCAATAGGATGCGATGCTCAAACAGGAAATTTGAAGTATTTTTGGATAGTCCGCACAAAAACGGCGCGGTTGATTCGGGTACTATCCCATCTTGCAAAAAGGGCTTTCCTCTGTTATATTATAGCCAGAAAGGGAAATCAAAAATTCCACTTTCCTCTATCCCCGGATCGAACATCGGAGCGATCAAACATGGGGAGTGCACTGCAGGCCCAAAATACAAAGGAGGACAACAGCCACTTTGTTTATCCCACATTCGGGAGTATCGTAAAAGACGATCAAAAGTTGTGCGCTGGAGAAAATGGTCCCGTTGGCGAGGCAGTGCTCCGAAATACGAAGAAAGAGAGGTAACCAGGATGTTAGATACTAAGATCTCAAAGAAATGACCCTTGACTGCTGAAGAGGCGAACGGGAAAAAATCGCCGCAGTCAAGGGTTGTTTCTATTTTAAATAGTGTTGGGATGCTGCCGCGGTATTGACCGGGCGGCGTTTGTTTTTTAAAGTGAAAATTGAAAAGTGGAAAGTGAAGATAGGGCGTCGCTTTGCGACAATTTCAAATTACGCCGAAGGCACACGGTTTTTTCACTTTTCACTCTCCACTTTTCAATTTCTCACGCGAGGTTCCCCGTGGCGTACATGGTCGCGGTGAGGGCGACGATCGGGGCGGTCTCGCAGCGCAGGATCCGCTCGCCCATGGAGCAGACGTGCAGGCCGCAGATTTTGGCAAGCTTTGCCTCAAATTCGGCAAAGCCGCCCTCGGGGCCGGTGATGATGGCGGCGGTCTGCGCGTTTTTGTTCGCGTCGAGCACCGCGTTGAGCGCTTCGCGTTCGCCGGTCTCGTACATGAACAGGCCGAGCTCCTTCTTCACCGCGATATCCAGGGCCCGGGCAAACTCGCCCGCCCAGCCGACCTGGGGAATGATGCCGCGGCCGGACTGCTTGGCGGCCTCCTCGGCGATGCGCTGCCAGCGGGGCAGCTTCTTTTCCGGATCCTCCGGGCGGGCGACGCAGCGCTCACAGCTGAAGAACAGGATTTCATGCGCGCCGGCTTCCACGCCCTTCTGGATGATGTAATCCACGCGATCCCCCTTGGGCAGGCCGCACAGCAGCGTGACCTTGACGCTCGGCTCCGCGGGGCAGGGGACAACCTCCAGCACCTCGGCCTCAGCCTGCTCCTTGTCGGCGTAGACGAGGCGGCACTTGTAATCCGTCCCCTCTCCGTCGCAGATAATGACGTCCTCGCCCGGGCGCAGGCGCAGCACCCGCACATGCTCGGCGTCGCGGCCGGTGATGATGGCCGTGCCGCCCATGATATTGGTACCCGCCATAAAAAATCTTGCCATAGCTGTATCCTCCGAAATGCTCTGTTTTACGGATTATCTCATATTTTGCACAGCTTTGCAAGAGTGCGCGTAGAATGGAGCGGTGATGTTCCTTTGAAAAACGAGTTTCGCAATCAGGACTGGGAGCGGCGGCTGCGCGCCTTCCCGGACGTATGGGATCGGGTGCGGGGCGCGCACGGCGGGAGACCGCTGCCCCCGCCGCCGCCTCCAATGTTCGGCCCGCCGCCCCCTCCGCCGTTCATGGGGCCTCCGCCCCCGCCGCCGCCTCCGTTTATGCCGGGGCGGGGCTGCTGCTCCAAAGCGGTACGGTTTAATCCCCACGGGAGAAGATAGAAAAAAGTGAAAAGCTGAAAGTGAAGATAATGACACTATGCCCGGCCGGGATGACACGAAAAGGGTAATTTGTCTACAGTCTGCTTAAACTCCACTCTTCACTTTTCACTTTCCAATTTCTCCATGAGCTCTCCCCAGAGCTCTACGATGCGGAAACGGAGCTGCCAGCCGTCGGCGCGGGTGATAAGGGCGTAGTCCTCCGGGTTCATCACGGGACGCAGGGCCTCCCGCTGCACCGCCGAGAGGCAGACCGGCGGAAAGACTACGCACCACCAGTTGCGGCCCTCGCCCTCGCCCAGCACCACGCGGAGCGAACGGTAGCGCCCGGCGGGGAGGGAAAAGCCCGCGTAATCCCGGGTGGGGTAGCTCTCCTCACCCAGTGTGACGCGCACCCGGCGCCCCTCGGCAGCGCTCTCCGCCGCGGCGCGGACGTCTTCAAGCGAGGCCTCCAGGATCGTCCCGGCCTCGCCGATGCTTTTTGCGCCTCCGAGACGGGGCGAGAGGACTTCCAGCACCGCGTCCCGCACGCGCAGCTTGACGGCCTGCTCCGCGGGCTCGTCCGAGACGGCCAGCACATGCAGGCGAATAAGCTGCCCGGCGATGGAGGCCTCCCGTCCCTGCGCCCAGAGACCGGTCAGAAGGCACACGCAGAGCGTGATCAGCGCCGAGAGCTCCCAGATGTACAGATGTCTGCTTTTATCCATGAAAAAAACCGCCCTTCCGTATGTTCGTTACGCATACAGTATGGGCGGGATTTTCTGGTTTTAAACAAAAGTGAAAAGTGAAGATCACGATATTTTAAACTCCACTTTTCACTCTTCACTTTCCACTTTCAATTCGTCCTTCCCACGCAGACGGCCTTTTCACAGAAGCCGTATTCCTTCCGCAGTTCACGGATCGCCGCGTCCGGGGCGGTGCCGGGACGAAAGACGCCGAAGACCGCGGAGCCCGTGCCGGTCATCACGGCGCCGAGGGCCCCGTGATCCAGCAGACGGCCCTTGATCTCCCGCACGGTACGGAGCCGACGGTCGTCCACATCCTCAAAGACGTTGTACATCCGGCGGCAGATCTGCTCCAAATCCCCGGCGTGCAGGGCCTCCACGATCCCGGCGGTGTCGGGGTGGCAGCGTGTGCTGCATTGATCCAGCTTTCGGAACAGCTCCGGCGTGGAGATGGAAAAGTCCGGTTTGCATATGATAAATTCGCAGTCCGGCATGTCCGGCAGGGATTCAAGCTTTTCTCCCCGCCCGGTGGCGAGAGCCGTGCCGCCCCGCACGCAGAAAGGCACGTCTGAGCCGACGGAGGCCGAGAGGGTCTCCAGCTCTTCGGGTGAGAGGGCGCCGTAGTGACGATTCAGGGCGCGCAGAACCGCCGCCGCATCCGAGGAACCGCCGCCCATCCCCGCGCCGACAGGGACACACTTAAAAAGCGTGATGAGCATGCCCTGCCCCTCCTGACCGATCGCGCGGAGATAGGCCAGGGCGGCACGCACGGCGAGGTTGCGCTCGTCCCCCGGGACGAAATGGAAATTGCTCTTGGCCTGGACGCGGCCGGAGTCGTTGAAGCGTATCTCTATATCGTCGCTGAGGGAAACGGTCTGCATGACCATCATCATATCGTGATAGCCGTCGGCGCGGTGCTCCGCCACGTCGAGAGAGATGTTGAGCTTGGCGTATGCCTGTGATTTTATTATATCCAATCCGTTATCCTCCGGCGTTTTTTTAGTTTGGAGTTTGGAGAGTGAAGAGTGAAGTTATGGTGCGCCTTCGGCGCGATTACAATTGTCCGCGAAGCGGACTCCATAACTCCATGCTCCGCGCTGTGCTCAACCCAGCAGGTATACCCGCAGCTCATAGGGGCGGGCGGTGAAGCCGTTGCCGATGTTGAAGCAGGTCTCGTAGTTTTTCAGCACGAGGCGCCACTTGTCGAGATCAATATCGTCCGGGGCGTTGAAGCGCTGCAGCTCGTTCGAGAAATTGCAGATCACCAGCAGGCGCTGCTCAAAATCGCGGCGCTCGTAGACGTAAAAGTGTTTGTCACGGGGGTAGTACTCCCGATAATCGCCGCGGCGCACCACCGGGGTGGCCTTGCGGAAGGCGATGAGTTTGCGATAGAAGTGGAGCAGGGAGTTGGGGTCGCGCTCCTCAAGACGGACGTTGACCTCATAGTAGTTGCCGTTGACGAAGAACCAAGGCCTGCCGGTAGTGAAGCCCGCGTTGGGCCCGTCGTCCCACTGCATGGGGCTGCGGGCGTTCTCGCGCGTACCCTGCTGGATGATGGACAGCACCTTCTTCTGCGGCAGGAACTTCGAGAGGATGCGGGCGGAATTGAAGGTCATGACGTCCTTGTACATGTCCAGCTCCGGCAGGGGCATATTGGTCATGCCGATCTCCTGCCCCTGGTAGATAAAGGGCGTGCCCTTCTGCAGCATGTACATGGCGGCCAGCATCTTGCCGCTCTCGGTGCGGTATTTTTCGCTGCCGTAACGGCTGATGATGCGCGGATGGTCGTGGTTTTCGATGTACAGGGCGTTCCAGCCCCGGCCCGCCAGCTTGTACTGCCACTCGCTGAAGGCCTTTTTCATTTTGACCAGATTGAAGGGGCGGCGCACCATGTCGACTATAAAGCAGTCGGCCTCCATATGGGAGAAGGCGATCATCTCGTCGAGCACCTGATCCGGCCCCTCGGTCACATAGCGCAGGGCAGTGTCGGGGTCGGTCATGGGACTTTCGCCCACGATGAAGCAGTCGTACTGACTCAGCACGTCGCGCTTGAATTCCCGCAGGTACTCGCGGGCTTCGGGCCGGTTGGAGTAGTGCCGCAGGCCGTTCCCTGCCGGGAGCTTCGGATAAACGCTGGGCAGGCCGGGGGTTTTGGAGATGAAGGTGATCACATCCTCGCGGAAGCCGTCCACCCCCATGTCCAGCCAGAAGCGCAGGATGCGCTTGACCTCGTCCCGCACCTTGGGATTGCCCATGTTCAGATCCGGCTGCTTTTTGGCAAACAGATGCAGATAGTACTCATCGAGATGGTTGTCATACTCCCAGGCCTCGCCCTCGAAGACGCTGGTCCAGTTGTTGGGCGGCAGCGGTCTTCCCCCCGGGCCGCGCTTGCCGGAGCGCCAGTAATAGTAATTGTGGTAGGGATTATCGCGGCTCTTGCGGCTTTCGATGAACCAGGGGTGCTCGTCCGAGGTGTGGTTGATCACCAGATCCATGAACACGCGCAGCCCGCGGTCGTGCGCCTCCTTGAGAACGCGTTTGAAAACGGTGAGGTCGCCGAAGTCCGGGTGGATGTCCATATAGTCGGAGATGTCGTAGCCCCAGTCGGCGTTGGGAGAGGGGTAGAGCGGCGAGAACCAGATCGCGTCCACGCCGAGGCTCTTGATATAATCCAGGCGGTACAGCACGCCGTAGAGGTCGCCGATCCCGTCGCCGTTGCCGTCGCAGAAGCTCCGGGGCCAGATGTGGTAGACGACCATATCCTTGTACCAGGGAGTAAAAGCCATTGCATACCCTCCTCACGTTCAGAAAGCGCCATTCCGGGCAGAAAGCGGCGAAGAATTATAGAGATCCTTCGCTGACGTTCAGAATGACACGGGGATTGAAGCGTTTTCTATATATTAACACAGTCGGAAGCAAATGCCAATAAAAGGCGGGAACTTTTTTTCGACTCCCGCGTCCTATCCCATGTAAGGAACATTTTCCCATGAGCGCAAATCTGTTGACAAAAGGCGGTTTTTGTGCCATCATTTTCAGTGGAATAAAGGTACGAAAACGCCGGCGTCCGCACTGCGCGGCACGGTATTTCTTTGAGAGCCCGGTTTCGTGCCGGATTCGGAAAGGATAAGCTATGAAAAAGAAGAAACTGCTTGCGGCGGCGCTTGCGCTGCTGCTGACGCTGTCGCTTGCGCCCTTCGCGCTCGCGGCGGAGCTGCCCTTCCCGGCGGAGTGGTTTTCGGGCTTCGGCGCGGGGATCTCTCTGCGCGACATGATTGACGAGAACCGGGGCAGCATCGAGCTGGGAGGGAGCGCTTTCCAGTTGGAAAACATCCTCTTCCTGGAATGCGTCGCGGATGAGAAGACGGAGCTGTGCGTCTGCGAGACCGCGAAGGACGCTATGGTACTGGACGAGAATACCCTGCCCGACGGCCTTGAGGTCGAGATTCGCAGGGAAAAGGTCAGAAAGCCCGACGCCAAGGACGGCCTGGAGGTCGCCGAGGAGATCCGCCTGGAGAAGGCCGGACGAAAGCCGGAGCCGAAGACCGATGAGGAAATCGACCCCGCAGACAGGGATCGGGAAGCGTACTACCTGTATCTGGTCGGCAAGCCCAGAAAGGTGGGCGAATCGGTCTTTGTTCTCTGGGACGGACAGATCCGGCTTGTCAACGTGACAGTGCTGGCGGAAAAGCCCGCAGAAGAATCGGAACAGACATGGGTCGAGGAGCAGGCGGAACCCGCGCAGGAGTGGGTCGACCCCTTCACGCCCACGGAACAGTCCGGAGACCAGGGGCAGTACACGGAGGAGTGGGCAGACACCTCAAAACCCATGGAGCAGCCCGCGATCCCGGAGCCGGTTATACCGACGCTGCCCACACCCTCGGTGACCATTTCGGGCAATACCAATGCCGTACAGGGCAATAATGCCATACTCACGGCGCAGGTACAGAACGGCGTCAATGTCAGTTACCAGTGGTATATCAATAATACCCCGATCGAGGACGGAAGCGGCAACGACGCGCAATACTGGCCCGACACCAGCGTTGCCGGAACCTATACCTATACCTGCGCGGCGATCAACAGAGACGAATACAACCAAATGACATACGCCTTCTCCGAGCCCTTCACCTTTACGGTGGAAGCGGCGGCGCCCGCGCTGCCCACACCTTCGGTCACAGTATCGGGCGATGCAAAGGTCACGCAGGGCGCTGACGCCGTGCTCACGGCGCAGGTGCAGAACGGCTATAACGTCAGCTATCAGTGGTATGACGGGGAGCAGCCGATCAATGGCGAGACTTCCGGACAGTTCAAGCCCGACACTACACAGGCGGGGACAAAGGTCTATTACTGCCTTGCGGTCAACAACGGCGATACCGGAGAGGTCACATACGCCTTCTCCCAGCCGTTCACCTTTACGGTGGAGGCGGCGCTGCCCACGCCCAGGGTGAGCATTACAGGCAAAACCACAGTCGAACAGGGCGAGAACGCCGTGCTTGAGGTTCAGGTGAGCGACGTCTTCAACGCAAGCTATCAGTGGTACGAGAATTCCGCGCCCATTGCAGACGCGATATACGGCAAATACCAGCCCGACACGTCCGAGGCAGGGACGTATACCTATATCTGCGAGGTGACCAGCAGCGCCAACGGCCAGACGGCCACGGCCTGGTCCGATCCCGTGACCGTCACGGTGGAGGCAAAGCCCACGCTGCCGACGCCCAAGGTGACTGTCAGCGGCAATACGAAGGCATACGTGGGAGACAATGCTGTACTCTATGCCCAGGTGAGCGACGACTATAACGCCGGGTACCAGTGGTACGCAGGCCGCGACGCCATCAACGGCGCGACGGGCAAACAGTATAAGCCCGACACCTCCCGCCCCGGCACATGGACGTACAGCTGCGTCGTCACCAACAGCGGTTACGGCACGACAACCAGCGATTTCGCCTCCGTGAACTTCACGGTGGAAGCGCCCCCGCTCGATAAGCCCACGGTGACGATCGCGGGCAACAACAGGGTTTCCACAGGCGACAACGCCGTGCTGGAGGCCAGGGTACGCGGCGGCTCCTCCAATGTCAGCTACCAGTGGTACATCGGCTTCAACAATTACTGGGCGCCCATCAACGACAGAAGCGGCAGATCGGCCCAGTACAGGCCGGATACCTCCAAGGCCGGGGATTACGCCTACTACTGCGAAATCACCAGCAGCGACAATTACGGCCAGTCCGTCACGGTCAAATCCGATCCCGTAAGCTTCACGGTGGTGGAAAGGACACGGCAGATCAAATCCGTCAAGGTCTACTCACAGCCGAAGAAGGTGCGCTACAACGACGGCGAAACGCTGGATACCACCGGCCTGCAGCTCAGGGTGGAATACAGCGACGGCGGCCCGGACATTGTCACCAGCGGCTTCCTCGCAACGCCGCAGACCGTCAGCTATGCCTACAGCAACAACGGCGTGGT
>CADAPH010000047.1 GCA_902789745.1 Oscillospiraceae bacterium | reverse complement strand
ACCGCAGCGAAGGTTTTAAATCCGGGCCCTTTTAATGAAATCATAACTATGCTCCTTTGCCGTAGAAATATTCATCACCACAAATTTCGAGTTATCGTCCTGATTATACCACGTCTTTGCAGGTCGTGCAAATCATGCGTTTTTGAGGAATATTTCACCAAGTAAGTCTGCGTTCTGACGGTCCTCTTGAGAAATGCGGGATCTCAGGGTTTGCGAGCGCATCGGACGACAGTCTTACGGGCACACGGCGAAGCCCTGTCCCCAGAGGCAGCCGCCGCAGGCGGGCGCGAGGGAGCCGATGCAGTCGGTCTCGTTTTCTTCCAGCAGCTCGCAGCCGCCGCAGAACAGGCAGGGCGCATACTTGAATTCGTGTACGCGCCGGCGGAAGGCCCGGTATTCTTCGGAGCCCCAGATCTCGCCAAGGCTCTGTTCGCAGACATTTCCAAAGGAATGATGCCGAATGCGGCGTTTGTGGTCGCCCAGGTAGGTGTCCGCCGTGTGGAGTAGCCCCATGCAGGGAGAGACGTCCCCGTCCCAGCGGATAAAGCAGTGTCCTTCTTCAATGAAACGACACCAGTCGGTGCGTCGGGTGACGGGATTCCCCTTCCAGGAGAACAACTCCGCCTCCTGCAGACTCTCCTCGTCCGGGAAAAGCAGATCCTTATAGTGCGTTGAGAACTTGAACATGGGGATCTGGGTCCCCATGTCAAAGCGCTCAAAACGCCAGGTATAGCCGATCTTGTCGGTAACGGCTTTGATGGCGGCCACGTCGCACATGGGCCAGAGCGCCTGTTCAATATCCTCCATGCGGTTGGGAATGATATGGCTCAGGTTCAGATCATCGGCCAGAAAGTGCTCGGCAAACTCCCGGATGCGGCGGAGGCTGGCGATATTGTCCCGCATGACAACGGCCGTCATACCGAGCCGTACGTCTGTTTCGCGCCTAAGCTCGTTGAAGGCCTCCAGATTTTCCAGAACCAGACCAAAGTCGCTGCCGACCTGGATCTTTCCGTAATTCTCGTACAGCTCGTCGATGGAAACCCAGATCCGCGAGACGCCCGCCGCCAGCAGTTCCCGGGCCTTTTCCCGGGTCAGCAGAGTCCCGTTTGTGACAAGCTCTGCCTGCTTCCCGTGTGCTGACGCAAGCGAAGCCATCTCTGCCAGGGCAGGGTGAACCAAAGGCTCCCCCATGCCGCCGAAAAAGACTGTTTCCGCAGCGGACAGAACGGGATCGTCCATCACGCGCGCAAAGACCGCCGGATCGAGATCGCCGAAGCGCTCTCCGACCCAGCTGTGCCGAAAGCACATCTTGCACCGGAGATTGCAGCGGGAGGACGCCTCCACATACAGTTTTTGAATCGCCTCTTCCATGTTGCCCTCGAACCTTTGTCGGTCAGATCAGAATATGGTCTCCATCTCCATGTCCAGAAGATCCGCCATATAGAGACGTCCGCTCTCCAGCGGCCGCCCGGCCAGAAGCCTGGTGCAGAGCGCTGTTTGCAAAGCGGCGCAGAAAGGCGGCGTGAAGGAAAGAGAGGTCTTGCTGCTGAGCCTGGAGCCCTCCGGGTAAATCCTGTCAATGAGATCGTCACCCGGAAGAATGACAGCCGCCTGTGCGCTCCAGCCGCAGATCGCGCCGTGGATCAGCGGAATATTCTCGCTTGCGCACGCGCGGGCGAGGATGCGACGTGCGCCGATGTTATCCAGCGCGTCCAGCACAGCATCGCAGCCGCGGATCAGCTCCGCAGCGTTCTCTTCCGTCACAAATTCCGGGACCGAAACAAATCGGACATCGGGATTCACCAGCGCTGCGCGCGCTGCCGCAGCTTCCGCCTTGGGCTGGCCCAGAGCAGAAGGGGAGGAGAGCAGCTGCCGGTTCAGGTTCGAGGCTTCAAAAGAATCACCGTCAGCGGCGCGGATCGTCCCCACGCCGAGACGCAGCAGCATTTCGATGAGATAGCCCCCGAGACCGCCGCAGCCCGCCACGAACACCGTCTTCGTGCGCAGAAGGGCGCACTCCTTCTCCGTCAGCGCGCCGAGATTTCTGATATATCGCTCTTCCATGCCTCAGCCGCCCCCCACCGGCGGGAAGAGCGAAATGATATCGCCGTCCTTCACGCTGTCAGCGGGTTTGGAATGAAAACCGTTGATGAGCAGGATGGCGACCTCATCTGCGGGGATGTTAAAGCGGCGGAGAAGGTCACCCGCGGTGGAAGCTTCTTCAGCAGGGACCTGGGTGATCTTTCCCCGGCCTTCGCGCAGCGTGGCAAAAAAGCGTACTTCGATCATAGAAACACATCCTTTGCTAATCAAAAAGGGAGAGGCGGGCAGCCTCTCCCTTGCAAACATTATAGTTATTTTCCGACGCACTCGTCAAGACCCAGCTTCTTGAGGGTCTCGTCGGTCGGGAAAGCGTTGACCCAGCCGCGGGCGGCGTAGTACTCCGGCAGCGTAAGCGGGAGCTGGGAGAGCATACCCTTGGACGGGCCGTTGGAGATGGGCTCGGTGAGCAGGCGCTTGGGCAGACGGTCGTCCTCGGGCTTCATGCCGGCCGCCTTGTTGAACATACGCTCGATGTTGTAGATACGATCGCCGATCTCGAGGAGCTGTTCGACTGTCCAGCTCGTGCCGGTGGCAGCGTTGAGAAGGTCGGCGTATTCCTGCGCGCCCAGGGCGAACGAGGTGAACAGGCAGTTGCCCATGGAGTCGATGACGGCGGTCAGATCCTGGAAGGTCTTGGCCCATGCGGCCTTGTCGGTGGTGACGGTGCGGTCGAGCTGCTGGGGCAGACCGAGGACCTCGGGGGAGATCATGTAGCCGCGCACGTGGGCCGCGCCGCAATTGGCGGTGGCGTAGTTGATGCCGATGCCCTGGATGGCGCGGGCGTCGTAGGCGGGGATCTCCTGCTTCTTGACACTCATGGAGTACTCGGGGTGGCCGTAGTGCTCGCACAGGCGGGCGGAGCCGGAGGACATGAGCCAGTCAAGCTCGGTCTCGGGATCGCCCATGCGCTTGGTCCATTCGACCAGAGCTTCCTTGCTGCCCCATTCGAGGGGAACACCGGCGCATTCCTCTTCCTTGATATATCCGCGCTGATAAAGCTCCATCGCGGCGGCGATGGTGCAGGGTACGCCGATGGCGTCCAGACCATACTCGTTGCAGAGGCGGTTGCACTCATCGATGGTGTAGAGGTCATCGTTGCCGCAGTCACTGCCGTAGGCCCACAGCGGTTCGTACTCAGGACCGCCGACGACCTTGTCGCCATGGTTGATCACGCGGCCGCAGGCGATGGGGCAGTGGAAGCAGGCGCCAGGCTTCTTGAGATACTTCTCTGCCAGGGTCTCACCGGAGAACTGATCGGCGGTGGGGCAGTAGCTCTCCTGCCAGTTCTTGGTGGGCAGAGCGCCGATGCCGTTGATGATGTTGACCAGAACGGCGGTGCCGAGAGCACGCAGGCCCTGGCCGGTAACACCGTTGTCAGAGAGAATCTTCAGCGCACGCTTGTTGGCTTCCTTCAGAGCATCCACATCGGCGATCACATCCAGCTGCTTGCGGGTGGCCTTGACGACGATGGCCTTGAGCTTCTTGCTGCCCATGACGGCGCCGGTGCCGGAACGGCCGGCGGCGCGGTCCTTGTCGTTCATGACGGCGGCCAGCAGCACCTGCTTCTCACCAGCGGGGCCGATGTTCAGGACGGAGCAGTCGGCACCGTGCTTTTCCTTCAGCTTGTCGTCAAGCTCTTCACTCAGAACACCAAGATATTCTCTGGCGTCGAGGATCTCGATCTTGTCGTCCACGATATTCAGGTAGCACCAGTCGGGGGCCTGGCCCTCGACGATCAGCGCATCCCAGCCGGCGAACTTCAGCTTGGCACCCCAGATGCCGCCGGAGTTGGCGCAGGCGATCATTCCGGTCAGGGGGGACTTGGTCACGACCATGTAGCGGCCGGAGGACGGGGAGTTGGAGCCGGTCATGGGGCCGGTGATGTAGACGAGCTTGTTGTCCGGAGACAGCGGATCGACAGTGGCAACACCCTCGTCATAGAGGATCTTGGTGCCGAGACCGCGGCCGCCGATGAACTTTTTCGCTACTTCGAGATCCAGCGGTTCCGTTTTGATCTCGCCGGTGGTCAGGTTGATTCTGGCGATTCTTTCATAGTAAGCGTTGCTCATGTGTATTCCTCCTGTAAAGTCTTGTGTTTTGTATCATTTATACAATTATCTATTCTGAGAGTATTATATTGATAAAGGAGTGATGTGCCAAGTGTTTGACGGGATTTTTGCGCGAACCGATATGAAAAAGCATATACCGGACATGAGCGAAAAGAACACGTTGTGCGAAACAGCACGATTTGACACGAAAACGCATGTAACTTCTTCATCCTCCTCTCTTGTACAACTTCCACAAAGCAGATATAATACAGAATTATGAAAACAATGAATGATCATGCGGAGGGATCGGGATGGCATCCAATAAATCACTCTCCACACTGGAGGTCGCAGAGATTCTCCATGTGAGCAAATCCACCATCTATGAGCTGATTCGCCGGGGCGAGATCAACTCGTACAAGGTCGGGCGCAAGGTCCGCTTCACCCAGGACGATGTGGACGCCTACATCGCCCGGTCGCGGCATGAGCAGAGTGTCCAGCCTGTTCGGCGGGTGGAGATCAACAGCACTCTGCTACGGCCCGCAGACAAGGCAGAGCCCCCCTTTATCATCTCCGGGCAGGATGTTGTGCTGGATATTCTGAGCAATTATCTGCATCAGAACGGCATCGTGACGGATCGCTGCTATCTCAGCAGCTTTGAAGGGCTGCTTGCCCTGTATGAGAAAAAGGTGGATGCAGCTGCCTGCCACCTGTATGCGGTGGATGAAAAAAGCTTCAACGTCCCCTATGTCAAACGGCTGATGCCGGGGGTGAAGGCGGTTTTGATCAACGTGTCCTACCGTAAGCAGGGCTTTTACGTGGCGGCCGGCAATCCGAAGGAGATCCGCGGCTGGAGGGATCTGGCCCGGCGCGACGTTTCCATTCTCAATCGCCGTCCCGGCTCCAGCGCACGCATCCTGCTGGATGGGCAGCTGTGCCGTATGGATTTGGACCCCAGGCAGATCAAGGGTTATGAACGGGAGATGAAATCCCACCTGACGATGGCCGCTGCCATCGCAGACGGAGAGGCGGATCTTGCTCTTGGCACGGAGCGTATCTCGCGGCAGATCGACGGGCTGGACTTCATTCCTCTGCTGGAGGAACGCTATGATCTGGTGCTGCGCAGAGATGCCATGGAAACCCCGGAGGGCGAGGCAATCCTGGAGATCCTCCGTTCGCCGGCTTTCATCAAGGAGATCCGTCACTTCACAGGAAATGACTACCGGGATATGGGCAGGATCGTCGCGGAGGTGTAGAGATGCTTGAGGTAAAGACTCCGAAAGAGGTTCTCCGGCTGATCGAGAAAGAGTTCAAGCCGCTCGGCCGGACAGAGACCGTCCCGCTCGCTCAGGCTCCGGGCCGTGTGCTGGCCGAAGCGATAACGGCGAAGGAATATGTACCGGACTTCGACCGTTCCACCGTGGACGGCTACGCCTGCCGCGCTGCGGATACCTTTGGCTGCTCCGACGCGATCCCGGCGATCCTGAGCGTTGCCGGACAGGTGCTGATGGGCGAGAGCGCTGACTTTGCGCTTTCGCGCGGCAGCTGTGTCTATGTGCCCACCGGCGGCGCGATCCCCAGGGGTGCCGACTGCGCCGTGATGATCGAATACACCGAGGACTTCGGCGACGGCACCGTCGGGATCATGAGACCCGGCGCGCCGGGGATGAATCTGATCTTTCGGGGCGACGACGTATTCCCCGGCAAGGAGATCCTCTCCGCAGGACGCTTACTCACTGCGCAGGACATCGGTGCACTGGCGGCCGTCGGAAAAACAAGCGTGCCCGTGGCGTGCCGGGTGAAGGTCGGCGTGATCTCGACCGGGGACGAACTGGTGCCTCCCGGCGAGACGCCGGGACCAGGCCAGGTGCGGGACGTGAATTCCCCGCTGCTGACCGCCATGCTGACGGACTTCGGCGCGGAGGCGGTGAACTACGGTATTGCAGCGGACGACGAGGAGCTTCTGCGCCGGAAGATGCAGACCGCAGCGCAGGAGTGCGACACGGTGATCCTGTCCGGGGGCAGCAGCGTAGGCGTCAAGGACGCGGCCTGCCGCATCATCGAAAGCATGGGAGAGCTGCTGCTGCACGGCATCGCCATCAAGCCGGGCAAACCCACCATTATGGGAAAAACGGGCAACAAACCGCTGATCGGCCTGCCCGGTCACCCTGTGGCTGCCTGCTTTGCGGCGCAGCTCTTCGTCCTGCCGCTGCTGGGTCGTCTCATGGGAAGAAAGCAGGAAGATTTTACGGTCACGGCGGAGCTGACCGAGAGCCTGGGCGCCAACCACGGAAGGGAGCAGATCAACGCCTGCCGCCTGCTGCGTGAGGGCGGGAAGCTTCTGGCTTCGCCCATCCGGTCCAAATCCGGGCTGATCACGCAGCTCGCCGGGGCGGACGGCTTTTTCATCATTTCGCGTGACTGCGAGGGCCTCCCCAAGGGCGCGCAGGTGCAAGTATATCTGTATTGAGGTGTTGATATGGGCTTTGAGTATTTGACTAACGTGCCGCTGGATCAGGCGAAGAAGGAATACCTCTGGAAGCTGCAGAGCAACGGCTTCCGTGCGCAGCTGGAAACTGTTCCGGTGCAGGAATCTTTTGGGCGTATCACGTCCAGGGCGGTCTACGCCAGGATCAACGCGCCGCATTACGCGGCCAGCGCCATGGACGGCGTGGCTCTGCACGCAAGGGACAGCTTCGGCGCCACTGAGACGACACCCGTCACCCTGCGGGAGGATCAATTTGTCGTGGTGGACACCGGGGACCCGATTCCGGAAAACTGCGATGCGGTCATTATGGTGGAGGACATCGTCAAGAACGACAACGGAAGCATCACGATCCACGCTGCCGCCGCACCATGGCAGCATATCCGGCAGATCGGCGAGGATATCTGCGCCGGAGAAATGATCCTGCCCAGCTTCATGGAGATCAACCCCGCCGCTATCGGCGCCATGATCGCGGGCGGGGTTCTGGTGGTCGAGGTCATCCGCCGCCCGGTGGTGGGCATCATCCCCACCGGCGACGAGATCATCCCGCCCTGTGCCGACCCGAAGCCCGGGGACATCCTGGAGTTCAACTCCTCCATCTTTTCCGCCATGCTGAAAGCCTGGGGCGCCGAGCCCAGGACCTACCCCATCGTGCCGGACCGTTTTGAGGATATCCGGGATATGGTCGCGAAAGCGGCCGACGAATGCGACATGGTGATCCTCAACGCCGGCTCCTCCGCAGGTCGGGACGACTATTCCACCGCCGCCTTGCGCGAAATCGGCGAGGTGCTGTATCACGGCATTGCCATCAAGCCCGGAAAGCCTGCAATCCTGGGCTTTCGCGGTGCCAGGCCCATTCTGGGGGTACCCGGCTATCCGGTGTCCGGTATCATCGTAATCGAGGAATTCCTGCAGCCGCTGATCGACGCCTGGTACGGCAGGGAGAACGACAAGGGCACCCGTACGCGGGCAAAGCTCACGCGTCAGGTGGTCTCCGGCCTCAAGTATCAGGAATACGTGCGGCTGCGCATGGGCTATGTGGGCAGCTCTCTGATGGCCTCGCCGCTGCCCCGCGGCAGCGGCGTCGTGTCCTCCTTCATGAAGGCGGACGGTATGCTGGAGATTCCGCAGGGCAAGGAGGGCTATACCGCCGGCGAAGAGGTTCGCGTCCGGCTTCTCAAGGACAAGAGACAGCTGAAGAACAGCCTGGTCGTCATCGGCAGCCACGATCCGCTGCTGGACGAGCTGACAGATCTGATTCACCGGGAGGATCACAGCATCTTCCTCTCATCGGCCCACGTGGGCTCCATGGGCGGGATCATGGCGATTCGCCGGGGTGAGGCGCACGCGGCAGGCATCCATCTGCTGGATACGGAAACGGGAGAATATAACCGCAAGTATATCAAAAAGTATTTCCCCCGCGGCGGCGTTTATCTGGTGCGCTGCGTGGGGCGCCAGCAGGGACTGATGCTGCAGAAGGGCAATCCGCTGGGGATCGAACGCTTTGCGGATATCACCAGAGAGGGCGTGCGCTATGTGAATCGGCAGAAGGGCTCCGGTACCCGCATACTGACGGACTATCTGTGTCAGAGAGAAGGCGTCGATCCCGATCGGGTCTATGGCTATGAGCGGGAGGAAGTGACCCATAATGCCGTGGCCGTACAGATCGCCGGAGGCAGCGCAGATGCGGGCATGGGCATCTATTCCGCGGCCAGACTCTACGATCTGGACTTCCTGCCGATCTGCGTGGAGGAGTATGATCTGCTGATCCCGGAGAGCGTTTGGAATACAGGTCTTGTCAAGCAGCTGATCCGCACGCTCAAAAGCAAGGCGTTCCGGGAGCGCATCGAGGCCATGGGCGGCTATACGCTGGACCGGCCGGGCGAGCTCATCGACGTTTTCTGATGAAGGATTATGATGTGATCGTCATCGGCGGCGGACTGCTTGGCTGCTTTGCGGCGCGAAATCTCTGCCGCCGGAAAATGCATATCGCGCTTCTGGAAGCGCGGGAGGATGTCTGTACCGGCATCTCCCGCGCCAACACGGCGATCGTCTACCCCGGCTATGACCACAAACCCGGCACGCTGAAGGCCGAGATGTGCGTCCGGGCCAATGCCCGTTTCGACGCGCTCTGCCGGGAACTGGACGTACCCTTTTCCCGCTGCGGCTCGCTGATGGTGAGCTATGGGGAAAAGGCCGACGCGGTCCTGAAAAAGAAATATGAAAACGGGCAATCGATGGGCGTGCCCGGGCTGCGTCTGCTCTCCGGCGAGGAAGCCCGGAAGAAGGAGCCTGCTCTCGCGGAGGGTGTCTCTACCGCCCTGTACGCGGCCACAGCCGGAACCGTCAACCCCTGGGAGCTTGGCATCGCCGCCTGTGAAAACGCGGCGGCAAACGGCGCAGAACTCTGCCTCAACACCCGGGTGCTGAATATCCGCCGGGCAGCGGAGGGTTACCGGGTCGAGACCGATCGGGGAGATTTTTCCTGCCGTGCGCTCGTCAACTGCGCCGGCCTGGGTGCGGATCGGGTGCAGGGGCTTCTGTTTCCCACGCCGGTACACATCTCCCCGGACGCGGCGGATTATCTGATCCTGGACAGGGCAGCGAAAAACAAGCCGGCGCATATCATCCAATACGAGCCGGAGGACGACGGCAAGGGCTTCAACGCCGTCCCTACGGTGGAGGGCAGCCTGCTGCTCGGCCCCTCAAAGCGGAAGAACGAAACGGATTATGCCGTGAACGCGGAAGGGCTTTCCTTTGTCCGGAAACGAGCAGGACAAGTTTTGCCCGGGCTGGACCTGCAGGATACGATCCGCTCCTTTGCCGCCGTGCGCCCGAATCCCCAGCGCTCCGACGGCAGCAGCATCGGAAGCTTCGTGATCGACAATCCGGGCCCCGGCTTCTGGAGCCTGATCGGCATCAAAACGCCGGGGCTTACCTGCGCAGACGAGCTGGGACGCTTTGTGTCGGATAAAATCGCCGCGGAGCTGGGTGCGGAGGAGAATCCGGTCTTCAACCCCTGCCGCACGGGCATCCGCCGAGCCCGGGATCTCTCGCTTTCCGAACGCGCGGCGCTGGTGCGGGAAAACGCGGCTTACGGGGAGATTCTCTGCCATTGTGAGGACGTCACCAAAGCGGAGGTCCTGGAGGCCATCCGGCGCGGCGCTGACAGCGTGGACGGCGTCAAACGCCGCGTCGGCGCCGGCATGGGCCGCTGCCAGGGCAGCCGCTGTGAGCGCGCCGTCATGGAGCTGCTGGCAGAGGCACTGGACATTCCCGTCGCCGCTGTCCGGAAGAATGGCCCCGGCTCGGAGATTCTGGAGGGCGGCCATGGAAAGAACTGAGCTGCTGATCATCGGCGCGGGGGCCGCGGGTATCTCCGCCGCCTGCGCCGCATGGGACGCCGGCTGCCGGAATATCGTCCTGGCAGACCGCCTGCCCTGCGCGGGCGGCATTCTACCCCAATGCGTTCACGAAGGCTTCGGGCTTTCTGCCTTTGGAATGGAGCTGACCGGCCCCATCTATGCCGAGAGACTGGCAGAGCGTCTGGAGCTCACAGGCGTGCGCTTTCTGCCGGGGAGAGAAGTCACGGCGGTGACAAAAGATAAGACCGCCGTCCTGTCCGGCAGCGGCGGCATGGAAGAAATCCGCTTTGAAAAGCTGATCCTGGCGACAGGTTGTCGGGAAAGGAGCATCGGCGCTCTCCACGTCGCAGGGACGCGCCCGGCGGGCATTTTTACTGCCGGGCAGGCGCAGGAGATGATCAATCTCCATCACTGGGAGCTTGGCCGCCGGATCGTCATTCTGGGATGCGGCGATTTGGGGATGATCCTGGCCCGGCGCTTCACCCTGGAGGGAAAGCAGGTCCTGGCCGTGCTGGAACAAAACGCGCATCCCGGCGGCATAGCGAGAAACTACCACCGCTGCATCGAGGCGCATCACATCCCGATCCGCTATCGCCGGACGGTCCGGGAGATCCACGGCATGCCCCGCATCACGGGCGTGACGGTGGAAGACCTTGACAGCGGCGAGCTGGAGCTTCTTCCCTGCGACACGCTGGTCACCGCCGTCGGCCTCGTCCCGGAGCGTGAGCTGGTGCGAAAACTCGGCGAGCCCCACTGGCTGTTTCTTGCCGGAAACTGCAGCCGGGTGCACGAGCTTGCCGACTCCGCAGCCGAAGAAGGCGCGAAGGTCGGCAGATACGTCGGGAGCCAGCTTGTGAAATGATTTCATATCCTTTCGCTTCGTTTCGCACAATCTTTTCTGCTCTGCTTGCAGCGTGAGAGGCCAAGAGGTAGAATGCCCGTGTTTCAACAATCGCAGAAAGGAGAAAACAGCACATGAAGCTCAGCGCAAGAAATCAGCTCAAGGGCACGATTGCAGAGATCCAGGAAGGCGCTGTCAACGGCATCGTCAAGATCGATCTCGGCGGCGGAAATGTCATCAGTTCGGTCATCACCATGTCCTCGATCCGCGAGCTCGGCCTCAAGGTCGGCGGTACGGCCTACGCGGTCATCAAGGCCAGCAACGTCATGGTCGGCGTGGACGACTGATTTTTACAAAACGGGAAAAGCAAAAAACACTGCGGCGGCCCGCATCCTGCAGGCCGCCGCAGCTGTTTTTTATCCGCCCAGGGTGAGAAAACGGATCATGAATTGCCGGTGAAAGCAAGTGACCGCTTCCTCCTCTCCCGAAAAGGTCACAAGTGTGCGGGGAAAGGCATAGCTGCCTATTTTACTCTCTTCCAGCGGCTGAAGGCAGATCTCACAGCCGCCGACGGCATAGCGCGCTTCCGCGATCTGCCGCGCCGGTTCAAGGCCCTGCAGATATTCTTCGATCCTCGCCATGGGCAGCGCCCAGTTTTCCCGTATCGTCATATCAGCCTCCTGCCGCTTTCCCCTATCTTATAACAAAAGCGCTGGATTGAAAAGCAAAAAATCTATATATGTTTTCGTACATTTTCGTATCGTTTGGCACAAAAGCGGACGGTATTTGATTGAAATACCGCTCCGCAGATGCTACACTAAAGCCAAGTTGATACGCTTATTGGATAAGCGGTGGACGAGCCTCTTTCCGTGAGCAGGACCGGTGCAGCAGAGCTGTGCCTGTTTTGTTCTGGAGAGAGGGATTTTTTTACAGGAGGAAAACCAAATGAAAAAGATCGTATCCCTGATTCTTGCCCTGGTTATGACCCTTGCCCTGGTGGGTACGCCTGCGTTTGCCGACAAAGACAAAACCGATGCGCTGGTCGTCGACACCTGCATCCTCAAGGAAGCGGACGACGATATGATCAACAACTACAGCCTGCTGGCTGTCAATCCCGATGCGCCCTGGGTTGATGCCGACGGCAAGCCGGTCGCCGATGTGACCATCAACACGGCAGGCGCCGAGGCGCTGATCAACTGGCTGCTCTCCGAGGAAGGCCAGGAACTGGCTGCCAACTACGGCTTCGAACAGTACGGCGAGTATCTGTTCTATCTCAAGGACGGCCGCCCCGTCTCCACCGCCAAGATCCCTGAGGCCACCAAAGAGACCAAAAAGATCCGGCTCTCCACCACAACCTCTGTCAACGACTCAGGCCTTCTGGGCTACCTGCTGCCCATCTTCGAGGAGAAGTACGGATACGAAGTCGAGGTCTATTCTGCCGGTACCGGCAAGTCCATCGCCAACGCCAAGATGGGCAATGCCGACCTGATCCTGGTCCACTCCAAGAAACAGGAGGAGGCATTCATTGCCGACGGCTTCTCTTATGTGATCGACGGCATGGAAGCCGAGCGTCTGAACTGGATGTACAACTACTTCGTGCTCTGCGGTCCTTCTGCTGACCCTGCCGGCGTCAAGGAAGCCGCTGACGTCAAGGCTGCCTTCAAGGCCATTGCCGACGGCAAGTACACATTCATCTCCCGCGGCGACGGTTCCGGCACCCACACCAAGGAGCTGAGCCTCTGGCCCGAGGAGCTGGGCATCACCGCCGAGCCCGAGAGCTTCCAAGCCTATAAGGACTGGTACATCTCCGCCAACACCGGCATGGGCGCCTGCCTGGTCATGGCCGAGGAGATGGGCGCCTACATACTCACCGACAAGGCCACCTTCCTCACCTTCGTCGCCAACGACGGCGTGATGGGTTGATTCTCTGCTGAAAAACATGTAGAATGATAGCCGCGGGGCTCGTCTCCGCGGCTATTCTCAAAAGGATTGTGTTTTATGGGTTCCTCCATCCGAAAGGCGATCGAGCTGATCCTCTCGGCCGATCCTGAACTTCTGAATATCCTCTCCACTACGGCGCGGGTCTGCCTGACCAGTTCGATCCTGGCGCTGCTTATCGGTGTGCCTCTCGGCATCCTGCTTGGAGCGGAAAGATTCCCGGGGCGGAGAGTACTGCTGGTCCTCAACCGCACACTGATCGGCATGCCGCCTGTGGTCTGCGGACTGCTGTTCTATATGCTCTTCTCCGGTGTCGGGCCTTTCCGGCACCTTCACTGGCTCTTTACAGTGAAGCTGATGATCCTGGCTCAGGTCGTGCTCATCACACCCATCATCGTCGGCGTCATGGAGACTTTCGTGGCCGACACCGCCCCCGCCCTGCGCGAGACCGCCAGAGGCCTGGGCTTCGGTCGGATGAAAGAATACCGGCTGCTCATAAATGAGTGTCTGTATTCTATCTTCTCGTCGTATCTGCTCTCCTTTGCCCGCGCCATCGCGGAGGTTGGCGCTGTGGCCATGGTCGGCGGCGCGATCGCCTGGAAAACGAACGTCATGACCACCGCCATCATGATGTACACCAACCGCGGCAGCTTCACCCTGGGAATCGCCCTGGGGCTCATCCTGCTGACGCTGTCGCTGCTGGTGAACATCATCCTCAGCGTGATGCAGGGGAGGCTGAGCCGATGAAAACGACCGCCTTTTCCAAAACGTACAACGGCCGTACTGTACTCACCCTGCCGGCGTTGGAACTTCCGCCCGGACAGATCACTGCAGTCATCGGCCCCAATGGCAGCGGGAAATCCACATTTGCGAAAATCCTCGCGGGGATCGAGCGTGCGGACGACAAGAAACCGATCCTCTCCGGTATCTCGGTCGGCTATCTGCCGCAGAAGAGCTTTCCCTTCCGCATGAGCACGGAGAAAAACATTCTGCAGAACGGAAATGACCCCGCCCGCGCGGCTGCGCTGATGAAAGCGCTGGGCATCGAAGCCCTCGCCGGACAGAACGCGAAAAAACTCTCCGGCGGCGAGACAGCCCGTATGGCACTCTGCCGCATCCTGATGCGCCCCTATGATCTGCTGATCCTCGACGAGCCGACGACGGCCATGGATATGGAGTCCACCCTCGCTGCGGAAAAACTCATCTGCGAAACAAGCAGAGAGCAGGGCTGCGCGCTCGTGCTGATCACCCACAGCATCTCCCAGGCACGGCGCATTGCGGACTGTGTGATTGTCCTGCATCAGGGCAGACTCATCGAGCAGGGCGAGAGTATCCAGGTCCTGAGCAAACCGAAGCAGGAGAAAACAAAACGCTTTTTGGAATTCTACGGTTTGTAATCGCCGGTCATTGACCGTAATCAGCAATTCTGTTTGT
>CADAPH010000046.1 GCA_902789745.1 Oscillospiraceae bacterium | reverse complement strand
AAGCGTCTGATCAAGCGTAAGCTCTTTGAAGCATTTTTAGAGAAGAGCTACTCAATTTAAATCATAAAACAATACTATGCAAAGGCGCCTGATTATGATATACTTTGACTATCATATCAGGCGCTTTTCGATTTGTAAGGAGGTTATCATGTCAGAAAAGCGCAAAGATAAAAAAGGAAGAGTATTGAAATCCGGCGAAAGTCAGCGGGCCAATGGCGGTTATCAGTACCGTTATACCGACATCAAGGGCAAGCGGAAATACTTCTATGCTTCAACGCTTGAAGAACTGCGCGACCGGGAAGCAGATATTCAGAAGGTCGTTTTCAACGATGGTCTGGACTACTGTGCCGGTGAAATCACGGTTCTGGAGCTTGTAGAAAAGTATCTGAAGCTGAAGCAGGGAATGCGGTATAATACACAGATCAGCTATGAGTTCGTGCTCGGCATTTTGAAGGACGAGGATTTCTCCTATCGGCAGATCAAGACGATCAAGAAGTCCGACGCCAAGGAATGGTTCATCAAGCTCAGAAACGACGGTCGGCGCTACAGCAGCATCCAAAGTGTGCGCGGCGTTGTGCGTCCTGCTTTCGAGATGGCGGTGGATGAGGACATTCTGAAAAAGAATCCCTTCGCGTTCAAGCTCACCGATGTGGTTCCGGATGACACGATTGAGCGTATCCCTCTGACGGAGGAGGAAGAGAAAAGGTTTCTCGACTATCTGAAAGAGGACAAATGCAGAATCCGGTACTATGATCCGGTGGTGATCCTGCTGGGAACCGGAATGCGCATCAGCGAGCTGTGCGGCCTGACGATCTTTGATCTGGACTTTGCCAGACGGAGGGTACATGTGGAGCGCCAGCTTGTGCGGACGAAGCACTGCGAGTATTATCTGGAAAAGCCCAAGACCGAGAGCGGCGAGCGCTACATCCCCATGAGCGACGAGGTGTACCAGGCTTTCAAGCGGGTGCTGCGGGACCGGGTCAAGCCCAAGGTTGAGGTCGTTGTCGACGGCAAGAGCGGGTTTCTGTTTCTGGACAAGGATGAAAAGCCGAAGGTTGCCGGACACTTTGAACACGCGATCAAGCGCATCGTGGACAAGTACAACGAGACGCATTTCGACCAGCTTACGGTCACGCCGCATGTTCTCCGTCATACTTTCTGTACCAAGCTGGCCAGAGCCGGGATGCCTGTCAAAGAACTGCAATACATTATGGGTCATTCAGATGTGGGTACAACACTGAGAATTTATACACATCTTGACTACGATGCCGCAGCTCAATCCTTCCAGAAATTTTCCGCAATTGCGGGAATTTGATCCATTGTGGTGTACACCAACGATACACCATTTTTGCAAAAGATATGGAGAATTATGGAGATTTACACCATTTTAATTTTCCTGAATAGTTCAAGAACTTTTTGTGTGCCACGGCAACATCTGCCGCAGCCCGATGGCGGAGTTTATACTGAAGGACATGGCCGCGCGGGCGGGGATGGCGGCGGATTTTGAGATCGCATCCGCCGCGACGAGCTCGGAGGAGCTGGGCAACCCTGTCTATCCGCCCGCCCGCCGAAAGCTCAAGGAGCACGGGATCGACTGCACGGGCAAGACCGCGCGGCGCATCCGGCGGGACGACTATGAAAAATGGGATCTGCTCATCGGCTTTGACGAGGCCAACATCCGCAATATGGAGCGCTGCTTCGGCGGAGATCCCGACGGCAAGCTGCATCTGCTGCTGGAGTACGCAGGGCGTCCGGGTGACATCGTGGACGATCCCTGGTACACCCGCGACTTCGATGCGGCCTGGGACGATATCTATGAGGGCTGTCTCGGCCTGCTCAATTCCCTTGTGCCGGTGCTGACGCTGGACTTCTCCGCCTGCCGCGAGCGCGCGGAGCTCTACGATGTGCTCTCCGCCCGGATGCTCTGGGGAGAGAACTACGGGCGCAATCTTGACGCGCTGTACGATATTCTCACCGGTCTGCCCCATCTGGGGCGCAGATTCCGCATCCTGCTCCCGGCGGAGAACGCGCCCTGCCGCGGCTATGCCGAGATCATGGCCCAGGTCTTTGAGGACGCCGGGGCCGAAATTATCTGCAAATGAATTTCAAAAGGGGCTGCAGCATAGCAAATGATACCTCAATACCGCAGGGGAGGGGCGCTTGTGCCCCTCCCCTGCAGTAAATCCGGAGATTTGCTTATTTTGCTGCCGCCCCTTTTAGGTCTGTTTCCCGATGATATCCATGAGCTCCTTCGCGATCGCGCTGACGCGCCGCTCGATATCCTGACTGCTGACCTCTTCTGCGGGCGGCGCCTTTTCCGGAAGCTTACCCTCTCCCACAAGCTGAAGGCCGCTGAGAAAGCTCTGCCACTGTTCGTTGATGAGCGCTACCGAGTCCAGCTGCTGTTGGCGCAGCCTGGCAAAGCAGTCTCCCACATACTGCACCACATAGTCCTGCATTGCCTCCAAGCCGGGCGTCCCGTCGGATTCGGCGGGGGGTTCTTCCGACTCGGCGGCCTTTTTTTCCGCCTCCCGCAAAATTGCGGCCGCTCTGCTCTCTGCCTCGACGATGATGGAGTCGGCTGTCTCCTCGGCCTTCCGTGAAGCGGCTGTCCGTTTCACGGCGTCGCTGATGATGGCGGAAGCCTTGTCGTCGGCCTCGCGGATCGCAAGCGCGCCCTTTTCTTCAGCCTCCTGTATGATGGCGGCGGCCTGATCCTCCGCCTCCTGCAGGGCGTTGGCCGCTTCTTCCCTCGCGTCGCCGACGATGGCGGCGGCCTTTTCATCCGCTTCGCGCAGCGCCCTGGCAGCTTTCTCCGACGCCTCGTTCATGATCTGCTCGGCCCGATCCCGCGCAGTCTGCAAAATCTCATCCGATTGCTCCCGCGCCTGGTTTACCATCTGCCGGGAAACCGCCCTTGCCGAGAGCAGGATATCGCCGATTTCCGCCTGCTGTTCCGTGCTCAGACGCAGCTGTTCTTTTTCCTGTGTGACGGATTCCTCTGACATGACCCATTCTCCCCCATAAGTTATTTCTGTCACCTATTATATGGTCATTATAACAGGCGAAATCCGCCGTGGCAATAAAATTCGCCGAATTGCGCGGCGCTGCTTTCATCGCAGGAGAGCGCGGATCGTCTGCCCCATCTTGAGGGCGAAGAGGCGATGGCCCTGCCCGGTAAAGTGTATGCCGTCGCTGCCTGTGGGAATCCCCCAGGGCGCCGTGTCGACAAAGAGAAGCCCCTGCTCCCGCGAAAGCGCTTCATAGGCGGCGGCAAGCTCCCGAAAGGCGTCTTCACAGGCGACCCCGAACCCCGCGACGGGCGGCGGCGCACAGAGCAGTACGGCGCTGTCCGGCATAGTCTCTTCCAGCTTGAGCAGAAAGTGCCGCATGTGCGCCGCCGTGTCCTCCGGATCCGCCTCACCAAGCAGGTCGTTTGTGCCCAGCATGACGATGATCAGCCCGTCCCCGCTGCGCTTGAGCAGGGTAAGATCCGCTTCGATCGTCCGCTGAAAGCGCGGTACCCGTCGGCCGTTCAGACCGAGGTTTACACTGTCGCAGCCCAGCATCCGGCCGAGAAGCTCCGGCCAGCGGGCGTCCTCCGGAAAACGTCCGCCGAAAACGTCCGCCCCGTCGTAGCCGTAAGTGTTGGAATCGCCGTAGCATAGTATTTTCATATTGCCGTCCTCCTTATTTTCCCACGCAGAAGCGGCGGAAAATGCGGTCGGTCACATCCTCGCGGATGTTCTTGCCGCTCAGCTCCCCAAGGGCGGCCATGGCGGTCTCGCTCTCGGTGAGGACAATGTCGGGCGTCTGCCCCGCCTCCATCGCGGCGAGGGCGGCGCGGATGCTCTCCAGTGCGCGCCCGACGGCCTCTGCCTGCCGGGCGTTGGTCAGGATCTCCCCGGCGGGGGCTTCGGGCAGCGGAAAGAGATCCCGGATCACGCGCTCCAGCTCCTCCAGCCCCTCGCCCGTACGGGCGGAGAGCACGACCGTCGGCAGACGCGTCTCCGGCGGCTCAACCCCCGCGCCGAGATCGGATTTGGACAGCACCAGCACCGCCTTCGGGCAGCGCTCGGCCTCCCGCAGGAGGGCGAGATCCTCGGCGTCCGGGGCCGTACTCCCGTCCAGCACGTCGATCACCAGCTCCGCCCGCTCCATGGCGAGGCGGCTGCGTTCCACGCCCAGGCGCTCCACCGCGTCCTCGGTCTCGCGGATGCCGGCGGTATCCGTCAGCCGCAGCAGCAGGGAGCCGAGGCGCAGCTTTTCCTCAATGGTGTCGCGCGTGGTGCCGGGCACGTCGGTGACAATGGCGCGCTCATAACCCAAGAGGGCGTTGAGCAGGGTGCTCTTGCCCGCGTTGGGCCTGCCGACGATGGCGGCGGGGATGCCCGCGGTCATGAGCTTGCCGCGCTCAAAGCTTTTCAGCAGCGCGGCGAGAGCCGCCTCCGCTTCCCTCAGATTGCTCTTGTAGCTTTCCAGCCGGAAGTCTTCGATGTCCTCGTCAGGGTAGTCCAGCACCGCGTGATAGTGGGCGCTGATGTCCGTGAGGGCGGCGTAAATTTCCTCCGTCTTTCGGGCGATCGCCCCGGAGAGCTGGGCGGCGGCGTTCTTCGCGCACTCCACGCTCTCGGCGTCGATGAGATCGGCCACAGCCTCGGCGGCGCTCAGATCGAGACAGCCGTTCAGAAAAGCGCGTTTCGTAAATTCCCCGGCCAGCGCCTGGCGCGCGCCGAGGCGGAAGCACTCCTCCAGGGCCGTGCGCAGCAGGGTTGGGGAGCCGTGGCACTGAAGCTCCGCCGTATCCTCGCCGGTGTAGCTGCGGGGGGCATGGCTGAGGGTGCAGAGACAGAGATCCAGCAGCGCCCCGTCCGCGGCGTACAGACCGCCGTAGACGAGCTTTCGATCCTCATAGTCTGTGATGTGCCTGCCGGATGAGGGGCGGAAGAGCCGGTCGGCGATCGTGTGCGACAGCGGCCCGGACAGGCGCAGGATCCCGATGGCGGCCACCTGCGATCCGGTGGCGACGGCGGCGATGGTATCAGGCACGGTGTGCGCCCCCCTTCCATGGTTCAAATACGGTGATCAATTCTGCGGGCATCTCGATTACGGCGTCGGGATGCTCGCATCCGCCGAAGCCATAGGCGGCGTAGATAAAGGGACATCCGGCTTCCCGGGCGCTGCGCTCGTCCATGACCGTGTCGCCGACATAGACAGGGGATTCCAGCGCGTTCCGCCGGGCGATCAGCGCGATGTTGCCCGCCTTTCTCAGACCCGTGGAGCCCTCGCAGGCAAAGTCCCGGAAATACGGGCCGAGGCCGCTGCTCTCCAGAAAGCACTCAATATAGCCCTCCAGACAGTTGGAGACGATAAAGAGCGGATATTTCCCCGACAGAGCGGCAAGCGTCTCCCGCACGCCGGGATAGAGATCCCCGCCGTGCCGTGCGATGTAGGCGTTTTCGCCGTGGATGCACAGGCGGCAGATCTCCTCCGCCCGTTCGCCGTAGCCGGAGAAGAGCGCGGCGGCGATCTCCTCCGCCGTCATGCCCATGATGCTTTTGACGTCCTCCGGACTTGGGCCGCGCTCCGCGCCGCAGATTTGCCGGAGGGTTTCCCCCCAGCTCTCCGACACGACGCGGCAGGAGTCCCACAGCGTCCCGTCCAGATCAAAGATAATGCTGTCGATGTTCATGGTATCACCTGTAAAAAAGAGGCCGTCTCAGTCCTGAGAAAGCCTCTTGCATATTCTTTATTTTTCTTCTCTTGCGGCCCAGGCCGCCTCTTCATCGCGGCGCTCGGCCACAAAATAGCTCAGCGACAGGAGACTGTCGGAGAAGTGGACGTTTTCCACAATGGTGTGGCTGTTCGGCGCGGTCAGCTCCACATTGGTGAAGTTCCAGATGGCGTCGATGCCGTTGCCGGTCAGGGTCTCGGTCACAGCGATGGCCGCGGTTTTCGGCACGGTCAGCACAGCGATGTCCACGTGATTTGCGCGCAGATAGGCTTCCAGCTCCGCCACATCGTAGATCTGCACGCCTTTGTATTCCGTGCCGATGAGCGCGGGCCTGACGTCGAAGGCGGCGGCAAGGTGAATGCCCCAGTCGGCAAAGCAGAAATTCTCCATCAGCGCGCGGCCGATATTGCCGACGCCGATCAGAACGGAGGAAAAGCCCCTGTCCATGCCGAGAATCCCGGCGATCTGGGCGCGGAGCGCGGAGACGTTGTAGCCGTAGCCCTGCTGCCCAAACTCGCCGAAGCAGTTGAAATCCTGCCTGACCTGGGAAGATGTGAGCCCCAGCTGTTCTCCGAGCTGTCTGGAAGAGATCTTGTCGACGCCGCTTTCACTGAGCTCGTCAAGCTTGCGCAGATAGCGCGGCAGACGGCGGATGACATTGTTGGACACCTTTACTCTCTTCACGGCTCTATACTCTCCTTCTGTGCAATTGGTGCTTCCGGCAGCCAATATGAAAATTATAGCATACAGCGGAGCAAATAGCAAGCCATAACGGAGAGGGAATACCGCTGCGCAGGGATCTCATGTTCTGGGCGCCTCGGCGGCAAAGGGATCGGCCGTCGGCGCGGGGGTGATCTGTGCTTCCGCCGCTGCGCATTCCTTCAGAAAGTCGTCGAGATTCCTGAGGGAGCAGTCCGCGCGGCAGACTTTGCTGCTGCCGTCCGCCTGATAAAAGCGGCAAAAGATGAAATCTCCGTAGATATTGATATCCATTGTTTCCGGGCTTGCGTATTCGTCGTCCGGAATCAGGGTCACATGCACCACGCGCGTCAGCTCCGCCTCCTCAGGGAGCTCGCCCTCGCTCTGGCCGATCATGGCCAGCAGCTTTGCGCGGGCTTCCTTTCCGCGGACATTGACGCTCTCCTCGCTCACCGGAACGACCGGCTTCGCGGACGCAAGGTCCTCCGCGGACACATTCTCCGCCGCGAAGAACGCGGCGGGCTCCTCCATGGCCTGGGATTCCTCCTCCGCCGCGGCAAACGGGACGCTCTCCGTCATTGTGAAATCATTCGCGGAAAAGCTCTCTGCCCCGGAAAGATCCTCAACCTTGGATTCCGCCGGGTCGGGCTGCCCGGCAGCGTTGAACAGATCGCGCATGCCGCTGAAGAGGGAGAAGACCACGGTCTCTTCCTCAACGCTTTCCTCCGTTTCGGCCGCCGGCTCGGGTACGGCCTCGGGCGCTGCGGCGCGGGCGTTGTCAGCCGTCTTCCGCGCCTCCTCCGGGACTGCCGCCGGGGCGGCGTCCTGCATCAGAATCGGGGCGTTGTTCTCCGCGGCGTCAAAGGTCTCCGCCTGAAACAGCGCGGGCTCCGACATCTGCACAGGCTCCGCGGCCTGCACGGGCGCGGGCGTCTGATAAACCGCGGGCTCCGGCGTCCGGTAAACCGTTGGCATCTCAAAAAGCGACGGATCGGGCGACGGATATACAGGCTCCGGCGTCTGATAGACAGGCTGAACCGGGGGCGCATAGACCGCAGGCGTCTGATCCTGCACGGATTGAATATCGTCATATTGTACTTGCTGCGGCGCAGTGTATGGCAGCTCGTTCCCCGCCGCAAGATACACGTCGGGGGCTGCGGTGGTGGCCGGGATCGGCGCCCAGGTCGAAACGGGCGCGGGCGCGTAAGTCTGAACCGGGGCCGCGTATTCAGCCTGCGCGGGGGCGGAGGTCGCCGCCGGCATCAAGCTGTCGGGCGAAGGACTCGGGATGGTCTGCCGCACTTCCTCTTCGCTGCGGATGCTGACGCTCTTCGCGCGCTCGCCGGGCGTGACGCCGCGGGCAGCGAACAGAACGAGAACCGCGCAGGCGGCGGCGGTCAGCGCCGTGCTCATGCCGAGCTTGCGCAGGCGGCGGTTTTTCCGGATGATTTCGCTGCGGCGGACGCCCGCCATGATGTTCTCATGCAGGCCCTCGGGCAGCGGTTCGCTTTCTTCTGCCAGGATATCGGACAGGTCGTGAAAGACCGCGTACATTGCGTTGCAGCGGGAGCAAGTGTTCAAATGCGCCATCAGGGCCTCATGCTCGTCATGACTGATTTCGCCGTCAACGAGCCTGCTGATCAGCTCCTGATAATAGTCGCACGAATTCATTGCTTCTCACCGCCTTTCATTTTTCCTGACGAAGTAAAATCAGGAATGTTCCCATCCTCGATCAAAAATGTACATAATTTCTTGCGGGCCCGGAAGATGCGGGACTTTACCGTACCCAGATCGATCCCGAGCGCCGAGGCGATCTCCTCATAGCTCAGGCCCTGGATCTCCCGCAGCAGCAGGATCTGCCTGTAGTCTGGCGGCAGTGCATTCAGTCCCCGGCGCACCGCGTCCCGGGTGAGGCCCCGTTCCAGCAGCAGCTCGGGCGACTGGCTCTCGTCCGCCACGTCCAGCTGGGTCTCCTCCCCCTCGTCGTCCTCCACCGAGAGCGACACCGTGGGCTTGCGGCTGCGGCTGCGCAGGAAGTCCAGACAGACGTTGTTCGCAATCCGGTAGAGCCAAACGGAAAACTTGCTGTCGCCGCGGAAGGAGCCGAGCGAATTGTAGGCCTTGATGAAGGTCTCCTGTGTCATATCCGCCGCATCCTCGGGGTTGCCGGTCATGCGCTGGGCAATGGCATACACGGCCTTTTCGTATTCCGTAACCAGCTTTTCAAAGGCGTTCACGTCGCCCTGCAAGACCTTGCGGACGATCATGGCCTCCTGTTCTCTTGTCAAGCTCTCACCACCTTTAAAATCAATTCCCTCTTTGGCTCCCTCCCCGAGGGAGCTGTCGCGGCGCGTCTCGCGCAAGCGCCGTGACTGAGGGAGTAAATGTCCATTTTTCTGAGCGCTCAAACAGACGCGCGTTGACTCCCTCCGTCATCCGGCTTGTCCCTGAAGGGGCTTGGCGCCATTATGGATGGGCTTCGCCCTTTTTACTGCGCCATCGCGGGGGACGCCGGAGGCCACCTCCCTCAGAGAGGGCGGCGGTTCTATCTCAAATCTCTTTTGATCCCTTTGCAGACCCGGTGAATATCCTCCAGCGTGTCCACCTGCACAAGCTCCTGCCGGTAGACGGCGGAATGGGGGACGCCGTGGAGATACCAGGGAAGCTGGTGCCGCGCCTCCATACAGGCGCGGTGCTCGCCGATGCGAGAGGCCAGCGTGATGATCTGTTCCTCGGCAAGGGTGATCCGGTCGGCAAGCGGCGGCTGGGGAGAGGGTTCTTTTCCTTCTATGACGGCCTGTCCCTGCTCGAAGAGCCAGGGATTGCCGAAGCTGCCGCGCCCGATCATCGCGAGCTCACATCCGGTATAGCGCAGGATGTGCGCCGCGTCCTCCGGCGTGAACACATCGCCGTTTGCGGTCACGGGGATCGAAACGGCCTCCCGCACTGCGCGGATGATATCCCAGTCGGCGCGCCCCGCGTACATCTGCGCCCGCGTCCTGCCGTGTACGGCGACGGCGTCGGCCCCCGCCCGCTCCAGGAGCTTTGCAAATTCCACGGCGTTGGCGCTGCCGTTGTCCCAGCCCTTGCGAAACTTCACGGTCACCGGAACGCCGACGGCTTTTTTGACGCTCTCGACGATTCTTGCCGCGAGCTCCGGCGTCTTCATCAGCGCAGAGCCGTCTCCGGATTTGACGATCTTGCCGACGGGGCAGCCCATGTTGATGTCCAGGATGTCCGCGCCGGAGATCTCCAGCGCCATCCCGGCCGCCTCCGCCATCACCTCCGGCTCATGGCCGAAGATCTGCGCGGCGCTCGGGTGCTCGTCCGCCGGGATGTACAGGAGCTCCTTTGTCTTCTCGTCACGGTAGACCAGCGCCCTGGCGGACACCATCTCCGTCGTGGTCAGGGCTGCGCCGAGTCTGCGGCACACATTGCGGAAGGCGAAATCCGTCACCCCCGCCATGGGGCCGAGGGTCAGGTTCCCGTGCAGTTCGACGTTTCCGATCTTTACCATGCGATGTCCAGTCCCACCGGGCAGTGGTCGGAGCCCATGATCTCCGGCAGGATATAGGCGTCCTTGATTTTTTCGCGCAGCCGGTCGGACACCACAAAGTAGTCGATGCGCCAGCCGGTGTTCCGCTCCCTGGCGCGCATGCGGTAGCTCCACCAGGAGTAGGCGTCGGTTTTGTCGGGGTAGAGGAAGCGGAAGCTGTCGGTAAAGCCCGCGGCCAGCAGCTCGGTAAACTTGCCGCGCTCCTCGTCGGAGAAGCCCGCGTTGCCGACATTCTGCTTCGGGTTCTTCAGGTCGATCTCCTCGTGCGCCACGTTCATGTCGCCGCAGACGATGACCGGCTTCTTCCCGTCCAGCGCGCAGAGGTAGGCGCGGAAGTCGTCCTCCCAGCGCATGCGGTAGTCGAGGCGCTTGAGCCCGTCCTGCGCGTTCGGGGTATAGACGCACACGAGATAGAAGTCCTCGTATTCCAGCGTGATCGCGCGCCCCTCGTGGCCGTGTTCCTCCACGCCGATATTATAGCTTACCGACAGCGGGGTATGCTTTGTAAAGACCGCCGTGCCGGAATATCCCTTTTTCTCCGCGTAGCACCAGTAGCTCTCCCAGCCGGGGAAGCAGAGGTCGATTTGCCCCTCCTGGAGCTTGGTCTCCTGCAGGCAGAAGAAATCCGCGTCCAGAGAGAGAAAAATATCCTCAAAGCCTTTTTTCTGGACGGCGCGCAGGCCGTTTACGTTCCAGGAAAGAAATCTCATGCGTTGTTCCTCCGGTTTGCCTCCAGGCTCTCCTCATAGCCCCGCGCGTCCGTAAGCGAGGCGTTCCGAAGCCGCGGCACCGCGCCGTCCCGGGAAAGGCTGCGGCTCTCTGCGGTGCGGGCTGCGACGAGGCGGTTGATCTTCATGCCCTGCTCATAGAATTTGGCCTCGTAGTCGGTCATCACGCCGACGGGGCCGTCTGCGTGCAGGTCGTGGGTGACCTCCGAGAGCTGCCAGCCCTCGGCCTCAAACTGCCCGATCGACCAGTCGAACAGCGGGGTATTGTCGGTTTTGAAGTGGATCTGTCCGCCCTCTTTGAGCACGTCGGCATAGACCCGCAGGAAAAAGGGCGAGGTCAGGCGGAGCTTCGCGTCCCGACTCTTGGGCCAGGGATCGCAGAAATTGATGTAGATGCGGTCGGCCTCGCCTTCCGCGAACATCGTGTTGAGAAGCTTCGCGTCCGCGTCGATGAAGCGGACGTTTTCAAGGCCGCGCCGGTCGATCTTCTCCATGGCGAGGATCATGGCGTCCGGCACCTTCTCCACCGCAATGTACAGGGTCTCGGGCATGGTCTCAGCGGTATCCGCGGTAAAGCGGCCCTTCCCGCAGCCGAGCTCCACATACAGCCGCCCGTGCCCTGGAAAAGTCTCCAGCCAGCGGCCGCGCAGCTTTTCCGGTTCTTCTATCATAAGCGCGGCACATCTTTCCATGCGCGCGTCGAGATTCGCTCGTTTTCTCATTCTCAAGGAAAATCACACTCCTGACGACAGCATACCACAAGCAGGAAAAAACATCAATCGTCAAACCCGCCGGAAATGAGCCCGATTGCAAAATTTTCCTTGCTTGTCGGGTACGGATGATGTATAATATTTTCGCTTGTTTCGCAGCCCCCCTTCCGATTGCCGGTGAAGCGCGGAAAGGAGCGGCTTTTCAGCTCACATCTCCGGGTGTAGCGCAGCTGGTAGCGCGCGTGGTTTGGGACCACGATGCCGCAGGTTCGAATCCTGTCACTCGGACCATTTCGGGTGTTCATAACGGGTTTCAGTTATGAACACCCGATTTTTTGTACAGATTGAGGACGGATGATATGCGCTTCAAGACGCTGTTTCAATATCGGAAAAATATGATGGCGGCGGCGATCGTGATGATCCTGCTCTACCATACCAAGGGCGCGTGGCCGGAGATCGCGCTGAAAAAAATCGCCGCGTATTTCTACGGCGGCGTGGATATCTTTTTCTTCGCCTCGGGTATCGGCTGTTTCTTCTCTTACAAGGGCAGGCGAGACCCCGCCGCCTTTCTCGGCAGACGGGCCGGGCGCATCCTGCCGGTGTATGTCCCCTTCATGCTGGCCTGGATCACTGTGGAAGCGCTGGGCGAAGGGATCGGCATTCCAGCGGCGCTGGCAAATCTGTTCGGCGTGCACGGCTTTACCGGGATTAAGCCCGCATTCAACTGGTATGTCTCCGGCATGTGGCTGACATACCTGCTCACGCCCTGGTTCGTCCCGGCGGCGGAGAAAGCCGATACCCGGCCAAGGGCGATCGCGGCGGTTCTGGCGCTGCTCGTGTTTTCCGTCGCCTTCTGGGGCGATACGGAGCTCATCATCATCGTCACGCGCCTGCCCATCTTTTTTGTCGGCATGCTCTTCGCCGCCGAGAGCGGAAGACGTGATGCGCTGACAAAAGGGGAGCTTGCCGTGATGCTGCTGCTCGTCCCGGTCGGCGCGGCGATGCTGTGGGAGAATCCTAAATTTTTCCCGGATTTGATCTGGGATCGGGGGCTTGCGTGGTATCCCATGCTGCTCACCACGCCGGGAATCTGTATTGCGGCCGCCGCCGTGTCCGACCGGCTGTCCCGCGTGAAGGCGGGGCGCGCCGTCAACCGGGCGATGGCATATCTCGGCGGGCTGACCTTTGAAATCTACCTCGTCCACTTCTGGGCGCTGGAAAAACCCTGGCCCGTCTTCCTGCTGATGACGGCGGGGCTGACCGCCGTGCTGCACGGCGTTTCCGTCCTGATCCGCAGAGCAATAAAAAAACGCGCGGCGTGATACGCCGCGCGTCAATGTTACAGCAGTTTGATCTTCATGCACTTGTCCTTGCCGAAGTATTTCTCCATCTCGCTCTTGTAAGCGTCGAAGAGCTCCGTCGGCACGAGGGCCTGCACACAGCCCGCGAAGCCGCCGCCGTGGACGCGCCAGGCGCCCTTGCCCTCCAAGAGCTTCCGGCTCAGCTCCAGCCCCTCCTGGAGCTTGAGGTCGCCGGTGGCGCTGGTGACGATGTTGTTCAGCAGGTTTTCCGAGGAGCGGCCCGACTCGTTCATCAGGCGCAGATAAGCGTCCCGGTCGCGGTTTTTCAGCGCGTCGCGCATGAGGGGGACGCGCTCGTTTTCGTCAAAGAAGTGCATGGCGCGGCGCACCGGGCGGTTGGCCGCATCCCAGCCGCGGCTGCGGAATTCCGCGGGATCGACGTCCGCAAGGGAGCCCTTGTCGAAGAGGTTGGCGATATAGACCATATCCGCCGGGATGCGGGCGTAGGAGGTGGCAAGCTCGGCATGGCTGCCGCCGGTGTCCGTCAGGCAGAGCGTCAGGCCCATGCCCTCAAAGTCCGCCTCTACCGGCTCGATCTCATTGGTGCTCAGATCCACATAGATGGTCTTGCCCAGCGCGCAGGTAAGCTGGCTCATGAGTCCGCAGGGCTTGCCGAAGAAGCGGTTCTCCGCCGACTGTGCCGCGCGGGCGATCACCACCGGATTGACCGCGCCGTCGTTGAACAGATCGCTGAGGATCTTTCCGATGAGCACCGAAAAGGCGGCGGAGGAGCTCAGCCCCGCGCCGGCGGGGAGCGTGCTGCGAACCACGGCGTCAAAGCCGCCGATTTTCAGTCCCAGCTCGTGAAAGGCGCTGAGCACGCCCCGCACCAGCGCCTTGGAGCTTCCGAATTCCGTGGTGCGTGGGCTGAGATGGTCAATGCGCAGCTCAAAGGCGGGCGACTCCGAACTGGTAACGCGCACGGTCTTGCCGCCGTTTGCCTCATAGTCCGCCGTGACGCCGCGGTCGATGGCGGCAGCCAGCACACGGCCGTACTGATGGTCGGTGTGATTGCCGGCGAGCTCGGTCCTGCCCGGCGTAAAGAGCGTTTTCATCATGCCTCGCCTCCTGTTTGGCCAAAATATGATTATTATAAAGAATAACCCACAAAGCCTTGAAAGTCAACAGCTTCCGGGGGCTTGGCAATTATTGGGAAGAAAAGTTTAAAGTCCGTACATATTTACATAATTCTCTTGCGTCATGGCAATTCAGGGGCTATAATAGGAGCACACAATGAAAAACAGGATGGGAGAATACCATGAAAAGCGCAAACGGTATCAATCTGACCATGCTATGCGATTTCTATGAGCTGACCATGGGCAACGGCTACTTTGCCGACGGCATGAAGGATCGCATCTGCTATTTCGACATGTTTTTCCGCAACGTGCCCGACGAGGGCGGCTACGCCGTCGCGGCCGGGCTGGAGCAGATCGTGGACTACGTGCAGAAGCTGCACTTCGACGAGGAGGACATCGCCTATCTCCGCAGCCGCGGCATTTTTCGGGAGGACTTTCTCGACTACCTGAAAAACTTCCGCTTCACGGGCGACATCTGGGCCGTGCCCGAGGGGACGCCCATCTTCCCGATGGAGCCCGTGCTCACCGTGCGTGCGCCCGCGATCCAGGCCCAGCTTGTGGAGACCTATCTGCTGCTGGAATTCAACCATCAGAGTCTGATCGCCACCAAGGCCAGCCGCATCGTCCGCGCCGCCCAGGGCCGGGCGGTGCTGGAATTCGGCTCACGCCGCGCCCAGGGTATTGCGGGCGCCGTTACCGGGGCGCGGGCGGCCTATATCGGCGGCTGCGCCGGCACGGCCTGCACCGTGTCCGACCAGATCTACGGCGTACCCGCCGCGGGCACCATGGCCCACTCCTGGGTGCAGATGTTTGATACGGAGCTCGACGCCTTCCGCAGCTATTGCCGCACCTATCCGAATAACGCGGTGCTGCTGGTGGACACGTACAACACGCTCAAATCCGGCGTGCCCAACGCCATCCGCGCCTTCAATGAGATCCTCAAGCCCCAGGGCATCACCAAATGCGGCATCCGTCTCGACTCCGGCGATATGGCCTACCTCACCCAGAAGGCGAGAAAAATGCTGGACGACGCGGGCTGGACCGAGTGCACCATCACCGTTTCCAACTCGCTGGACGAGCGGCTCATCACCGAGATCATCCGCCAAGGCGCGAAGATCGACTCCTTCGGCGTGGGTGAGCGCCTCATCACCTCCAAGAGTTCCCCGGTCTTCGGCGGGGTATACAAGCTCTGCGCCGTGGAGAACGCCGACGGCAGCATCACGCCGAAGATCAAGGTCAGCGAGAACGTCGGCAAGATCACAAACCCCGGCTTCAAAAAGGTCTACCGCTTCTTCAACCGGGAGACCGGCATGGCCGAGGCCGACTATATCTGCATGCGCGACGAGGTCGTTGACGATACGAAACCCCTGGAGATCTGCGATCCCTCCGAGCGCTGGAAACGCAAGACCATGGAGAACTTCCGCGCGGTGGAGCTGCAGGTTCCGATCTTCCTCGGCGGGGAGCTGGTATATAAGCTTCCCACCCTCAAGGAGATCAAAACCAACTGCGCCTACCAGCTCTCCACGCTCTGGCCCGAGGTCAAGCGCTTCGACAACCCCCACCGGTATTACGTGGATCTGTCCCCGAAGCTCATGGCTCTCAAGGACGAGATGCTGGAATCCCACGGCAGACGATAAAATAATCAGAAACAGAGAGGTTGAAAACATGAAAAAAATACTTTCCATTCTGCTGGCCGCCTGCATTTTTATCACCTGCGCAGCCGGTGCGGGCGCCGCGTCCTTCTCTCCCGCGACGATGACGGCGGACGAACTTGCACAGATCCGCGCCTCGGCTGAGAGCGGCAATCCCGA
>CADAPH010000045.1 GCA_902789745.1 Oscillospiraceae bacterium | reverse complement strand
ACCGACTTTGCGATACGATCTGTGCCTTGACAAATGATACTATCAAGAGGATCACCGGTCGCGACTGGATTATCAATTGTTTTAATTAGAGCTTAGTATTATTCGTCTTTCTTTTCCTCTTCCGGAGGCTCCGTCGCGGGCGGCGCGCTTTCTTCGGGAGCGGGCGTCTCCTCGGGCTTTGCCTCCGCCTCGGCGTAACCGTCGGTCATGGAGATCTTCTTCGCCGGGCGCTCGATGGTCGTGTCGTTGCGCGCTCTCCGCAGATCCTGGGGCGGGATCGGCATGAACTCGCCGTGGTCGAAGTAGTAATTGAACTCCTCGGCCTCCATGGTCTCGTGGATCAGCAGGTACTCGGCGATGTCATGCCGGCGGTCTCCTCGGAATAGCTCTTGGTCTGGCCGAAGTCGCGGCCGATGAAGATGGAGTGGCCGGAGTTGTCGTAGGAGATGGGGCCGAGCCGATCGCTCATGCCGTAGCGCATGACCATGTCGCGGGCGATGGCGCTGGCGTGCTGGATATCGCCGGAGGCGCCGCTGGAGATATCGTCCAGGAAGAGCTTCTCCGCCGTGCGCCCGCCGAGGGCCATGACAATGTCCTCAAACATCTCGGAGCGGGATTTGAAGTTCTCCAGATCCTCCTGCGGGCGGAAGAGCGTGAAGCCGCCCGCCGCGCCGCGGGGAATGATGGTGATATAGTGGACGGGATCGACATGCTTGAGGAAGCGCCCCGCGATGGCGTGGCCGGCCTCGTGATAGGCGGTGAGCCGGCGGGCCTTCTCGCTCATCTTGCGGCTCTTCTTCTCGGGGCCCATCTGCACCTTCAGAATGGCCTCGTCGACATCCTCCATGTTGATAAAGCGGTGTCTGCGCCGCACGGCCAGCAGCGCCGCCTCGTTCATGAGGTTTTCGAGATCCGCGCCGGAGAAGCCGGGCGTGCCCTTGGCGATGGAGTTGAGATTCACGTCGTCCGCGAGATGCTTGTCCCGGGAATGGATCTTCAGGATCTCCTCGCGTCCGCGGATATCGGGCAGGCCGACATAGACCTGGCGGTCGAAGCGGCCCGGGCGCAGCAGGGCGTTGTCGAGGATGTCGGCGCGGTTGGTGGCCGCCATGACGATGACGCCCTCGTTGTTGCCGAAGCCGTCCATCTCCACCAGCAGCTGGTTCAGGGTCTGCTCGCGCTCGTCATGGCCGCCGCCGAGGCCGCTGCCCCTCTGACGGCCGACGGCGTCGATTTCGTCGATGAAGATGATGGCGGGAGCGGCCTTCTTGGCCTGCTCGAACAGGTCGCGCACGCGGCCCGCGCCGACGCCGACATACAGCTCCACAAAGTCGGAGCCGGAGATGGACAGGAACTGTACGCCCGCCTCGCCCGCGACGGCCTTGGCCAGCAGGGTCTTGCCGGTGCCCGGAGGGCCCACCAGCAGCACGCCCTTGGGGATGCGCGCGCCCATGTCGGTATAGGCCTTGGGATGCTTGAGGAAATCGACGATCTCCTGGAGCTCTGCCTTCTCCTCGTCGCAGCCCGCGACGTCGGCGAAGGTCTTCTTGTCCTTCTCGTCGCTGCCGAGGCGGGTGCGGGCCTTGGAGAACTTGGCGATGCCGCCGGCCCCGCCGCCCGCGCGGGTCATCATAAAGTACCAGAGCACCATGGCCCCGCCCATGACCAGGATATACGGGAGCATGCTGGCCCACCAGGGGACGACGAAGCCCTCGTCATAGTCGTACTTCTCGAGGATGCCCGCGTCGTACTGCTTCTTGATGAGCTCATGGAAGTCCTCATAGAAGACGGAGAAGCTGTAGAGGTCGTAGGTCACTTCCTCCGTGGGCGGCTCGCCGCTGTCGGTGCGGATCTGGAGGATGATGGTATTGCCCTCCGTGGTGAAGGACTTCACCTTTTCATTCTGGAAGAGATCCACCAGGTCGGAATAGTTTTTGAGCTGCTTTACGTCCTTGTTTCCGGTCATCGTAAAGATGACGGCGACCATGATCGCGATGAGCAGAACGTAAAAGCCGAGGTCTCTGGCACGTTTCGGATTCAAATTACAGTCACTTCCTTTATCTTGCTGGGGAGGGATCGGAGGTCACGAATAAACTTCCGGCTTCAGAATCCCGATGTAGGGGAGGCTGCGGTAATGCTCGTCATAATCCAGGCCGTAGCCGACGACGAAGGCGTCCGGCACCTCAAAGCAGGAGTAGTCGGCGTAGACGTCGGCCTTGCGGCGGGCGGGCTTGTCCATCAGCGTGGCGATGCTGATGGAGGCGGGGCGGCGTACCATGAGGTACTGCTTGAGATAGCTCAGCGTCACGCCGGAATCGAGGATGTCCTCGACGATGATGACGTGGCGGCCCTCAATATCCTCGCTGAGGTCCTTGGTGATCTTCACCGCGCCCGTGGAGCTTGTGCCGCTGTAGGAGGAGACGGCCATGAAGTCCATGGTGCACTTGATGTCCACATGGCGCATCAGATCCGCCATGAAGATGAAGCAGCCCTTCAGCACCCCGACAAAGATGGGATCCTTGTCCCGGAAATCCTCCGTGATCATTCTGCCCATCTCGGCGACGCGGGCCTCAAGTTCTTCCTTGGTGATGAGGACGCTTTCAATATCGTTGAGCATGTTGTTTCTCCCTGTGTGTCTATCTTTCAACAAATGTAATTTTGACCGCCTCGTCCCCGATCTGCGGCGCCGCTCTCTCGTCGACGGCGAGGCCGCGGACGAGCAGGGGGCCGTTTTCATCCCGCAGGATGAGACAGGCGTCGCGCTCGGCTTTGGTATAGCCCGCCTCCTTGAACAGGGCGCTCAGCTTCTTGCTGACGCCGCGCCCTATGGGACGGATCGTGTCGCCGGGGCGTCTGCCGGTCAAAAAAAGGCCGGTAGATACTATCTCATATTTGAGATAAGAAGTCTTGAACAAGTCGTGAATTTCTCCGTTATAACGACAGAGCGCGCTCTCTGCGCGAAGTCCCAGCTCCGGGATCTCCGCGCCTTCACCGGGGAGCAGCCGCCGCGTCTGAATGCGGATTTCTTCCCCCGGCGTCAGATACAGCCTGCCCTGCTCGCGCCGGAGCGTATGGCCCGGAAGCTGCAGAAGGCCGTATTCGCTGTCCCGGCAAAAATCCAGCACCGCTTCACAGCGCTCCATGGAGACGCCCGGGAAAAGCCGCCGCACCGCGCGCGAGGCGACGGCGGGGTGCAGCGCGTTGAGAGACGCAAGCGGCAGACTCTCGTCCCGCAGCTCCCGCGCCAGGAAATCCGCCGCAAGCCCGGACAGAAATTCCTCGTCCCGGTCCAGCAGCGCCGCCGTGCGGGCCGCGGCCTCGGAGAAGCGAGGGTTGATTTCCCGTAAAAGCGGCACGATCTGATGGCGGATCAGATTGCGGGTATAGTCGTCGTTCCCGTTTGTGCTGTCCTCCACATGGGGGACGGCGTTTTCTTTCAGATACGCCTCGATCTCGGCGCGGCCGGTATGCAGCAGCGGGCGGAGGATCAATCCTCGCTCCCTCGGAATGCCGCAGAGCCCCGCCGCCCCGCTGCCGCGGGTGAGATTGAAGAGCAGCGTCTCGGCGTTGTCGTCGCGGTTGTGGGCAGTGAGGATGCGCGCCGCGCCCAGCTCCTTTGCGGTTTGGAAAAGGAACGAATAGCGCAGCTCCCGCGCGGCCTCCTCGAGACTCAGGCCGCGCTCCCATGCGTATTGCGGCGCATTGCCGTGTCCCAGGGCGAAGGGGACGCCGTGCTCCCGGCACCAGTCCTCCACAAAGGCCGCGTCCCGCAGGGATTCCTCCCCGCGGATGCCGTGCTCGAAGTGAGCGGCGGCGACGTCATATCCTCCGCTGACCAAAAGGTGCAGCAGGCACATGGAGTCCGCCCCGCCGGACACGGCGCACAGGAGCTTTTCGCCCCTGACCGGCGCGGGGTCGAGCTTAATACTCATCTTCGCGCCGCTTCTCGTAGAGGCTGAAGCTGGTGTACTCGGGCAGCCACAGCAGCTCCACCGTGCCGGTCTGGCCCTTGCGGTTTTTCAGGATGATCGCCTCGGCCAGGTTCGGGTTCTCGCTCTCCTTGTTATAATACCCATCGCGGTAGAGTCCTATCACAACGTCGGCGTCCTGTTCGATGGCGCCGGATTCGCGCAGGTCGGAGAGCATGGGGCGCTTGTCCTGGCGCGACTCGTTGGCACGCGAGAGCTGGGACAGACAGATCACGGGGACATTCAGTTCCTTGGCCATGATCTTGAGCATGCGGCTGATGTCGCTGACGGCCTGGGTGCGGCTCTCGTTCGACCAGGTGTGGCCGCTGCCCGCCGACTGCATCAATTGCAGATAGTCGATGACCACAAGGCCGAGATTGGCGACCCTGCGGCACTGGGCATTCATGTCCGAGACCGTGAGCGTGGGGTTGTCGTCGATGCGGATGTCGGTGGCGCTGAGCGCCTGGGCGGCGTTGGAGATCTCCCGCCACTGCTGATCCGAGAGCTGCCCGGTCAGCAGGTTCTGCGACGGGATCAGCGCCGCGCGGGACAGAAGCCTTGTGACCAGCTGCTCACGCGACATCTCCAGCGAGAAGATCGCGACGGTCTGGTGCTCGTTCATAGCGGCATGCAGGGCCATGTTCAGGGCGATACTGGTCTTGCCCATGCCGGGGCGGGCCGCGATCAGGATGAGCTCGGACTTGTTGAGACCGAGGGTCACGCGGTCGAGATCCGGCAGGCCGGTAGGCAGGCCCGGAATCGCGTTGCCGGAGGCCGCCGCCTCGGAGAGATTGTCGAACACGGTCTGCACCACCGAGGCCACCGGGATCAGGCCGCCGACATTCCTCCCCTGGCGCAGGGCGTAGATCTTGCGCTCCGCCGCCTCGAGCATGGTTTCGGCCTCGCCGCTGCCCTCGTAGACCATGGAGGTGATTTCGTCGGCTGCCTCGCCGAGACGCCGCAGCAGCGCCCTGTCGCGCACGATGGCGGCATACTCCAGGACGTTTGCGGCGGTGGGCGTGACGCGCATGATCTCCGCAAGGTACTCCTCGCAGTTGTCCTTGTACACGCCCCGTACCTTCATCTGGCCCAGCACGGTGACCGGGTCGATGGCCATGCTGTAGGAGAACATCGCGTAGATGGTCTCGTAGATATCGCGGTTGAGCTGGATATAAAATTCGTCGGGCTTGAGCTTCTCAAGGACTTCCGGAATGCAGCGGGAGTCGATGAGCATGGAGCCGATCACCGCCTGCTCCGCCGGGGCGGAGTGGGGCGTCTTCCTGCCCAGCAGTTCGTCCATGATGTTACCTTACTTATCCTCAACGACCAGCACGTTCACCGTGCCGTTGACCTCGTAGCCGAGCTTGGCCTTGACCTGATAGCTGCCGAAGGTTTTGATGGGGTCGGCCTGGACGATCTTGTTCTTCTCAATGTCAATGCTGTGCTGCTCTTTGAGCGCGTCGCTGATCTCCTGGGAGGTGACGGCGCCGAAAAGCTTGCCGGAGCTGCCGGCCTTGGCGCGGATGATGACCTGGATGCCCTCCAGCTTTTTGGCGTTTTCCTCGGCCTCGGCCTTCTCGCGGGCCATCTGGGCGGCCTTCGCCTTCTCCTTGAGCTTGAGGGCGTTGATGTTGTCGGCGGTGGCCTCGCTGGCGAGACCGCGGGGGATGAGGTAGTTCCGGGCGTAGCCGATGGAGACTTCCTTCATCTCGCCCTTTTTGCCCTGACCCTTGACGTCGGTATTGAAGATGACTTTCATTCTATTCTTCTCCTTTCGGGATGGATGATAAAAACAACAGGAGGATGCCTTGGCTCCCTCAGAGAGGGAGGTCGAGCGGAATCTCTATGATAAATAATCGTCGATGGCGGCGCGGACCTTTTCCAGGACCTGATCGGCGGATTCGCTCGCAAACTGCGCCGCCGCGGCGCTGCGGTTTCCGCCGCCGCCGAGCTTTTCCATGATGAGCTGGACGTTGACCTCGCCGATGGAGCGGGCCGAGACGAAGCACCCGCCCTGGGCGTTCGGCACAATGACGATCGAGGCGTCCACGCCGGAGATATTCAGCAGCTCGTCCGCGGCCTGGGCGGCGACGACGCGCTCCTGCGGCTCCGACGGGGCGGCGATGGCGACGCCCTTGTAGATCTCCGCCTGCTGGAGGATGCGGTACCGGGCCACCGTGCGCGCCAGATCCGACCGGAACAGGCGCTTGACGGCGCTGGTATCGGCCCCCTCGCTGCGCAGCCAGGAGGCCGCGTCGAAGGTGCGCTCCCCGGTGCGGAGGGTAAAGCTCTTGGTGTCCAGCACAATGCCGGCCAGCAGCGCCTCGGCCTCGCAGCGGAGGATATGCGACACGTCCGGCAGCTCCTGCAGGATCTCGGTCACCAGCTCGCACGCGGAAGAGGCATAGGGCTCGACATAGTTGAGGGCGGCGTTTTGAATATAGGTCGCCGCGACACGGTGGTGGTCGATGACCACGACGCGCTCGCACTGACTCAGGAGCGCCGGAACCTCCACCTGCTCGGGCCTGCTGGTGTCGACCACGACGAGCAGCGTGCCCGGTTCAATCTTTGCGGGCAGATCCGCAGGATCGAGGAAAGCGTCCCGGTATTCCGCCTCCCGCCGGAGCATTTCGATCAGGCTTTTCGCGGCCGACTGCCGGACATCTGCGACGATCGAGGCCTTCAGTCCGCGCTGGCGGGCGATGCTGTAGATGCCCACGGCGGCGCCGTAGCTGTCCATATCGCCGTTGCGGTGGCCCATGATGAGAAGGCCGGACGCCTCCTGCACAAGATTGGAGAAGGAGTTGGCCGTGACGCGGGAGCGCACCTTGGTGCGTTTTTCCACCTCGCTTCCGCGGCCGCCGAAGAACGCAAAGCCCGTGCGGTTTTTGATGACGGTCTGGTCGCCGCCGCGGGAGAGGGCCAGCTCCACCGCGGTCTCCGCAGCCTGCATGGCATCTGCAAAGCTCTCGGCCTCCGCGCCGAGCCCGATGCTGATGGTCGCGTTGATGCCGGCGGGGCTGACCACGTCGTGGATCTCGTCCGTGATGCTGAACTTCCCTTCCTTCAGCCGCTCCAGATGCTGCCGCTCCATCATGAGCAGATAGCGGTCGCGGTCGTAGCGGCGCAGGATGCCGCTGAAATCCGCGCACCAGCGGCCGAGCTTATCCTCCACCGCGTCGCGCAGATCGTTCTTCACGCGGTCGGGCTGGTTTTTCATCAGCTCGTCCAGATTGTCGATGATGATGATACCGGCGACGGGGCGGGTGTTTTCGTACAAAATGCGGGTGTTGTCATACTCCGTCGCATCCACCCAGTAGGTGATGCCCATGAAGACGTTCTCTCCCGCTTCCGGGCTCTGATCGCTGCTGATGAGGCTGCCGTGGAGGCGGTATTTGCGGCCGTTTACCTCCAGCAGGGTGGGATAGACGGTCTTGCCCTCCAGCAGCCAGCTTCCCGTGAACTGGGGCACCAGATCCGAGAGGCATGCATCGAGGCGTGTGCCGGTCTCGCCGCACATCCCGAAAAACTCCTCGTTCCCCCAGACGATGCGCGAATCCTCCAGCTTGAAGATCGCAATGGGCAGGGGAAAATTAGAGAGTGTGCTGCTCTTGGCGTTGTCCGTCTCGTAGAGGCGGGCTTCCACATAGGCGGCAAGCTCTTTTTCCCGGCGCCGGCACTCCACCAGGTCGACGATCAGCAGAAGGACGATCGCCCCCGCGCAGCAGGCGGCGAGGATATACTGTCCCAGATACGCGGCCGCGGCCGCGGCGCAGAGCAGCAGAAGAACCGGCAGTCTGCCGGGCCGCACGAGCCGTCGCAGAGTCTTGTCCAAGCGAACACCTCCTCTGTATCAGGATTCCATGTATGGTCGTTTTATACGGTGATGTTACATTATACCAAAAACCCCTGCTGTTTACAATCATAAATTGCGCCGTGAGCCCAATAATACGAACAGAATATGAATGCGGCAAAAAAGACCGCAAACCAGGCCATGCTCAGCCGTATTCATAACATGATAATCATGCCGCTTTTTTCGCCCCTGACGAGGCAAGCGAAAAGCATGGCAAATATTACTCCGGCAATATCGGGTCAGCGGGGTTTTCTCGTATATATATAATTGCCGGCGCAACAAATAAACGGGAGGAAAAATCATGAAAGCAGTGATCCTGGCGGGGGGATTGGGGACGCGGCTGCGCGCGGTGACGGGGGAGCACCCCAAGCCCCTGGCGCCGCTGCTCGGCAGGCCGGTAATGGAGCACATTGTGGAGCTGCTGCGCGAGCAGGGCTTTACCGAGATCTGCGCGGCGCTGCACTACCGCGCGGGGGAGATCATGGCGCATTTCGGCGACGGGCGGCGCTTCGGCGTACACATGGAATACCGCATCGAGACGGCAAACCTCGGCACGGCGGGCAGCGTCAAAAACTGCCGGGACTTCTTCGGGGATGAGGACTTTCTCATCATCTCCGGCGACGCCGCCTGCGATTTTCGGCTCGACCGGCTGATGGAGCTGCACCGGGAGAAAAACGCGGCCGTCACCATCGCCCTGAGCCGGGAGAGCGAGCCGCTGCGCTACGGGCTTGCGGTGACCGACGGGGACGGGCGCATCCGCTCCTTTATCGAAAAGCCGGACTGGCCCCGGGTGGTGACGGATCTCGTGAACACGGGCATCTACGTCCTCTCCCCGCAGGTGCTTGCGCGTGTCCCGGAGGGGGGCGGCGACTTCGGCCGCGACCTTTTCCCGCTGCTTTTGAAGGAGGGGGCGCCCCTCTACGGGCAGGTGATGGATGGCTACTGGCGGGACATCGGCACGCCGCTGGACTACTACCGCTGCTGCGCCGACGCGCTGGAGGGGAAGCTGAAGCTCACCCCCGGGGAGCGCTTCCGGCAGGCGGCGCAGGAGCCCGCGTCCGACAGCGAGGAGGACGGCTGCGTCACGCTCTGCACCTGCCAAAACCGCGCGCGGCTGATGGGGACGCTCTCGGAGCTGATGCTGGAGCTCGGCGCCGATTATGACGACGGCATCCGCCTCAAGGGGCCGCACTACGAGCTGCACATCAGCCCCAGCGCCGTCAGCTCCGCCGTGCGCGTGGCGGTGAAGTCCGACGACGCGGAATACGCCCGCGCCCTCTGCCTCGCCGCCGGAGACGTGGCGAAAAAGCTGGGGATGTGATAAGAAAGTGAAAAGCGGAGCTGTGAAGCGCCTGAGGGTCAGGCTTTGACAAAAAAGCAAAAGCAGAGTGCCTGACCACTCTGCTTGCTTGTTCATTTTAAGGGGGAGGTTCTCTCTGCTTGCAGATCTATCATAGCCAAAAGATGTTACAAAGTAGAGACAGTATCTGTTACTAATTTGTAAATACTTCGTCAACGCTTTTCGCTTGAACAAAACCCCGTCCGGTGTTACAATAAGAATGTAAAACACTGGAAAGGAAATCCTTATGGCTGACTATGTTTTGAGCGGCTGCTCCGCTGCCGATCTGAGCAGGGAACACTTTGAGCGAATCTGCGTCCGGTACATCTGCTTTCACTATATGATGGACGGCGTCTCCTACCCCGACGATCTGGGGCAGACGCTGCCCGCCGACGAATTCTACGCCCGCATGGCCAGGGGCGCGATGACGAAAACCTCCCAGATCAACATCTCCGAGTATGTGGACTACTTCAGCGCTTTCTGCGAGCAGGGGCTGGATATCGTGCACGTCACGCTCTCCTCCGGCATTTCCGGCACCTATAACTCCGCCTGCAACGCGGCTGCCATTGTCAGGGAGAACTATCCCAACCGTGAGATTTTTGTCGTGGACTCTCTGGGCGCGTCCTCCGGCTACGGTCTGCTGCTGGATACCGCCGCCGCCATGCGCGACCGCGGCCTGAGCGCGCGGGAGCTTGCCCGCTGGATCACAGAAAACCGTCTGAAGCTGCACCACTGGTTCTTCTCCACGGATCTCACAAGCTATGTGCGCGGCGGGCGCATTTCCAAAACGGCTGCCTTTTTCGGCGGTGTGTTTGAGATCTGCCCGCTGCTGAATATGGACTATCTCGGCCGTCTCATCCCGCGCAAGAAGATCCGCACCAAGAAAAACGTCATCCGCGAAATCGTGCGCGCCATGGTCGAAAACGCGGACAACGGCACGGATTACGACGGCAAATGCTTCATCTCCATGTCCGCCTGCCGGGAGGACGCCGAGGAGGTCGCGCGCCTCGTGGAAGAGGCTTTCCCGAAGCTCAACGGCAAGGTGCTCATCAACAACATCGGCGGCCTGATCGGCGCGCACACCGGCCCCGGCACCGTGGCCCTCTTCTTCTGGGGCGGCGAGAGAATGGATTGATAAGAAAACCGGAATACTTTTATGGCGGCTGCGTATCATGATGCGCGGCCGCCAATGCTTTCTTACAGCGCCTTCAGTTCCCGGATCTCGCAGGCGATCGCGCCGTTGTCGAAAACGGTGACGAGGGCGAAGCTCAGGTTCCGCCCCTTGCCCGCCGTGCCGGGGTTGATGAGCGTCACGCCGCCAAGCTGTTCATACACGGCGTGGTGCGTATGGCCGAAAAGAGCCAGGCTCGCCCCCTGCTCCTGCGCGGCATAGACCAGCCGGTCCGCCTGCCATGCGCTGACGCTGTACAGGTGCCCGTGGGTGAGAAAGGCCCTGACGGGGCCGAGCTCCACCGTCAGGTGCGGCGGGGCGAGGGGGTTTATATCGCAGTTGCCGCAGACGCTGTATAGAGGGGTATCCGGGAAGGCCCCGCGCAGGAGCACCGCGTCGCGGTCGTGGTCGCCGAGATGGATATGGACGTTGGCCCGCGCCTCCCGCGCCGCCGCCAGCATGGGGGCGTTGTTGCCGTGGGTGTCGGAAAAAACCGCCGCTTTGATCATAAGATCGCCTCCGATCATCATTTTTTCTGTTCCCGCATAGAATAGACCGAAGCGGGGTGAGACGCAATGCTGAATTTTGAGCAGCTGGGTAAAGAGCTTGAGCGCCGCGGCAAAACGACGGAGCTGCGCGCTTTGGCCGAATCCGAGGACGGGGCGCGGCTCGCGGCCATGCTGGACGCGGACAGTCTCGCGCGCGCGGCGAAGTCCGGCGACGGCGAGGCCCTGCGCGGCGCGCTGGGAACCGTACTGTCAACGGAAGAGGGAAAACGCCTCGCGGAGCGCATCCGGCGCATGATGGGGACGTAAGCGGGCCGGGAGGTGAAGCGCCGTGAGCGAGCTCGAGGATCAACTCAACAGCATACTCTCCGACCCGGAGCAGATGGCGAAAATCGCCGGGCTGGCAAAATCGCTCATGGGCGGCGGAGACGACGCCCCGCCCCCATCGGGGGAAGCAGGGCCGGACCCGGGGCTTCTGCGGATGCTGGGCCGGGCGATGAATACCGGCGGCGAAAACAGCCGGGAGCAGGCGCTGCTTGCGGCGATGAAGCCCTATCTGTCGGAGAAGCGGCAGGGCAAGATCGACCGGGCGATGAAGCTTGCGCGGCTTGCCCGCATCGCGGGGCTTGCCATGGGAGAGGCGGGAGGCGGTCATGATCAATCGCTATGAGGGCAACACCGGCCGCGTGACCCGTATGCCGGAGCCCCACGATCCGCCGCCTCCGCCGGAGAGAGCGCCGCGGCCGGCGCCCGGGCGTCCCCAGCCCCCGCCGCCCGGCCTTCTGCCGGGATTGGAGCTGCGGCGGCTCCTGCCGGGTCTTGCCGACGGACTGGAGACGGAGGATCTGCTTTTGCTGCTGATCCTCTATCTCCTGTACCGGGAGAGCGGCGACACGGAGCTGCTGGTCATCATGGGCGCGATGTTTCTGTTATGAATCCCGCTGCTGTCTGAGTTTGCGGCGCCTGCGGCTGATGTAGCGCTCCAGCTCGCCGCCGTTGAGAAACTCCGCCAGGACGTACTGCTCGAACACCGGGACGGTGCAGGAATAAAAGCCCAGCTTTTCCTGCCAGGGCTTCGTCAGCGCCTCCGGCAGCACCAGATAGGCCGTGCGCATGGAGGGGGCGAAGCTGCGGGAAAAGGTGTTGAGGTACAGTACCCGCTCCGGCGCGAGGGAGCAGATCGTCTCGATGTGCTTTGTCACCGAGGCCAGCTCCGCGTCGTAGTCGTCCTCTACGATATAGGCATTTCGCGCCCGTGCCCAGCGGGCGTACTCGTGCCGCTTCGAGGCCGAGGCGGTGACGCGGCTCGGATAGCTGTTGAAGGGCGTGACGTGCAGGACGCCCGCGCCGCAGTTTTCCAGCGCCCAGCTGACGATGCCGTCCGTGCCCATGGGCAGGCCCACGCACTTCGCGCCGTTTGCCTCGTAGACCTGGCGGATGCGGGCGTAGCACGGCTCCTCCAGGGCAAAGCGCGTCCCGGCGCCGAAGAGCTGTACGATCAGGCCGTAGAGATATTCCGCCCCCGCGCCGACGACGATGCGTTCCGGGCCGACGAGGAGGCCGCGGCTGCGGGCAATATAGGCCGCGATAGCGGCGCGCAGCTCCCAGACGCCGCTGCCGGGGGAGCGTTCGAGAATGCGCCGGTCGTAGACCGTGAGCACCCGGCGCATGGCCTTCGCCAGAGACGTGAAGGGGAAGTCCTCCGGCGCGGAGCTTCCGGCGGGCGCGGGGGACGGTACGGCCAGCGGCTCTTCCCGCCCGGTGACGCCGCCGAAGCTCACATAGGCGCCGCTGCGCTCCCGCGTCTCGATATAGCCCTCGTCCGCAAGCAGGGCGCAGGCGTGCTCCACCGTGATGAGGCTCAGGCCAAGCTCCTCGGCAAGCGTGCGCTTGGAGGGCAGCTTCGCCCCAAGCGGAAGGGCCCCGGAGAGGATATCCCCCCGGAGCTGTCGGTAGAGCTGCATATAGACGGGCAAGTCCGCGCCGCGGTCGATCATATAGTTCATCTGGTCTTATAAAAAGTTTCCGATCTGAGTATATTCACAGTATCAGTCAGAGTGTATAATCATCCGCATAAAAAGTCAAGCGAAAGCATGGCACAAATCGAAAGGGTGATCCCAATGAAAAAAATCGTCAGTATTCAGGACATCTCGGCCCTCGGCAAGTGCTCGCTCACGGTGGCGCTGCCGATCATCTCGGCCATGGGGATCGAATGCGCGGTGGTGCCGACGGCGGTGCTGTCCACCCACACGCAGTTTCAGGGCTGGACCTTCCATGACCTGACCGATGAGATGGAGCCCATCGCCGACCACTGGAAGAGCCAGGGCTTTGCCTTTGACGCGATCTATACCGGCTATCTCGGCTCGGCGCGCCAGGTGGATATCGTCAAGCGCTATTTCCGGGACTTCGGCGCGGGGGCAAAGATTATCGTCGATCCCGCCATGGCGGACAACGGGAAGCTCTACGCGGGCTTTGCGCCGGACTTTCCGCAGAAGATGGCGGAGCTGCTGGACGGCGCGGATCTGGTGCTGCCGAACCTGACGGAGGCCTGCTTCCTGCTGGACAAGCCCTACCGCGAGGAATATGACCGCGCCTATATCATGGAGCTTCTGACGGGGCTTCTGAACAAAGGCGCAAAGGTCGCCGCCCTCACGGGGGTGAGCTTTGAGGAAGGAAAGCTCGGCGTCGTGTCTCTCGACGGCGGGACCGGGGTCTTCTCCGAATACTATACCGATCACCTGCCCGCAAGCTTCCACGGCACGGGCGACATCTACTCCTCGGCGGCGGTGGGCGCGCTGATGAACGGCATGTCCGTGCCCGACGCCCTGGCCCTGGCCGCGGATTACACGGCGGAGTGCATCCGCCTGACGCTGAAGGAGCCCGATCACAGCTGGTACGGCGTGAACTTCGAGCAGGCCGTGCCCTATCTGCTGGAGCGGCTGAAGCGCCGCTGACATGCAATTGTCCTGCACCCCTCCCGCAGCATGAGCGGGAGGGTTTTTTCCCTTTTTTCACAAAAACAGGGACCATATGGTCCCTACACAGGAAATGGATTCCTCTGTAAAATATGATCAGGGAGATGTCGCCGTAATGTGAAGCAGCGTCGGCGGCATGTTCGGAGTACGTGAAAAGGGGCGCGCATCCTGCGCCTCCCGGAAGCGAAAAAACAAAAACAGAGGAGGATCGAAATGAGAAAAGCACTTGCACTGCTGCTCACACTGAGCATGATCTTCGCGCTTGCCGCTCTCGGCGGAGGACAGGCTTTCGCGGCAGACGCGGCGGCAGGAGAAGAAGTCGGAAGCGAGATGTGGATGCTCAAGCTCCTGGCGGCCACCGCGCTGGGCGACAGCGATGCCATGGCGACGCTCGGCATGGCATATCTCAAGGGCGAGGGCGTGGAGAAGGATTACGCCGCCGCGCTCGACTGGCTCCGAAAGGCTGCGGACGCCGGCAGCACGGACGCGCTGGTGACGCTCGGCACCATGTATCTCAACGGCGAAGGCGTGGAGAAAGACGCCGCAAAAGCGCAGGAATACTTTACGCGTGCGACGACTGGCAACGGCGCCGCGCCCAAGCCCGCAGCGGAGACAAAGGCTGCTGCCGGAAAGCCGCAGGCAGACGGAGACAAAGCCTGCCTCGAGGGGAAATGGGGCGAGCTCGAGTGGCTCCGCAACGGCCCCAACAATTTCTTCTACCTGGATGAGACCGTTACCAACGCCGAATGGGTCGAATTTACCATGGTCACGCCCAAAGCACCCAGGGGCTATCCCTACGGCGACTGGTACCTCTATGTAAAGGATACGGACGGCAACTGGTCTCATGTCGCGAAGTTTGCCTTGGACAAGAACATGACGAACGGGAAACCCGTCACGATGCGGCTGAAGCTGGATAAGCCCAGCACTTTCACCGCGATCACGATCACGTCGGTTGAAGGCGGCATGGACTTTACGCTCTGGCGCTTCATCAATTTCTATGTGGATCCGTCCTGCGTCCCCGAGGGCTCCCGTGATTTCACGCCGGACAGCTTTGAGGATCAGATCGCGGCCTATGCCGGCAGAGAATACCCGCTGACCGCGCAGTATTTCCAGTACCAGGCTTATTCC
>CADAPH010000044.1 GCA_902789745.1 Oscillospiraceae bacterium | reverse complement strand
GTTTTTCGGTTTTCCTGCTTTTGCCGCCGCGCTGCCCGGCGTGGGTCGTACCGCTCGCCGCCGCGATTTGAGGCGATCTAATCGAATGAGGACGCGCAGACTCTTCATCGGGCCTGCGCGTCCTCAGTGCGTTTTCTGAATTTTTTACAGTGCGCGTATTTTTTCATAATATCGTAACTATTCAGTCCCGGCCGATTCATTAGAGAAAACGTCCGACTCGCGTCATTGCGAACATTCTGACGCGCGGGAAGCGCGCGACAGAATGTTTCTCGCGCGTCAGAATGCTCGGTCGAGATGACACGGAAAGGGTATTTTGTCTACAGTCTGAAGGAAGACACCCCTTGCGGGTGTCTTCCTTTTTGGCGCTTGAGAAATCAGTCTGCCGCATCCAGAATATACAGACGCGATATGAAATCCGTGCATGGCTTTACGACGCCATACTGTTCCCCGGCGGTGGAGTCGGAGGTGATCAGTCCGGCGCGCATCAGCTCGTCTCCGTAATGGCAGGCCTCCGTCCCCTTGATCCGATAGAGCCGGTCAGGGTCGAGCCCGCGCAGCCGGAGCCGCGTATAGGCGTCGTTGCTGGTGTTCAGGATGCGGTAGAAGCCGACGACGGCCCGGCGTTTGTCCCCGCTCACGGTCATCCAGGCGGCGGTATTGCCCTCGAAGGGGCTTTTCAGGCGATAGAAGTCTCCGAACTGCAAAAGCGCCCGGTACTCCTTCATAAAGGCGACCTGCTTTTTGATCTCCCCGAGCTCTTCCCCGCTGAGCCGCCCGAGGTCAAGCTCATAGCCGAAGGTGCCGAAGCAGGCCACATTTGCCCGCGTCTCCAGGGGCGTTACGCGGTACATCTGGTGGTTCGGAACCGCCGAGACGTGCGCGCCCATGCTGCTGACCGGATAGCAGAAGGAGGTGCCGTACTGGATGCGCAGCCGCTCCACAGCGTCGGTATTGTCGCTCGTCCAGCACTGGGGCGCGTAATAGAGCATGCCGGGATCGAATCTCCCGCCGCCGCTGGCGCAGGATTCAAAAAGAATGTGCGGAAATTCCTTCGTCAGCCGCTCATAGAGATCATATACGCCGAGGATATAGCGGTGGTACACTTCTCCCTGGCGCCCGGGCGGCAGGGCGGCGGAATAACACTCGCTGATGCTGCGGTTCATGTCCCACTTGACATAGGAGACCTTCGCCCCGCCCAGTATCGCCGCCATCTGCGCGTGGAGATTATCCACCACCTCCGGCCGGGAGAAGTCCAGGAGGTATTCATAGCGCCCCTGCGAGGGTGTACGCCCGGGCGTGGCCAGCAGCCAGTCCGGGTGCTGTTCGTACATCGCCGAATTTTTGTTGACCGCCTCCGGCTCAAACCACAGGCCGAAGCGCATGCCCAGCGCCTCGATCTTTTCGGCAAGGCCCTGGATTCCGTTGGGCAGGCGGGCCGGATTCGGCGTCCAGTCTCCGAGCCCCGCGCGGTCGTCCGTCCGGCGGCCGAACCAGCCGTCGTCCAGGACAAAGAGCTCGATCCCGCAGTCCTTCGCCTGCCGCGCCAGACGCAGGAGCTTGTCCTCGTTAAAATCGAAATAGGTCGCTTCCCAGTTGTTGATCAGGATGGGCCGGGGCTGATCCCGCCAGACGCCGCGCGCAAGGCGCCGCCCGTAAAGGCGGTGGAAGGTGCGGCTCATGTCGCCGAGTCCCCGGTCGGCATAGACCAGCACGGCCTCCGGCGTCTGGAAGCTTTCGCCCGGTTTCAGAAGCCAGCCGAAGCCCTCCGGGTGAATGCCCGCCAGAAGGCGCAGTGTGCTGTGCGCGTCGACCTCCGCCTGGATCAGAAAGTTGCCGCTGTATACGAGAGAAAGGCCGAACGCCTCCCCCTGATCCTCGTCCGCCGTCGGGCGTTTGAGGACGACAAAGGGGTTCTGCTCATGGGAGGAGTGTCCCCTTCTGCTGCCGACCGCGGTGATCCCCTGCTCCGGCCTGCGGCAGACGGGCTTGCGCTCCCGCGTCCAGCAGCCGGAGAACTGGAGCCAGTCGTAATCGCAGTCCGGCAGGTCGAGACAGAGGCTCATCGCGCGGGTGAGCGTGACGGGCCTGTCCCCTTTGTTGCTATAGCGGACGCTTCTTGCGAGCGCGCCGAAGTCGCGGAAGATCGTATAACTGAGCTCCGCCGTGACGCCGGTCAGATCGTCACGCAGGGTGACAAGCAGGGTCATCGCCTCGCCGTCCGACTCCGTATAGGTGGCGGGCAGGCCGTTGAGTTTCGGCTTGCCGGGGGTGATTTGATGGTTTACATAATGAAAATCCGTGAGGCGGCTGCCGTCTTCCTGGAAAACCTCCACCGCGCCGTCGCGGTAATCGCCGGTGCCGAAGGAAGGCAGCTCCTGCCTGAGATGCTCGAGAGAGAAGCTGCGGTCGTTTTCATAGGGGCAGGCGCTCATGGCCCGCGGCGCAAACTCCAGGAAATACGAGAAATCCTCCCGGTCATGGATGCGCGCGCCGCAGTAGAGCTGCCCGAGATGGCCGTTTCGCAGCACGGTCATGATATAGCTGAGACGGTCGTTATACAGGTGAAAGGTTTTGCTTTTTGCGTGGTATACAATGTTCATGCTCAGATCCCCTTGAAACGGAAGGTAAAGGTCAGATCCCTGTTCTTCGGCAGCAGGTATTCGGGATGCGTCTGCGCGCCCCAGCTGTTGTCCCCGCCGACGCCCATCTGCTGAAGGGCGACGCGCACCACGGTGTAGTGCACTTCAGGCAGTTCATAGTCATGGGCGGCGTTTTCCAGCTCATGCGGCGTCCAGGGCAGGGCGCTGAAGGAGAGCTCGTCCCCGGAAAACGCCATGCCGCGGCCGCGCCGGTCCACAACCTTCGCCCAGCGCACGCCGCACTTGTTCCCGCACTCCTGCGGCACAAGGTAGCGCGCCATGTTTTCCGCCACGGTCTTTTCGTACACGCCGAGCTTTGCGCCCTTCTGCCTGTCGACATAGGTCTCTTCCGGCCCGAGGCCGTACCAGACCACGCGGTCATAGTCGGCGCTGAGCTTGAACATCACGCCGAATTCCGGCATGTCGCACAACCCCTCGACCGCCTTGCAGGAGAGCGTCGTCTGCACGGTGCCGTCCCCGAAGACCTCATAGCGGAGCCTGCAGCCGCTCAGCGGCGCGGTGGGCAGGAGATAGTCGAAGGTGACGGCCACGCTGTGCGCTTTCCGCTCGACCTCCGGGAAGAGCGGCGCCTGCGGGCCGATGCCGATGGCGTAGAGGCTTGCGATCTTCCACTGGGCGTAGCGCTGTGGCATGCCGCTGCCGCGGTCATTGTCGATCGGCGCGCGCCAGAAATTGGGCATCGGGATCTGCTCGATCATCTCCACGCCGTTGAAAACGTAGGAGGTCAGGCCGCCGCGGATCGCGGAGAACTGCGCCGAGAAGTTTCGGCCGTGCACGCCGAGATTCCATTTGCCGCGCACCACGCGCAGGGGCTCGTCACAGGCAAAGGCAGCCTGTTCGCGTTTGAAAACCTTCTGTCCGAAGGCGACCTCGTGTCCGGCCCCGGCCCAGCTTGTGTCCTCTCTCAGACGGAAGGAGACCGTCACCGCAAACTCCGGCAGCGTTCTTCCGAGCTGCAGGGCCGCGGCCTCCTGCGCGCGCATCTCCTCTTCAATGGCGGCAGGAATGGCAAAGTGCCCCTCCGACAGCGGCGGCACTGCAATTGCAAGCGGTACGCGCGTGCGCTCGACGCCGTCGATTTGCAGCAGGGCGACGGCGCTGTACGCGTCGGTATTGGTAAAGAGATGCTTGTTTTTGACCGTGAAGCCCGTTTCGTCAAAAATGACGGAGATATTCTGATAGTTGAACTTGACCTCCTGCATCTTGGGCGAGGGGGCGCGGTCACCGCCGTAAACGATGCCGTTGCCGCTGAAATTGTAGTCTGTGGGCCGCTCATGGCAGTCGCCGCCGTAGGCCTGGAACCATTTTCCGTAACGGTCCTTTTTCCAGAGCGACTGATCGACGTAGTCCCAGATGAAGCCGCCCTGATAGCGCGGCTCCCGGTCGGAGAGATCTGTATATTTATGCATCGCGCCGCAGGAATTGCCCATGGCGTGGGTGTACTCGCAGAGGAGGAAGGGCTTGTCCGGGTTCTCGGCGAGGAAGCGCTCCACCTCGGCGGCGGGGGTGTACATCTGACTCTCCATGTCGCTGGTGGCCGGATAACTGCGGTCGTTGAAAATGCCCTCATAGTGGACGAGCCTGTGCGCATCCAGCTTGCGGAACAGCTCACTCATCTCATAGATCACTTTTCCGCCGAAGCTCTCGTTGCCGCAGGACCAGATCAGCACGCAGGGGTGGTTCTTGTCCCGCTGATAGGTGCTGTTGACGCGGTCGAGCAGCAGGGGCGCGAATTCCTCATGATCCTTGGGGATCACATATTCGGGCCCGGCCTGCCGGCGGAAGAGCGCGTCCCAGCTTCCGTGGGTCTCCATGTTGTTCTCGTCCATGACGTAGAGGCCGTACTCGTCGCAGAGCGCATAGAGCGCGGACTGGTTGGGGTAGTGGCTGGTACGGATGGCGTTGATGTTGTTGCGCTTCATGGTCACGATGTCGCGCACAAGCTCTTCCCGGTCGGGCACGCGGCCCTGCTTGGAGCTGAAGTCGTGGCGGTCGACGCCCTTGAAGACGATGCGCTTTCCGTTGAGCAGCATGAGGCCGCCCTTCATCTCAAAGCGGCGGAAGCCCAGGCACTGACGGATCAGCTCCGTGACGCGCCCCGCTTGATTACAGACCTCAATGAGCAGCGTGTAAAGCTTCGGGATCTCGGCGCTCCAGAGAACGGGCGCGGAAACCGCAAGCTCCGCCGCAGCCTCGCCGTCTTCAAAGAATGCTTCCCCGGCGGCGACGGCGCGCCCCTCGTCCGTGAGCGTGAGACGAAGGCTCCCCGCGCCCTTTGTCAGGGCGGAGATTTCCACGGTGCCCGCCGTGAGCTCCTCCGACAGCAGCGGCACGACCGACAGATCGAGCACCGCCGTCTCCGGGACAAGGCAGAGCCAGACGCTGCGGTAAATACCGGAGAAGCGGTAAAAATCCTGATCCTCAAACCAGCTCCCGGGCGTCCACTTGTACACGCGGACGGCCAGACGGTTCTCCCCTTCCCGCAGCCAGGGGCTCAGGTCAAATTCCGCGGGAGTAAAGCTGTCCTCGCTGTAGCCGATATACTGCCCGTTGAGCCAGAGGGCAAAGCCGCTCTCCACGCCTTCAAACAGGACATGAACTTCCCCGCCGTGAAAGTGCGCGGGAAGCCGGAAATCCAGCACATAGTCGGCCACGGGGTTGAAGGCCGTGGGCATCTCGCCGGGCTGCAGCTCCTCATCCGCGTCCCAGGGGTACTGGGTGTTCACATAAGCGGGTTTATCGTATCCCTCCATCTGGATATGCGCCGGGACGCGGATCGTGTCCCAGCCGCTGACGTCGTAATCCGCGGCCCAGAAGCCCTCGGGCGCGGCGGAGGGGTTATTCGCGTAATGAAAGCGCCACACGCCGTCCAGCGTCAAGCGCAAAGAGGACTCCCCCGCCGCCAGCTCCTCCGCCGTGCGGTACGGGATATGGTCGGAGTGGGCGGGCAGACGTCCCTCTGCAAAAATCGCCGGGTTCTTTACGACCCGGTCAAAGCTGAATTCATTCATAGAAATGCTCCTTGTTTCGAAATTGATGAAATGGCGCCCTCCGTCAGCCGGGAATCGGCGGAAGGCGCCTGAAGCGAGGAAAAAGGACAGATTATTTGACCGCGCCGGTGATGCCTTCCGCAAACTGCTTTTGCAGAATGAAGAAGATGATGACCGTGGGCAGCGTGCAGAACAGAACGCTCATCATCAGCGAGCCGTAATCGATGGTATAGCCGCCCGCAAGGTTGGCGATGTACAGCGGCATGGTCTGAGACTCCGGAGCTTTCAGAACGACGCGCGGCCAGAGATAGGCGTTCCACGCGTTCATGAAGGTGATGACCGCGGCGGCGGCATAGGTGGACTTCATGACCGGCATGTAAATCCGGAAGAAAATGCCGATCTCCGACAGGCCGTCAAGGCGCGCGGCGTCCAGCAGCGCGATCGGGAAGTTGCGGGAATTCTGGCGGAACATCATGATCAGGAAGGGCGTAGCGACCGAGGGCAGGATAAAGCCCCAGACGCTTGAGAGGAGCTTCAGCTTGCCCATCATGGTAAACAGCGGGATCATCGTGGCGACGCTCGGGATCATCATCGCCATCAGCAGCACGCCGAACAGCGCGTCCTTGGCCTTGTCGTGGTAGAGCTCAAAGCCGAAGCCGGCAAGCGAGCAGATCAGCAGGCTCAGCACCGTCTGTACAGCGGCAAAAAAGAAGGAGTTGCGCATGGCGCTCCACAGCTTGGACTGGAAGAAGGGCGCCCCCTCAAGCAGAGCCTTGAAGTTCTCTATCGCGTAGGAGCCGAACCAGAGCCGGCCCTGCGACACGTCCACCGTGGTGTTCGTTGCGGCGGTCAGCATCCAGAAAAGCGGAAAGATCGAAAAGAGGGCGAAGAGGATCAGAAAAATATAACTCGGGATCAAACGGCGCTGGATCATATCCGGTTTTTTCCGTTCAGTCACGTTTATCACCCACTTTCAGGTTGATCGCGGCAAGGATCGCCACAAGGATGAACACGACAAACGACAGCGCCGAGGCGTAGCCGAAGTTCGGCTTGCCGAGGAACGCGGTGTTGTAGATGTGGTGTGACATGGTCATCGTGGTACCCGCCGGGCCGCCGTTTGTGAGGTTGACGGATTCGTCGTAGAGCTGGAGGGTGCCGTTGATGGACATGATAAAGGTCATGATAATGACCGGCCGAAGCTGCGGAACCGTGATCTTCCAGAAGGTCTGCCAGCCGTTGGCGCCGTCGATCTGCGCGGCCTCGTACACCTGATAATCCAGATTCTGCAGACCCGCCAGATAGAATAATCCGGAGGCATTTATTACCACAGATCAACAGAGCCCGTCTCTTCGCCTTTCACCCAATAGGCCTTGTTCTGATCGACACGGATATAAACCGTATCCGCCTCGCCGATTTTTGCAAGGATTTCGTCCGGCGTAATTTCTCCGCCCAGCTGAGACTGAATCACGATTCTCGCTCTCTTAGTATTTTTTATTGTGTCTTCGATCCTCTTTTCAACATCGGCGGCAACGCCGGCCACAGCCAAAGCACCGAGTTCAACAGCGGGTTTCGCCGCCTGTTTCCTGGCCCTTCTTTTTCTTGTCTTTTCTTCTATCTTTTTTTCGACATCCAGAACAGCCTCGGCTCCCGCGGTCTCCATGATTGCTTCCGCCTTCTCTTTGACATGGATCTTCGCAGCCTTTGCTTTCTTCGTCTCGGGCTCAATGACTTCGCCGTAGACCTCTTTGATTTTGTCAGACAGCTTTCCGCTGAGCTTAAGGCGTCCGCTTTCAATTGCGGAAACAGCGTTGCTGCTCACCCCGAGTGATTTGGCAAGCGCAGTCTGGGTGAGTCCTCTTTTTTCACGAAGTTCCTTGAGATTCAAAATGACAGCCCCTTTCCATAATGTAAATGCATTTTATCACCCTTGACAGATAGAATCCACTGCATATTCTAAACGAAAAAACCTTTCTGAAACAGATTTCTTAATCTTCACCCCTGTATGCTCACAAATGACAGCTCCGCACGAAAGGCTAAACCCCCGCCGGCCCCTTGTATTCCATGCACATCATGGTCAGATCGTCGAACTGCTCCGCATCCTTAACAAATGCGTCGACAGCCTTCTGCACGTTTTTCAATAAATCCTTCGGCGAAGCGTCCGGGGCCACATTCAGCGCTTTGAGCATCCGATCCGTACCGAACATCCGGTTCTGCGCGTCCGTCGCCTCCGGCACACCGTCAGTGTAGAGGAAAAGCTTGCTGCCGGGCTCAAACAGGAGCTCGTACTCCTTGTATTTCACGCCCTCCATGCCGCCGATGACGAAGCCGTGCTTGTCTTTGAACAGTTCAAAGCAGCCGTCCGGACGCTTGATCGCCGGGTACTCGTGACCTGCGTTGGCCGCCGCCATTCTGCCGGTGGAGATCTCAAGGATCCCCAGCCAGACCGTTACGAACATCTCATTCTCATTGTTGTCGCAGATCGCCTCGTTGGTTCTGGTCAGGATCTCCGCCGGGGAGAGATTCTGTCTGCCGTTGCTCTGCAAAATGAACTTGGAAATCATCATGAACAGCGCCCCGGGGATCCCCTTCCCAGACACGTCCGCCATCACCAGGCACAGATGGTCGTCGTCAACCAGAAAGAAGTCATAGAAGTCGCCGCCGACTTCTCGCGCCGGATCCATGTATGCGTAGATATCAAATTCATTTCGATCGGGAAATGCGGGAAATGTGCTCGGCATCCTGGAGCTCTGGATACGGGCCGCCATGTCGAGCTCCGCGCTCATACGCTCTTCTTTAGCGGTATAGGCCATTCGATCCTTTACATAGTTTTGAATTCTCTCCTCCATCGTGTCAATGGAGTCTGCCAGCACTCTGATCTCATCTTTTTTTCGGATCGTCTCGGTCAGCTTCTTTTCGGCCGGTGTGTTCTCCCGGGCAAATCGGCTCGCCTCTTCCGCAATGATCCTGACCGGCTGCAGGATTCCCCTGCTCAGCGCCGTTCCCTCCCAGAAGATCACGGAAGCGGTCAGGATCAGCATGGCAATCATGATGTTCCGCACGTATCCCCTGCGTACGATATCGAGCACATCCGTCTGGCGCTGTACGCACAGAATGCCTTTTGGCTGCCCGTCGTCGCCCTTCAGGGGAATCATGGCCGTGAGATGAAACTCGGACTTATCGAACGCCTTGTTCTGAAGAAACAGCAGCGCCTCATCCATCGTCCCCTCATACAGCGCACGGTATTTCATTTTGTACTCTTCATTGGTCGTTTTACGGATATACCCCGCCTCATACGGCGTATAATCCGTATTGTGATTCACCGTTGAGAACACGAAGTGAATATACGCATAGTCTGTCAGATCGGGCTGGATAACATAGATAAAGGTCACATTTGCGCCGTTGCAGAGCTTGTCCAGTTTGTCCCATGACTCTCGATATTCTTCGCTTGTCCCGCCATCCGCCATATACGCGTCAAGCCTGTCGGCGTTGACGTAATTCGCCGCACCGTGCGCCACACGAAAAGCGCCGTCCGCAAACTGCTCCAGCAGGATATCGGTAAAGGCTCTGTACCCGAAGACGCTCACGATCACTGAAAAGAGAAGCAGAAGAAATACCATGACGGAAATGCTTCTGAACATGATACTCTGCCTCATATTTCGTATTCGTTCCATATCGACTCCGCTCCATTCCGTTTGCATTGAAAAATATTATCTCACAACTGTATGCTAAAATCAATATTATCATCAGTCATAGAGGATATTCATGCGGTTGCCTGCCCGCGGTAAGGAACGGACGCCGAGGCCTCAGCGCAAAACCTGTCGGAACCGGGGATACTTTTCATTGCAGCGGGCTCCGTTCTCTGCTATACTTTTGATTAACAGATCATACATCATACCCTGCACGGAACGGGGAGGAAGGAGAGATCCATGCGCAGAAGGTCTGAACGCCATTCAGCATTACGGCCCGCGCGAGCCGGGCGCGCCGCCAGGAACGAAAGGATCATGCTGGATCTTGAACGTTACGGCGGGGAGATTCTCCACTCTGACGAGATGGAAAAGGCATTTCAGCAGACGCATCATAACTGGTCCACGGTCGGCGAGCATACGCTCCGTGTCGCGAGGGCGAGCCTTGCCATCTGCTACGCGCTGCGCAGACTTCATATCAGGACGGATATTCCCGCCGTTGTAAAAGCTTCTCTCTGTCACGATCTCGGAATTCTCGGGCGTTACGAGAAGTTTTCCGGCAATCGTGAATGCTATCGGCAGCATCCGATCGACTCCGTCAAAATTGCGCGCGCTCTGGCAAACGATCTGAGCGAAAAATCCGCGGATATCATTGAACGGCATATGTGGCCCGCCGCGCACAGCAAGCGTCCGAACACTCTGGAGGGCGTGATTGTTTCTTCCGCGGATAAATACGCTTCGATGAAAGATTTCTTCCTGGGGAGCAGTATCAGGCATACCGGTCCCAAACCCTTCCTCCATCGTATCCTGCGCCGAAAATAGGGCGTCGGCGAGCCGCACAAGTCAAAACGCGTCCTTGCCGTAAGCGGACTTTTGCCGCCTTTCACACAGAGAAATCCCCCACGAATACGAAGCGATCGTATGCGCGGGGGATTTCTCTGTATCGCATAAGGCCGGATCAGCGGGACAGAAGGAGGCCCGGCAGCTTCGGGTCTACGGCCTCGATAAAGCGCAGCATGCCTTCGGGCACAGGGGTATTCTCATCCATGCCGGTATCGCCGAGCGGGATGAGCTTGTTTTTTCCGTGGTAATCGCTGCCTGCCGTCACATAGAGCTCATATTGCGCCGCGTATTTCAGCATCTCACTTTTCAGCTTCGGCGAGAACCCCGAATAAAAGGCCTCTACACCCTGTAAGCCGTACCCGATCAGGCGTTTCAGGCGCTGTTCCATCTCTTCTCCGACGATCAGTTCATCGCCGCTGCCGAAAGCGGGATGCGCCAGAACCGGGATTCCCCCGCTTTTCAGGATGCCCGCAATGGCTTCTTCCGGCCGGACAAACTCGTTTTTAAAACGCTTCCGGTTGATATAGTCGTGTATGGCTTCCTCTTTGCTCTTTGCATAGCCGTACTTCACCATCAGGTTGCCGATATGCGGCTTGCCCGGGTTGTCCATGGCCAGGAGCGTCTGTATCTCCTCCTCCGGAAAGGAAAACCCGAATTCGTCCCTGATAAAGTCCAGTCTGGCCTTCACCTTCTTCATGCGAAGACCATGTCCCCTGCCGACAAGCTCCCGCATGGCCGCCGCCTCGGGGTCGTAGGCATAGCCCAGAATATGATATTTTCCCAGCTCGTCCCTGCATGAAAACTCCGCCCCGTTTACAAAGGCCGGGTCCCCCGCCCCCAGGAGCCCGCGCACGATCCGGCAGCCCTTCACCGCATCATGATCACTTACGGCAAAGAACACAAGACCTGTGTTTCTCACAGCCCGCAGGAGTTCCTCCGGAGAATCGCTTCCGTCTGACACGGTGGTGTGCATATGCAAATCTATTTTGCCTTTCAGGTACATGGACAGCCTCCATCCTCAAGTATACGCTTCAATCGCCGGCATTTTACAGCAAACCGCGAGCATTGTCAATCTGACCCAGCCTGTCTGAAATTCAGCAGAATGACGGCGGTCAGGATCAGGAGAATACCCGCCCCGGATTGAAACGTGATCGGTTCCGAAAAGAGGATAACGCCGATCAGGGCCGCAACCATCGGCTCAACGGTTGCGAGGATCCCTGCCCTGCTGGCCTCAACCGTACGCAGGCCGAGCGTATAGGCCAGAAACGGAATGACGGCTGTGATCACCGCAGTCAGGAAGCAGAGAATAATCAGGGCGTTAACATCTTCCGCGGCGGCAAACTTGGAAATCATGTCTCCCGGACGGCAAATCATCCAGGAGCCGACTGCCGCGAACAAAAACGTATAGGTCGTGACCGTATAGGGAGAGTATCGGCGGAGAGCGATCGTACCCAGAATGCTGTACAGCCCATACCCGATGCCGGAGCCGAGGCCGATCAGCAGACCCGCCGTTGTCATTCCGCCTCCGGACACCCCGGAAACGAGGACGCATCCGGCAAAAGCCAGCGCAAGGGCCAAAAGCTTCCTCGCGGTCAGCTTTTCATGAAAGAACAGCACAGACATCAGCATGATCCATATGGGCGAGGTATAGAGCAGAATCGCCGCGGTGGATAGCGGCATCATCGTGATGGCGGTAAAGTAACAGACGGTAAAGAAGAGAATACTTCCGAACCCGAGCCCCAGGAAAAGCGGAACATCCCGCAGGGCTATCCGAAATCCGCCGGGATCTTTGATAAGCAGCAGAACGCAGAAAATAAGTGCTGCCAATGTGACACGGATCGCCACGATCTGGATGGAGCTAAACCCATAGCTGCTGAGTTTTCGGACAAAGATACCCATGCTGCCCCAGAAGCAGGCGGCAAGAATGATCAGTGCCGGGCCCGGATTCCGTTTGCTTGTTTCCACGTTCAGCCCTCCTTTCTGCGATCTGTACTTCCCGCTTAATCATCGGCGAAGCGCTCGTGTGCATGGAACACTTTGCAGATCATGGAATAGCTGCCGAACACAGTGATCTTGTCGCCAACCGTGAAGACCGTTTCTGCCCCGGCCGGTACGGGCGTTTTTCCCGGCTTTTCAATCAGCATCACCAGAATGCCCGTCTTTGTCTTCAGTCCGGTTTCTGACAGCGGAACGTCCCGGAATTCTTCGGGCATGCTGTTGAGCGTAACGCGCGCAATGGAATCCGTCCCGATATAGTCCAGAAGCATCACCGTGTTGGCGTCGTCCGCCCGTCCGACGATGCGGTCTGCGATTTTCACCAGAATACCGTTGCCCCAGGCGCGAATTTTCGGAAAGCGCAGAAACACAAAAATAATTGCGAAGGAAGCGATCGGAATCAGTATTCCAAAATAAATATGCTCATTCCGGCTTAGCTTCAGGGACAGAAACACATTGATAAAAGCGGAGACGATCGTCATTCTGAAGACGTATCCAAAGAGCATGGTGATTCTTGCGAGCTGCCGCCTCTTTCGGTTCGAGAGGAACAGCTCGCTCTCTCTTGTCGTGTACCCGGTGCCTGTCAGAAGGGAAATAACCTGAAACCTGGCCTTTTCTTCCGGAAGTCCGGTAATGTGAAACAGAATTGTGAACAATTCTGTGATGATCCAATAGATCAGAATGATCAGCGAAAAGAGCGCCATCTCCATCAAAATATTCATCGGTCTCTCCTGTCTGCGGCATTTGAATCGCTTGTGAATGCGGCTGTGCAAAGCCCGGTTTACGGACATTTTTGCCGTATTCATATATCTGTGTCTGCGCCGGATCCGGCGGGCTCAAAGCGTCAGGCTGTCCACCCGCGGCAGCAGCTCCGCTATCGTCTCACGGGCGTATTCGATCTGTTTTCGGCCTTCCTCCGTATTCAGACCGTTTCGGCGGATTGTACGGCGCATAATGCGCGTCTGGCCGAGAAGCTTCGCTTTCTCTTCCACCTCCCGAATCCGCTCTTCCTCTTTGGTACCCAGATACAGCTCCAGACTTTTGTGCCAGAAAGCCTTTCCCGTCTCATACGAAATGCCGAGAAAGCGCATGATATATTCATGATCCACTTCCCCGAACCCGCAGTAGGCGTTGTACATGCCCGCCAGCTCGAAAATCGGATTGCCGCAGCTCAAGGTATCCATATCGATCAGCAAACTGTCGCCGTCAAGGTACATGATATTTTTGAGATGGTAATCACCGTGGATCATGTTCAGACTCTCCGGCACCGCGTCGATCAGCGCGTAAAGCTTCTCAAACCGGTCTTCCGGCAGATAGTCCTTCAGGAACAGCGCCCAGTCCAGCGCGATATCTTTGAACGAAGGGAAAACATCCGGTTTGGCGACCCGTGAATGAATAAGCTTGAGCAGGTCGATGCTCATCCCGGCAATCTCATCCGGACTCTTTTCGCCGCCGTTGAGCAGCTGGGCATAGGTTTTCGCGTTCAGCATCTCGTAAACCGAGCCGTACCCGCCCTCTTTTATCTGCACCACGTCATAGGGGATCGCCATGGGAATGCCGAGCACGAAAGCTGCGCGGGCGATCTCCCGGTCGTGCTGCAGCTGCGGAAGCGCATTGGCATTCGTGTACACCTTGACGACGTTATCGTCATCGATCCGGTATATTTTCCCGTTTGCCCCTTCCCCGATCAGTTCACAGTTTTCCACCGAAACCACGCGGTAGGCCCTTTTGACCGTCATCATTTCGGTAAATCCGGTCATCTCGAGAACCTCGTACAGCTCGGTGTGTACGTTGATGAGGCTTGTATTCTCCGTATGGCGCTTCAGACGCAGAATCATTCGCAGACCGGCGCTGCTGGAATACTGCAGCTCATCGCAGTCGATCACGATCTCTTTCTGTGAACAATTCTGGAGGATTGCATGAACTTCCTTTTCAATGCTTGCGGCGTTGGTGGAATTGATATTACCCGTCGGGTGCAGAATCAGAACGCCGTTTTCCAGTTTCGCATCCATTTCCATTCTCCTTACAGCATCAGATTCTTTTTCGGATCGTCAGGACGTTTTGCCCGTCTTTGTATTCATAGCTCACATTGTCCATGGTTTTTTTCGTAATATAGATCCCCAGGCCCCCGATCGGCCGCAGCACAGCCGGAAGCGTAACGTCCGGGCTGCTTCTGGACAGCGGATCAAAAGGCTTTCCGCAGTCGATAAAGGTAATCAGGATCGCCCTCGGCTTTTCTTCAACGTCAACACGCACACGGACAGTTCCCTTTTCCTTGCCGTAAGCGTAGCTTGCGATATTGCAGAAGATCTCGTCTACCGCCACGTTGATCTGCGCGAGCTTCCGCCTCGAACAGTTCATCTCCGTCAGGCTCTCGTCAATAAAATCCGTTATCGCCATGAGATTCATGTCATGATCCATGATAGCAGTTTTACTGCATTTTAGCATACCATGACCATCCTGACAAGAGAAATGCATCCGCGCTCCACGGCTGTTGTGCAAATTGTAAAATCACGTGTCTATATCATGAAAACGCAGCGCAAGTCATCCGGGGCGTGAAAAGGTTCCGCCTAAGCATCCGGACGAACAGTTCGGGCGATAACATACCGCGTAATACTAAAACCTGATAGAAAGCTTTAGAAAGATTTCCGAGGCAGAATTGTGCCAAACGAGGCGGAGACCGCAGAGCATAATGGAGATATATGGTCAAGGGCTCGGCGTGTCAAGGACGCAGGGCTCTATTCCTTTGCCAGCTCTGTCAGGGTGTCCCCTGCGATCCGGTATGTCGTCCAGTCTGACATCGGTTCTGCGCCCAGGGAGAGATAGAAGTCAATGCTCGGCTTGTTCCAGTCGAGACACCACCATTCCAGCCGGCCGCAGCCGCGCTCCGCCGCGATCTGCGCAAGCTTCTTCATCATCGCCCTGCCGCAGCCTCTTCCCCGGTACTCCGGCAGGATAAACAAATCCTCAAGATAGATGCCCGCTCTTCCGAGCAAGGTTGAGAAGTTATGAAAGAACAGGGCGAAGCCCACCTCTTTTCCGTCGATACAGGGAAAAATCACTTCCGCCTTCCGAAGGTCAAAGATCCAGTGTTCCAGCAGCTCTTCCGTTGCGACAAGCTGATCCGATATTTTTTCATATTCCGCAAGTCTGCGGATAAAATCCAGGATCAGTCCGCAGTCTTTTCTCTCCGCAAAGCGAAAGGTTAACATAACTTTATCCTCTCTCTCGGCATCAACTATCGGTTTTCTCCGTCCGTATTTCAAGCAGCCTGCCCAGGGTTTCCTTCAGGCGGTCAAGATCCACGGGCTTTGACAGGTGCGCGTTCATGCCCGCCTCGAGACACTGGCGCACATCCTCCTCGAAGGCGTTCGCGGACAGCGCGATGATCGGAATGGTTGAGGCGTCGGGGCGGCTGAGCTTTCGGATTTCCTGTACGCGGCTCAGGGTGACGTCGAGCGCAATCACGCTGACGCCGTCCGAAAGCGTCTCCGATACCGTGGTCAGGACGGCCCCGGTCTGCGCGTCGATGTACGGCGTGACAAAGGTGATGTCGCTGTCGTCGGCGATCGTCTCCCGGTACCAGGGGCGCTCTGTGGGTACGTAATCCGGCTCCGGCACCCAGCCGTCCCCGTCGAGGTATTCCCCGTTGATCCAGCCGTAAAGGCCGGTATAATCCTTGTCGATGGATTTTTTGATGCTGAGGGACTCGGCGGAGAGATAGTACAAAATCTCTTCGTTTGACTTCCCTTCCCGGATCATTTCATCCACCACATGGCCGGCAAGAATGACCGTGTTCTTTCTCACAAGAATATAGCCGTCCAGCTCCTTTGCCGACTGAACAGCGTTTACTCTCCCCTGCAGATGAATGTTGTCCTTCGTGGTACGGTAGAACTGGAAACCCACGACACAGGTCACCGTGACGGTAAGCAAAAACATGAGCATCGAAACGATAACGCTTTCATACCCATGGTTTTAAAAAGCTCTCTGAGGCTGAAGCCTCGTGATATTCTCATATCGGCCCTCTCCTTTCCATGCGAAACGTCTGTATGTGCCGGCCTCCGTATCTCCCAAACGCTTTCCAGAGGCACCCTGTATCAACTTCGTTTTATCATATCATAAAATGCTCCGTTTTTCCACCTTTCGGAAAATTTCTCTTTTTCATGAAAGCGAACAGCGGTATCCCAAAGCGCCGCCGTTCGTTTATTTCAAAAGCAAGCCCCTTGACAAATGCCTGATGGGACAATAAAATTATATAAATAATGATAGCAATGTCGGCGTTTTTTCATACAGGCAGATAAAGGAGGGCTACGGTTTACAATGAAAAGTGTTCAGAAGCTACTCGCGTTGATACTCACGTTTGTTTTTTCGCTTACGCTGGTAAGCGCATGGCCGGACGCCGCAGCGGCGGAAGAAAACGTCTCCACGGTAAACCGATACAATGTCGTGCTGGTTATGGACAAAAGCGGCAGCCTTCGCAACACAGACGGAGTCGGGACGGATCCGGACGGTCTACGTTTTGATGCGATGAAGCTCTTTCTCGGCCTTCTGACGGAGACCGGCAACAATGTCGGCGCCATTGCGTTTGACGAAGCGATCCGCTATGACTCCGGCCTGAAAGCCGTCGACAGTTTGTACGACAAGAAGGCGCTTGTTCAGGCCGTGGAAGCCCTCGGTACAAGCTATGACACCGATATCGGTCTGGCCGTTCTGCGGGCTGTGGAAGCGCTCGGCGATATGAAGGATAAAAATGGCCTGCCGTGCGCCGTTCTCCTGCTTACGGACGGCATGACGGACTTTACCGGCAACCCGCGCTCATGGTTCCTGCACGACCGCTCCGAAGCCGCGGCGCAGAAGGCGCTTCAGATCGCGCAGGAAGAGGGCATCACGATTCACGGCATTCTCCTGAATGTCGACGGCAGGGCCCAAAACGGCGAGGAAGAGATCCGCTTTTATACCGACGGCACAAGGGGGCAGTTTGAGATCGTTTCCAGCCCGGAAGATCTGACCGCAGCCTTTGCGCGTTTCTACTCGATCATCAACAAAACGGAGTATAACAATGCAAACAAGGTGGTCTTTCCCGATCAGGGTGAGGTGGAAACCGTCTTCTCGGTTCCGGCCTTCGGCACGGAAGAGGTCAACATCGTCATTGAGCACGGAAACGCCCTGAGCCGGCTTGAGAGCATCCGGGTCATCGCGCCGGACGGCAGTGATTACCCCGTCGATGAACATATGCTGGAAGCCTCCCGTTTCCAGCTCATCAAGATCCCCGGGCCCCTGTCCGGTCAATGGCGGGTCGCGCTGAGGGGCAACCCCGGTGATTCTGTCGACGTCTGCATGATCTACAATGCTTCCATGCGCGTC
>CADAPH010000043.1 GCA_902789745.1 Oscillospiraceae bacterium | reverse complement strand
GTTCTCGGTTTTGCCGGGTATGAGTTCAATTACCTTCGTCAATTCTTTACTGAGTTCTTTTTTCTTTTCAACCTTTACATTCGTTTTGATATTGCAGTAAGGAGGTTTTTCCCATGAGCAAAAACATTTCCCGCCGCGATTTTCTGAAAGGCTCGGCTGCCGGAGCGGTCGCAATGGCCACCGCCGGCGTTCTGAGCAGCTTTGGCGTGACTGCGTTGGCCGATGAAGGCGAAGCACAGGCCATTGAAACCAGGTACTGCAAGGGCTATGACAACGCCGCCGGGATCGGCATTGTCTCTGAACCCGACGCCGTTGAGGATGCGGACATTGTTGTTGTGGGGTCCGGCATTGCGGGCTTTATGGCATCCATGATCGCCAAGGAGCAGGCGCCGGATCTCAAGATCGTCCTGCTGGAGAAAAACGGATTCTGGGGCGGCTCTACCCTCTTTGCCGAGTGCAACGGCCCCGCCACCGTGAAGACGCCCGAGGAAGCGCGACAGGTCGCGGCATCCCATCTCAAGAGCACCAACTACATCGCAAATCCGATGCTCTGGTATGAGCAGGCTCTCGACGCGGGATACAACTCCGCATGGCTCTTCGGCAAACATAATGTCGGCTGGTATCAGAGTATGGGCCCTGCCTTCTATGAGGGAGGCAACGGCTCCAGCGCCATCAACAAATACCTGGCCCCGGACGCAGAGGCCCTCGGTGTTGACATGCGCAAGAGCGCCCGCGCCAAAGCCCTTGTCATGGCGGACGATTATACCTGCACGGGCGTGCAGTATATCGACGCCGACAAGAAGATCGTTCAACTCAATGCCAAGGCCGTCATTCTCTGCACCGGCGGCATGTCCACCAACAAAGCCCTGCTCTCCTACTACTCCTCTCAGGATATGGAAAAGATCATCGGCTGGGGCGCCGGGCAGGACGGCGACGGTCATCTCATGGCGGAGCAGACTGCGCACGGCCGCGCAAACCACCTGACCGTCTCCTCGCTCTTCAACAACGTCAGCGGCTTTGCCTATGACTCCCCTCTTGGCGTTGCCGCAACTATGCAGTATTCCGATCTCTTCATCAACGAGGACGGCGTCCGCTTTGCGGATGAATCCCAGGGCGGCAACCTCGGTACCTCCGAATCCGGCAAGCTGATTGAGGGTGAAGGCTATGTCTGGAGCATCCTCGACCAGTCCATGATCACCAGGTACGAGGCGGGCGGCTGCACCCGTCATTACTCCGGCTTTGCCGACGCCTGCGTCGGCGCGGAGCTTGACCTCCAGAGTGAGATCGACGCGGCCATGGCGGACGAAAAGCTCTCTTCGGTTGTCTTCAAGGCTGACAGCATCGAAGAGCTTGCCGAAAAGATCGGCGTTGATCCCGCGGCACTCTCCGAGACGATTGCCAACTACAACAAATACGCCGCCTCCGGCGTGGACGAGGAATGGGGCAAGGCCGCCGAGTACCTCTGGGCCTGCGACACCGCTCCCTATTATGCCATGTGCGTTTCCTCCGGCATGCTCAACACCAACGGCGGCATCCGCATCAATCGCAACGCGCAGGTGGTGGATGCGCGCTTTAAGCCCATTGTCGGTCTCTATGCCGCGGGCGTCTGCACCTCCGGTTGGGACGGTGAACTCTATGGCGGCGGTTCCTGCCAGACCGTCGGCATGTGGGCGGGTTCCAAAGCAGCGCGCCACGCGCTCGAAAACCTCTGCGGCGTGACTATCGCCGAAGACTGGTACGGCGAACTGCTGGAGAATGACCAGGACGCCGCGCCCAGCGCAGCGAACCTTAATAATAAAGGCTGATTTCAAAAGGGATCGACTTTGATTGGTCGATCCCTTGGCTTTTTTCCTAATCAGGTAACTTATTAACAGCAACACTTCATCCCGACCAGTTCTGCCGGATGAAAACAGGGGGGGGGAGGCGCTCAGCCTCTCACCCCCTGTTTTTGCTGTGTTTTTGGTCAAGCCAGCGCTGTGCCGTTAACATACAGCGTATAGCCGTTGAGATTAATGTTTGCGGTGTCGCCGATCAGCTCTGTCACGTAGCTGTCGCCGGTGAGCGTCCAGGTGCTGGTGGAATCGAGCGTCACGGAAACTGCGCCGGTCTCAGAGGAGATCACTGCGCCGGAGGCGTTGACGATGCTGCCGTCAATGGAACCTTCAAAGCAGGAGCCGTCCGTCAGTTCCAGGGCAAGGACGGAATCGCTGCCCACCTTGACAGCGCCGGAGAGATTTTGAGACGCGGCCTTAACCAGCGCTTTGTTGCTGTCGCCGTTCCATCCGTCGGCACAGACGGAGAGCAGGATATTGTCCGCGTCCTCATTGACGATCTCCACGTTATTGAGCGTGATGACCGCGCTGGTGTTCGTCACATGAAAGACATGGCCGCTCTTGCTTGTGAGGCTGCCGCCGTTCATGGTGAAGAACGAAGTGCCGCTGTCCGCGTCGCCAGACATGGACTGATAGATCATGATACTGTCCAGGAAGGTTGCGTTGCCGTTGCATTTGGTGTTGTCGGCGGTCAGGTCACAGGCATTGAGCGTAATGGAATTCAAGCCCTCGATGCACACGCCCTCAGAAAGATTGGAAGTCAGCGTGGCGTTGGAAACCGTGATATCTGCCGTGGAATAGATGGCCGGGGAACCGAGGCCGTTGGAGGTATAGCTGCCGCCGTCCACGACCACCGTGCCGCCGCCGCGATCGGTGCGGATGGCCGCCGAGGAACGGCCGGAAGTTTCCACCGTCAGATCATAGGCATAGGTCACACCGCCGCCGGTGGTCATGATGCCGCCGGAGCCGTCGCCCGTGGTGGTGATGGCGGTGTCGTAGATGTAAAGCGTGGTGCCATCGCCCTCTGCGCCGTTATGCCCGCCGTTGCCGCCATAGCAGAATACGCCGTTTGCGCCGGAAGCGTCGGAATTGACCGTCCCGCCCCTGATCGTGGTCGCGGTGCCGTCCTTCAGGAGCACCGCCGCGTTGAGCCCGTAGAAGTTGCAGTTGTCTCCGCCGTCGGAATCGCCGGATTTGGTGACAGTTGGGTCTGTGATCTCGACCGCGTCACCGGTGCTTACAAGCAGCGCGCTCTCGTCAGCCGCGGTACTGGCATAGATCTGGCCGCTTTGAGTATCCGCGGAGATGATCTCAACCGCGCCGGCATAGTCGATATCCGCGCTGTTCCCGCCGGGGCCGCCGGGCATACCGCCGAAGCCGCCGGGAGGCGTGCCCATTCCCTCTGGCGGAGCGCTCATACCTTCTGGCGGCATACCACCGGGAGCTGTGCTCATTCCTCCGTTCCCGCTGTCGGGCGGTGCAGGGGGCATGCTGCTGCCGGAGGCGAAAACCGCCATAATCAATACCAATATGGCTGTTAAAACACTGATCGTTTTTCTCATATTCCTATTGCTCCTTTCGTTATTAACAGAAAAATTAGCGCAGTATGCTCAAATTTATCTGAAAGAAAACGTGAGGAAAATGTTAATTCCCAATTCAGATTTCATACTATTCACTGATAAAATGCTTAAAAAGCATTTTATCAGTGAATAGTGTCAGGTCGATGCTTCGGTCTCCGCTGTGATCATCCGGTAATCGCCGCTGTATTGGAGATAGCGCTCCAAGTCAGTCGTGTTGGCGGAGTTTGCCCCGTCGATGGAGGTCACCGCTCCCAGACCAAAGCCGAGGACCGGGAAGCCCGCCGCGGCCTTCTGCCAGAAACGGTCCTCGCTCCCCTCCTTTGCCCAGCGCTGCGGGAGGTACTCATGATACCCCGCAGTGGTCAGAAGCTCAGCCGCCTCCGCAAGCTGGGCAGAACAGTCCGCTTCGTCCATTGCGTCTTTTCCCGCGCACTTTTGCAGGAGTACATGGGAGACCGGGCGGCGCGTCGTCTCCAGTACGGAGCGGCGAAAGCCGTATTTGGAAATCGTCTTCTTGCCGTACAGCAGCACGAAGCCCATCACCGGCCGCTGGGACGCCCGCAGGAAGCCGGAGGAGATATAGGGAAGCTGCTCCATGTAGTTGAGCGTTTCCAGATGCAGGAAATCCTGCGGTTCAAGGGAAAAGAGCTCCAGATCGTAGCGGCTCACATGGCTGCGGTTATAAAAGGGCTGGTTGGCTCCGTTGATGTCCGCCGGGCAGCAGCGCATAGTAAGCGGCGCGTTTTCGGCCACGTCATAGCGCTCCCGGATCAGGCGCATGAGATTGTCAAAATCGCCGCCGTTCATGATGGATGCCGTGCCGCCGCCCAGGCGGATCGCCTCCACGCGGCAGTCGGCAAACTCCCCCGCGTTCGCGTTCAGCTCCTGTGCCAGTGCCAGCACATAGCGGTGGACAAGCCCCGTGTCGCTTGTCTCGATCAGGTCTTTCCCGACAAAGGACGGCTTTTTGGTGCAGAAGGGCACGTTCAGCTTCATGACCACAGACTGTTTATCCATTGTGAGCCTCCCAGATACTCTGTCAGACCACCGGCAAAGCCGGTGGTCTGAGCGTTTTTATGTTTGTGCAGAGAATTTGCCGAATCAGGCGGTAGCCTGGGCCACACAATCGGCGAAGGCGTCGATCACACCCTGGCGGGAGAAGGACAGCGTCGCGGAGGTAACCGCGTCCACCTCGGTGTTGCCCGCGGCGAGGATCGCGGCGGCCATATTGTCCTTGAGCTCCTGGCTCATGAGGTCCTGATCGCCGGAGGACTTGATCTTGACGTCGAGGATCTCGTTTTCGGAGAAGGAGACCTCCACGGTCACGGTGCTGAAGCCGGTGTTTTTGGAGGAGGTATAGGTCCCGGCATAGTACTTGCCGGAGGTGGTGCGCTCCTCGGCGGGGGCGGCTTCCTCGGCGCCGACGCCGTTATCCAGGTCGGCCTTGAGGTATTCAGCGGCGAGGTAGCCCGTCACGAAGGCGGAGCCGCAGCTGTTGCCGGCGGTGGGGGTGTGGTACTGGATGCCGTAACGCTGGCCGCAGCAGTTGCCCACGGCGTAGAGGCCAGGGATGGGCGCTTTGTCGCCGGTCAGGACGCGGTACTCGCCGTCGGTGCAGACGGCCGCGTGCTGGCAGAGACCGCCGGAGGGCTTGCCGCCGGTGACGGAGGTGGCGGCGAAGAAGGGGGCCTTCTCGATCTTGAAGTGCATGAGGCTCTTGTCGGCGCCCCAGTCGCTGTCGTAACCCGCGTCGCACATCTCGTTCCAGTGCTTGATCTCGTCCAGGAAGCCCTGCTTGGCATCGCCCTCGTAGCCGATGATATCGGCCAGCTCCTCCAGCGTCTCGGCCGCGTAGAGGGTGGTGGGGTCATTGCCGTAACGGGCGAAGGCCTGCACCGCGAAGCCGTCCGGGCCGGTGACATAGTTTGCCATGTCGCGGCGGACCTTCTCGATCATATAGTCGTTGCTGCGGTCCATGGCCTGGTGGTCGTAGGCCTGGTATTCGCAGTACTCATCCCAGTTGGCGTCGGTCACGCAGGCCATCTTGAGGCCGGCGGGCATCATGTCGAGGTAGCCGATGGAGCCGTGGCGTGTGATGGTCTCGTTGAAGAAGCGCTTGCCGTCGTTGCCGAAGATGGGCCACACGCCGCCGAAGGGGAAGCTGGGCTTATTGTTGATGCCCGCGGCCTGACCGGCACGGGGGCCGGCCTCCATCTTGGCGCCCGCCCAGAGCATCATGCGGATGCCGGAACCGTCGCGGCCCATGGAGCTGACGTTGTTGACGTCGGTGCGGTCGAGGCCGTAGGACCAGGCGAGGTTGCGCATCTGGTCGCAGAGGTCCAGGCGCATATCCGGGTTGCCGCCGAAGTCGCCCGCCGCCACGACGACGGCCTTGGCATTGACCTGGAAGTACTTGCCGTCAATGTCGGTAAAGATCGCGCCGGTGACCTTGCCGTCCTTGTGCACGAGAGTCAGACCCTGGGCACCGTAGACGTACTCCGCGCCCAGCTCCCGCGCCTTCTCCTGGAGAAGCCGCACGGTGTAGGGCCACATGTTGTTATTGGTGTTGGTGTCGGTGCCGGTGTCGCGCCACTGGGTCATGCCGACAAAGTAGTTGCCGCCGCTGCACGGGTTCTGGAAGTGCTTGTTGCCCTTGTAGTTGACGGCGTGGGCGTACTTTGCCACATAGTCCTCGGGCAGGTAAGCCAGCATCCAGTCCAGCGCCTCGCCGGAGCGCTTGGCGTAGTCCATGACGATCTTCTGGTTGGCGTGGCCGAGGGCCTTGTTCATATACTCGGTGAAGATGTCGTTGGGGTCGTACTTCTCAGCGCCCTTGTCCAGGAAGAACTTGGAGTTGTAGGTCGCGAGGTCGCAGGCGTAGTTGTCGTACTCCTCCCAGGTCTGCACCTCGCAGCAGATGACCTTCAATCCCTCGTCCGCGCAGTGGAGCGTGGCGGAGGTGCCGGCCTGGCCCGCGCCGATGACCAGTACGTCGCAGTCCTTTTCATAGGACACCTTGCCGCTCAGGTCGGGCTCATCGCCCAGCCACGCGGGCTTGTTGTTCATGAACTTCTCCTCGGGGATGCCGAGGGGGCCGACCATGCCGACCATCATGGAGCCAAGAATGTCGCCGTTGCCCTTCTGGACAATGTACTCCTCCGGGGACTCGGGAGCCTTCGCGTCCGGGTTGGAGCGGCGGTTTGCCTGGGAATAGCTTGTGGCGAAGATATCGTCCCAGGTGATAGCGGCAGCCTGCGCGGCTTCCGCTTTCGGGGCTTCGCCCTCGGCGCTTGCGACCGCGCCGCCGAAGAGACCGCTTGCCGCGATGCCGAGAGCGCCGGCGGCGGTGCCCTTCAGAAAGTCACGGCGGGAAATGTATTTTGCCATGTTTAAAACCTCCTGTCTTTTTTAGGTCTTTCTGGCATCATTATAAGCCAGCCGCTCTTGTATTTGAATTTCAGATCGTTTATAATAGTATTGAAGATTTTGCAATACACGCTCTTTTTGATCGGAGGAAGCGGCATGTATAATCCCCAGCTCAAAACCTTTTTTGCCGTGGCGGAGACGGGCAGCTTTACCAAGGCCGCCGCGCGGCTCTTTCTGACGCCGAGCGCAATATTGCATCAGGTGCGGGCACTGGAAAAGGAATTTGACGCGGAACTCTTTGTTCGTTCTGCCAAAGGTGTGACGCTGACGCCCGCCGGAGAGTACCTGGAACAACACGGGCGAGAGCTTTTGCGCCTCGACGCAGAGATCAAGCGGGAGATCCATGCCATCACGCAGAAGGAGGAGACGGTCTGCATCGGCACCTCCATGCTGGAAAAGTGCAGGCTGCTGTATGACCTCTGGGTGCTGTTCTCCGCGGAGGAAAAGGGCTGCGGGATCGAAATGGTGAACATCGACATGGGGCAGAGCATCCCCGAAAAGGCGGATCTCATTGAAAGCCTCAACAGCGAAGTTTCCTGGATGCGCGAATGGCGGTTTCTTGAAATCTGCAAGGTGCCTTTCGGCTGCGCCATGGTAAAAGACCATCCACTTGCGCAAAAGGAGCGCATCACTTTTGAAGACCTGCGGGGCGAAACCGTCCATTCCATCAATGACGGAAGCTGTGAGATCATCGCGGTGCTGCTGGAGCGTCTGCGGGCGCACGGGGCAAAGCTCACTGTCAGCTTCGGCCGCGGCATGAACATGTTCTGGGAGACCGCTTTTACGCGCAACGTGCAGTTGCTCCCCATGTGCTTTCAGGATATTCTCATCAACATGACGGTCATCCCCCTTGCGGAGGAGTATCTGCTGCCCTACGGGATCTTTTACCGTCCCCAGCCCAGTCCGGCGGCGCGGCGATTTCTCGACTTCATTGAGCGCACCTACAACGAGGGCAACAGCAGCGGAATCGTACCGGTTCTGACCTGATCCACGGGCTGCCATGCATACATGCCGAAATCGAATGCTGCCCCCACGGTTATCATCATGATGACTGTGAAGGCAGCGTTCTTGATACAATTCTTTCAGGAAAACTTCAAAGCGTCCGCTGCCTTGTCGAGGCAGCCGAGATCCCAGAGCAGACGCGAGGCAATATATTATATCCTTTCTCAAATAATATGCTGTCATTCTTCCTGCTCATATGAACGATGTGGAATTTACCCATATGTTCTCTCCTTCTCCATGGTCATTCGGAAGGTTTATGTTCATTTGGAAACTTTGAGAGTAAAAAAATATAGATGCTCAGTCCTACTGCAACAGATTATAACGCCTTAAAGAATCCTACCCTATCTATGGAGATAGACTACCACATACCGTTGGCTTTTTCAAGTCTTTTTGTTGACCGCCAGGTATGCTATAATCCATTGCGCCTATCAATGAACAAACAGTGAGGTCTCTCATGGAAAATGACAATGCTCAGGTTCTACCCTGGATCATAAAGCGCGACACCCACGAACCAGATGATGCAGACATCGATTTCCTTACTATGCTGCTGGAGAACGAGTTTAGGTGATTCTCCCCTCGGCAGCATGGGAAGGATTTAATACTTGGAGGAACACATGAACAAAAAAGAAATTAGCGAACTGAGCCGGCGTTTTAAGCTGGAGAAAGCTAATATCGGCAGAATCTACGGTTGCTATGTGAACAGCAACAAAGAGGTTATATCCTACCTCGATGAATCCCTCGCCCTCATGCCGCAGGAAGAGGCCGAGCAGTATCTGGCTTTTCTGAAGAAGGTTTTGTCCGGATCGCTGAGCCGAAACCTCACAGATATTGTTTTCTCAACCGAGCAGGTATCCGACAGCGATGAGCATCGACAGCTCATAGCGCTGCGTGATGACAAGGCCGACGCCCGGCAGGCATTCTTTCAGAAGGTTGTGGAAAGCCTCGACATGGGCGACAGTAATTATCTTATCCTCTGCGCAAACGATGCGTATGATGTACCATACCGCAGCCATGGCGATGTGGATCACTCCGCGCGTAAGTATTCCGAGGGCGAATCCGACCAGGTGTTCCGCTATTTCGTTTGCGCAATCTGCCCTGTGAAGGATGGAAAGCTGGAGCTTGGTTATTACTCCGGTGAGAATGAGTTCCACAACTGCCTTGCCCGGCAGATCGTCGGTGCGCCGGAGCTTGGATTCTTATTCCCCGCTTTCGACAACCGCAGCACCAACATATATAATGCGCTGTTTTATAGCCGGAGACCCGACGAAATACACTACGAATTCATAAAGGGCCTCTTCCATGTTGACCTCGCGATGACGCCTACGGAGCAGAAAGAGGCGTTTGAATCCATTCTCGATGAGGCTGTGGAGTGTCAGATCGATATCGTTCGCGCTGTACATGAGCAGCTTAAGGCGAAAGTCGATGAGGCGGAAGAATCCCTCACCGTCTCCTGCGGTGATCTCAGCGCCATTCTTGCCGACAGCGGAGCGTCCGAGGATCAGCTGAAGGTATTCACACGTTCTTATGAGGATCGTTTTGGAAAAGCATCGCTGAATCCTGAGAACATTGTGGATATCCGCCACTTTGAGCTTAAGGCCGGAGAGATTAAGATTTCCGTATCACCGGATCAGAGCTTCCTGATCGAAATGCGGGAGATCGATGGGAAGAAATATATCATGGTTCCCGCCGCAGAGGTCGAGTTAAACGGCCTGCCTGTGACCGTTTGAGGGTGAGTCCATACACTCGGAAGAGGAGGTGACCACAATGCCCAGAAGGAAAACCGAAAAGGTAAAGAACCGTGAGCAGATGCTCGATATGTTTAGCCAGCTGGATACCGTCGCTCAGAGGTTTGCACTGCGCTATGTTGATGACCTCTTAAGCCTCCAGAACCTTGAGAAAGCCACAGAGAAGATCAGAACATTAAAGGCGACCGGTGAGGAATGCTGCTCCTTCTGTGGAAAAACCTCCAAGGAAGCAAATCATCTGATTGCCGCGCCCGATGGGGCTTATATCTGCGATGAGTGCGTGAAAATGTGCACGCAAGTATTGGAGGATAACAAATGACCACCTTCGGATGCAGGGTCCGCAAACTGAGAAACCGCCGCCATGTTAACCAGGCGACCGTCGCCGCCGCGCTCCACATCAACAAGACGAATATCTCTCTGTGGGAACTGAATAAAGAGTTGCCGGAGGGCGCGTATCTGGAGGCACTGGCTGATTATTATGAGATGTCGGTTGAAGAGTTGATAGCAGGGACGAACTATGCAGCAGAGGCCGATCCCTCCGAAGTCGATGAATCCGCCCACGCAGAAGAAAACCTCACCACCTCTGAGATGTATAACCATCTTCCTCCGTCCGGGAAAGAAACAGTGGAGGAAATCGTCCGGTTACTCTATAATTTCCACAAGGAGAAGGGCTGGCTTGTGTGACCACAGGTTCACACTACGAGGGCAGGTTAACATAACATGATTGCTGTATTCTATGAAAACATCCTGACCGGCGCGATAGCCGAGCATATGCGGATGCCCGTTGTGGTCGCCGCACTGAAAGCCCGCGGGCTGGATGCCGTTTATATCTCTGATGAGACGTTGAAGGATCGGATACACGAAGTCCACAGTGTCCTGCGCTCCACAGGCGTAGCTGTTGCGGGTCTCCACGCTTGGATTGACTTCTCCTCTAACCCCGCCAATCAGTCATACCGCTTCCTGATCGATGAAGCCGTCCGGCTCAAGGCCGACAATGTCCTCATCGTTCCCGGCATGGAATCGCCGGAGAATATCGTAGCCGGGATGCGCGCCGCCGTCAAATATGGCGACGTAATGGGCATCCGTGTGTGCATGGAGCCTCTTGATCGGCTGGATTCACCGTACAATAATATCGCAGGGCTTGAGTACTTCCTTGACAGTGTGCCGGGGCTCTACTGCTGCTTTGATACGGGCAATCTGATCCTGCGTGGAGAGGACGAGCTTGCTGCCTTCGACCGGGTGAAGGACAGGGTCATCGGACTGCACTTGAAAGATAGGACGTGGGAAAAGGCAAACGTTGATGATGCCGAGAAGGTCTGCGCCGATGGTCGGACCGTTTATCCTGCTCCCGTTGGGGATGGCGTGATTCGGATGGAGGAGATATTGGACGCCGCCGACAGCGCGGCCACTCTCCCCCTCATCATTGAACTCTACGACTACAGCCCTGCGCATATTCTGGACGGTATCTGTCGGTCGCTGGAGTGGGTGAAGAAGCAGCACTAAGGAGCAGGAGCTATATGAAGGACTATTCTGACTTCTTTAACAAGATAGCTGATAATATCGGCGATTCAGACGATCTGGAGGCCAACTTTGAGTGCGCCTTCGACAAGCTGGGCTTTGACTTTGAACGCGAATCAGAGGCATTTCTGAACACCTGTCTCTTCCCCGCCATCGATGAAAACCACAGGGAGTTGGAAGATCTCGAAGCCCACTTCATCGACCTGATGAAATCTGCGGGCCTGACAGAAGCGCAAATCCGCTGGGGTAAGTTCCAGCCAGCGAAACTCAATCTATCGAAGAGGTTAAAGATTCGGAAGATGCTTGACGAGCAAGAAGATCTGATAGACCGCGAAATTGGCTATCATATGCTTCAGAACGTTATACTTCGCCGCTGGCACTGGTTTGAGCCGCGAAAGATGTATGTCAAATCAAGCGTTTTCAAGGCTATAAGGGAGAATCGGGACGGTTGATCGCAAGCTGATGTCTGTGGGCAGCGGTCTATTGCATTCCCCCACCATTTCTGATATACTCCAGCACACTGGCCAAGACCAGAAAAACCAGTTTATTACAAGGAGAACCATAATGAACAAAACCGAACTTGCAAAAAAGGTTGCAGAGAAGAATAATCTGACCGTTAAAGATGCGTCCGCTATCCTTGACTCCACCCTAAACACCATCATTGACACAGTCGCCTCCGGCGAAGAAGTCCAGCTCTTTGGCTTCGGCAGCTTCAGCGTCAAGCATCGTGATGAGCGCCAGGGAAGGAACCCCGCGACCGGGGAGACCATGATTATCGCCGCGTCGAATACGCCCGTGTTCAAAGCTGCTAAGGCGTTCAAGGATAAGGTGTGAGATAGTCTTTTTCGTCTTATGTAAACCAGCTCATTACCATCCCCTCGTATGAAATGGTAATGAGCTGGTTATTCTTTGCTCTCGGATGAGCTATTTCACCAGAGATCTACGTCTCCGGTCTCTTCCCCTTTGACCCAGTAAGCTTTATTCTGATCGAGGCGGACGTACACCTTGTCTGCCTCGCCTATCTTTGACAGGATCTCATCAGCAGTGATCTCTCCACCGAACGGAGATTGCAGGATGACAACGGGCGCTGCCTTTGCGGCTCTGGGTTTCCACGCAGCAGGTGCTTTCCTCTTCGCCGCCGCTTTCTTTGTTTTCTTCTCTGCACCAGCGGCCTCAACAGTCGCAGCGGCAGCCTCCACCGGTGCAACAACCGCCTCAGCTGTCGGCTTATCAGCCTTGGCTCTCGCTTTGCGTCCTCTCTTTTCAACCTTCTTTTCGGTTTCAACAACAGCCTCAGCAGCGGTCTCAGCCTTTTCGACGGCCGCGACTTTCTCCTTCTTCTTCGTGCCGCGCGCTTTTTTGACAGGATTCACAGCTTCCGCCACGGGTGCGTTGGGCTCCTCCCCATACACCTCTTTGATCTTGGCGCCGAGCTTTTCACTCAGCTTCAACTTTCCGCTCTCGATCAGGGATATGGTCTTGCTCGTCACGCCGAGTTCTTTTGCTAACGCCGCCTGGGTAAGGCTGTGCTTTTCGCGCAGTTCTTTAAGGTTCATATTTTGAGTCTCCTCTTTTTTATTTTGTTCTCGCTTAATGGTATTCTACTTCACATTATAGAAATTTGCAACAAAAACGACTCGCCCATTGTCCACAACCGGAACCTGTGCTATGATGGTAAAAAAAGAGGTATCACGCATGAAATATATTACCTGCCCCAAGTGCAAAACGAAGATTGCAGACGGTCATCCGAAATGCCCGGAATGTGGTTATGACTTTGGAACGAGGAAGAACAGAATACCACTCTTCGCCGGTTCTTGCCTGCTCATCGTAGCTTTTGCCAGCGGGCTTGCGGTTAACATCTCTGTGGCAGCACCGCAGCCTACTCCCACACCTAATGCTGAAATCATTGAGACGATAGCGCCCACTCCAGTCCCTACGCCAACTGTGGAAAACATAGAGGTATATGCATTTGGCCGGGAGTTGGATGCCGATGGTTTTACCGCTTATGTCCGGGATAAACCTTTCACGTTGACGGCATATCCGCAGCCGGAAATCGCACGAGCCGAGGTTTCTTGGTCCATAAAGGATAGCCACGACACCAGCGAAAGTGCTGCACTTGTCATTAGCCCCGATGGGATGACCTGCGAGTTCACCGCGCTTAAGCCGTCCGGCAAAAACGAACTGACTGTGAGATGTTATGGCGCAGAGCTGGTGATCCCGGTATATCTCTGGGAAAGATAACCTTGACAAATCTCCCCGGCCATCTTACAATGAAGACATAGAAGGGGTGTCACCAGTAGACGGTTAGCCCCAAGCTTACTAATTTCTTTTACAGAATAGCCGCTTGTTTAAGGCCCGGGCGGCTATTTCTGCGTTTTATCGTGGCTGCCGATTGCATAACCCAATGCGAAGCACCCAACATAAAGGCTGAGCACCCGCGATCAGGCCTGCGGCCATCGCGTTTTCGCCCTTGACAAATCTCCCCTGCTGCCTTACAATAAAGATGAAAAAAGGGGTGTCACCAGTAGACGGTTAGCCCCAAATCAAATGCTCTTAAGCAGAATAGCCGCCGAGATTTGTGAGGTCATCGGGCGGCTATTTCTGCGTTTTATCGTGGCTGCCGATTGCGTAACCCAATGCAAAGCACCCAACACAAAGGCTGAGCACCGCAATCAGGCCTTCAAGCGTCAACATCGCACTGCCCTCCTTTCACGGTCGTACCGCTATCACCCTTTGTCCAGCGATAAAGCCGGGGATGATCACAGCCTATGTAAACGGAGGGTCGCAGTCCCTCCGGAGGAGGGCTCACCGTCCACCATCTTTCGGGAGCCGCGCTTTCTTGTGGAAAACCGAAGCTCCTATAGGTGACACCTTGTGGATGAGAATATACTAACGGTCGATTTTTGTCAAGAGGGCGCGTTTTCCATCTCCTCTTGTACCATTCTATTGAGCAGCTCCCTCTCAATCTGCTCATAGCTTTTCATCCCGCGCTCAATCTCCGCCAAGGATAGGTCAACGTTCAAGAATACCCGCCTTATCTCCTCCTCCGTAAACTCCCCGGTATCCTCCAGCCCCAGGCAGATGACGCCGAGGCTTGTGCGGATGGCGACCCAGGCGACTTTCTGCTTGTATTTCTCCAGATCATACGGAGAGCTGATCCGACCATGATTGAACCGCGTGGTCGTTGGCATCCCCATCAGCTCCTCGGCGCGCTTCATGTCGGCCTTCCCGCCAACGGAATCCACATAGGCGCTGATTTTTTCATTCAGTTTATCGATATTCCGATATCCCTGCTCATACAACGCGCTCGCTACAAGGAGCCATGCGTTGGCGAGGGTTCCGCTCATGGCCTCCTCTATGATAGCGTCCTTGTTGAACTCCGCTTTCGACAGTGGGATGCGGCGCGGGTTTATTTTCTTCTTTGGCACTGTGGTTGTTTCCTTCTGTGTTTTGTTATTCTCGGTGTGGGCACGATTTCCTTTCACGCTGTAAATCAACAAAGCGTCTTAACTCTAAATCTGGAGGAGCTTATCAACAGCTCCTCCGATTTTGTTTGGGTGGGGATCATCAGAATTGCAGGTCAGCGATGCGCACACAGTCGCTTCAGCTTGGTTTACATAACATCATCCGTCCCCAGCACATACTCTGACTCAACATCATACGCTTCGCAGAACTTTATGAGCATCGACAGCCGCATCTCCGTCTGGTTTGTTTCCCACTGCGTACGCCGCATCGAGAGATCGGCTCGACCGGCGAGATTGAGCGGCGATTCCGCTGGAATTGAGCAATGGCACCGCCCAAATTGAGCAGTGCCACCG
>CADAPH010000042.1 GCA_902789745.1 Oscillospiraceae bacterium | reverse complement strand
CCACATATCCGCGAGGCTGTACTCCGGGGAGCGGAGGATGGGCAGGATCATGGCCTTCATGATGCCGTCGCTCTCGCCGTAGTCCTCGCCGCCGTACTTCGTCATCAGGTTGCGCTGCACCATGAGATCGTCGATGGAGGTGTAGTGGCCCTCCTTCGGCCAGCCGATCCGTTCCAGATCCCGGAGCGCTTTTTTGTCGCCGCGCTTTTTGGCCTCCTCCAGCACAAACTCGTAGCTGAGCCGCTCGTTCTCCGGCCCGTTGACGAACTGGCCCATGCCGATGTAGGCGGCCACGTCCTCCGGGTACTTCCGGCACAGCAGCGTACCGAGGATCGAGCCCCACGAGTGTCCGACGATATAGACCGAGTCTTTGCCGAAGCGCTGCTTCAGCCACGCGATGAGCTCGTGCGCGTCCTCCACGCAGCGGTCGATGCGCATGTCCCCGGCCTTCAGCTTCGGGCTCCAGCTCAGGCCCGCGCCGCGCTGGTCCCAGCAAACCATGGTCACGGTCTCCGCGAGCGCGGACTGGTCCCGCAGCACCCAGTGTCTGTCGCACACGCCGGGGCCGCCGTGCAGGAACAGCAGCACGGGCAGCGAGGCGTCGGTCGAGCGGATGCGCACCGCCTGCGGGATCCCTCCGATGGTCAGCGTGCGTTTTTCGTCAATGGCATACTTCATGGTTTTTCCCTCCTGTTCGGTTTCTGTCACAGCGCCTGCAACAGCCTGTCTATCGCCTTCTCCGCGGTATGCTGGCTGATCAGGCCCTCCCTGGCATAGGCGGAGATCTTCAGATTCTCCTGTTCAACGTCGATCACGATCACAGCGGGGTTCATATCCCTGATCCCCGCGCGGATCACCCCCGTGAGAACGCCGGCGAAGTCGTCCTCCTCCAGCAGCTTCCCGCATTGCAGCAGCGCGTTTTTCGCGTTCTCCCAGGCGTCCCGGTAAGTATCCTTTTCCCTGGGCTCCGCCTCGCGGTGCGCTTGGCGGATCGGTGAAAGCTTTGTTGCAGACCGCGCCGCGAGCTCCGGGCCGCGGCCCTTGAAGGGATTGGGAACCCCCGTATACCTGTCAAATCCCGGCGTGTTTTCCGCCGTGCTCTCCGCGAGGGCGGCGCTGAGATACGCGTTGATCGTTTCTCTGTCCATCACGGGCTCCCTTTTCGCTCAGTTCGGGTAAAGCCTGAACCGGCCGTACGGCGATCGTATGTCCGTCGATATCTGTTTTTTTATTATAGCGCAGACAGAGGCTCCAAACAAGCTCCTTTGTTGCCTCTTTCCGTTGGCCCTCCCGGAAATGCCGTTTTTCAATCCCGCCAGAAAAGTAATCCGGATAAAGCAAAAGAGGCTGAAACCATCAAGTTTCAGCCTCTTTTCTTGGTCCGAGTGAGAAGATTCGAACTTCCGGCCTCTTGAACCCCATAAACCGTTTTTGTCATAATTCGTTGTAAAAAATCGTTCAAAACGCAATTTTTTTGACGAAGTGTGAACTTTTTAGTGATAATCTGTCTAATGATTCTAAGCTATTTGTGGTCAAAATTGTGGTCAGATTGTCCGGCACAAGCGAGGTGTGCTTGCCGCCTCGCTTGTGCATTTTTATAAATGTTCTGAAAATGAGAGGATGCAGTTGAGCCTATCCCGCCATCTCCGATGTGAATATGCGCCAAATTGGCGGCTGCTGTTACTCGTTCGAAAAACCAAAGTTAACTCCGGCCTCCGCGTCAGCGCGTCTTTCTTCAACTGCTGACAACGATCTCATCCCTATATTACCATGCTGAACAACGCTGTTTCAAGCCGTTTGCAAGACTTATTTCAGGGCTTGCAAACTTAACCGCCGTATTTGCAATACTAAGTCCTGTTTAGCACCCTCATTTTCTGCGCTTTCTTTTGCAAATTCTGTCAATCTGGAACTTACTCTTGCAAACCGGTACCTCACTTTGCAATTGAGCAAAATGATAAATGATATCGAAAAAATGGCGGTTTGAAAGAACTACCAAAAACTCCTATGAAAAAACGCATTCTTTTACAACTTTTCCTATGAAAAACGCAGTGGTTGTGGTATACTCTCATCAAAGGAAGGGGCGATGCGCATGATGGAGAGAGACATTACCGAAAAGCTGCTGAAGTGGAAAGACAGCAAAAGGCGCAAGCCCCTGCTGCTGACCGGCGTCCGACAGTGCGGGAAAACCTATGCGCTGACGGATTTCGGTAACCGTTATTTTGAGAACACCGTCTATCTGAACTTTGAGGAGAATGAACAGTTCGGGAAGCTCTTTGACTATGATTTTGACGTAAGCAGGATCATCCGAGAGATCTCGATTCAGCAAAAGGTGCAGATCACGCCGGGGAAAACTCTCTTGGTTCTGGACGAGATCCAGGAATGCCCCCGGGCGATCACCGCGCTGAAGTATTTCTGTGAGAATCTGCGCGAGCTGCATGTCGCATGTGCCGGTTCTCTGCTCGGCGTTGCGATCAAGCGGGAGAATATCTCCTTTCCCGTCGGCAAGGTCAACCGCCTGCAGATGTTCCCCCTGAGCTTTTCAGAGTTTGTAAAAGCCTGTGACGCGGGACAGTACCTTGAGCTGCTGCAGGCCTGGCCGGTGGACCGGCCGGTTCCGGAGCTGTACGCCGTTCCTCTGGCGAAGCTCCTGAAGGAATACTACGCGGTCGGCGGTATGCCGGAGGCTGTGCTGGAATGGCGCGAATCCCATGACATCTCTGTCGTGGAAGAGATTCAGGATGAAATCCTGAAGGACTATGCCGACGATTTTGCCAAGCATGCGCCGATCAGCCAGATTGAAAAGATTCGGTGGATATGGGACTCCGTTCCCAAGCAGCTTGCCAAGGAGAACAACAAATTCGTCTTCTCTCATGTAAAAGAGGGCAAACGATCTGCGGAGTTGGAAGACGCTTTGCAATGGCTTCGCGATTCCGGCCTGGTGACGCAGCTTGAACTGGTGGAAAGGCCGGAGCTTCCGCTGTCCTCGTCCGCGGACGCCGCTTATTTTAAGGTCTATTTCTCCGATCTCGGTCTGTTGCGCCGTAAATCCGGCCTCTCTTTTGAGACGATACGTGAAGAGAGCGAGCTGTTCCTGCGATATAAGGGCTCTATGGCCGAAAACTATGTGCTGAACGAGCTTCTCGCCCAAGGCGAGGCTGCGTATTTCTGGCGTTCCGGAAACACAGCGGAGGTAGACATCCTGCTTGAGCACGAGGGTGCGCTCGTTCCCATGGAGGTCAAGTCGGCAGACAACGTAAAAGCAAAAAGCTACACGCAGTTTTGCAGGAAGTACGCTCCGCCTGTCGGCTTCAAGCTGTCACTGAAAAACATCGGCGAAAACCCTTGCGGAGAAACGAGAACCGTCAGTCTTCCCTTGTGGATGGTGTGGAACTGGAAAGCGTATCTGTAGAAATCGAACATCTGCTCAGGCTCGACACGAAAGTGCCGGGCCTTTCTTATTGCCCGGAAGGAGGAACCTTTATGAAGCCCCAAATCATCAGCCCCTTTGATCCCGCCGCGCGCGAGCGGCTGCGGAGGATGAAGCTGATCTCTGAGGATAATCAAATAAATATGGATACGCTGGAAGCGGTCGGCGTCGTGCAGGCGGGCCTGTTCTTCTCGCAGATCCTCGAAGCCTGCGGAGACTGGGAGAGCACGCTCATGGTGTGCCGCCGCATGGCCGCTCAGGCCGCGCTTATCAGCGACCGCCAGGTACTGCTGCTCATCTCTATCCAGTACGACACGATCGCAAAACCGCTGCCGGAGGTCATCTGGTGGATCTCCGGCAGTGAAGATCTGCTCTCCCCTTTCGTGCGCTGTTTCGTCCGGCATCTGAACGAGCTCTGCACGAATGGCGAGCGCCTTGAGCGAGGTGATGACATGTAGCGAATTGAACATGGCATCTGCCGCGCAGGCAAGATCAATCGCACCGCGGCGGGACACGGTCGTGCTCCCGCCGCGGGAAAGGCGAGAGACGGCGGTCCGATCATGGCGCCGCACAATGCGCCGCCTGACCTTCTCCGCCCTTTCTCGCCGCAGGCGGAGGAACGGTTCAAGTTCCTTCGTCATTTCCGGGGGCATACACCCAAAGCAATCACACGATTCAACTATTTAGAGGAGGAATGCTTACGAGAAAAATCTTTAAACTGTACCTTGGTCTGCTGACCTGTCTGGTGCTGACGGCGGTGTTCACCATCCCCGCCTGCGCGGTAGAGGACATGTGGACGGTCGCCAACAGGATCATCGTGGACGTCTATACCCATATTGCGGGGATCAGTACGGTACTGGCCGGCCTCATGTCCGCCGTCGCAGTCATCGGCGCCAAGCTCTCCAACAATCAGCACAAGGTCGATCAAGCCTGGGACTGGCTCAAGCGCATCTGGATCGCCTGGGCCATCATCAACGGCATCGGCGCGTTCATCGCCTATGTCGCGCCTCTGTTCAGCGGGCTGGCCACCATCAGTCCCTGATGCGTAATCTCAGAGCCCGGGCAGAGAGGAGGGCCGCGACTTGCTTGAGCTTATTTTTCAGGGCTACATTGAATGGACCTACGGCCTGATTCTGGAGTGCTGGGAGTATTTTTCATCCATGCTTCTGAACGTCATGAGCATGGATTTTGCCTATCTGAAGGAGCGGATGCCGATCATCCAGTCGATCATGCAGACCATGCTGGCTTTGGGCTGGGCGCTGCTCATCGGGAATCTGGTGTTCCAGTCCGTAAAAGGTATGATGACCGGTCTCGGCTTCGAAGCGGAGGATCCGAAGCTGCTGTTCACCCGCACGTTCGTTTTTTCCTTCCTGCTGCTGGCAAGCCCGCAGATCTGCAATATCGCGCTGAACATGACCTCTACGGTCATTTCCGTTCTGGAGGTGCCGGACGCGGTGGACATCAAATTTGCGGACGAAGCCAGCTTCGCAGGGCTGAAGGCCTCATGGCTGCTTGTTGCAATCTGTGGCGTAATCGTCATGTTCCAATCACTCCGGCTGATTCTGGAGATGGCAGAGCGCTACTTTATTCTTGCCGTTCTGACCGTCACCTCGCCTCTTGCCTTCGGAATGGGCGGCAGCCGCAGCACCGCAGACATCTTCTCCGGCTGGTGCCGTATGTACGGCTCCATGTGTCTGCTTACGATCCTGAATGTGGTATTCGTCAAGATGCTTCTGTCAGTACTCTCCTTTTACCCCAGCGGCGTGGATGTGCTGCCGTGGATGGTGCTGGTGCTGACGGTGGTAAAAGTCGCCAAAAAAGCGGATTCCCTGATCGCGCGGATCGGATTGAACCCGGCCATGACCGGCGACGCTCTGGGCAGACTCCCCGGCGCACTGACCTACATGGTGGTGCGCTCGCTGGCGGGCAGCGTTCTGCACAGCGCGAGTCACGGAAGCGCGCAGAGCAGCCGCAGGAATCCCGGCGCAGCCGCGCCCGGCTCCGGGTCGATCCCGCCGGGGCCGAACCCGCCGAGGCCGGACGGTACCGTCGGCAGGAGCATGGGCAATGTGAACATGAGCAGCACCCAGAGTGCAGCTTCGCAGCAAAACCAGATCGTACAGACCGGTGCACAGCAAACCGGCGTCAACGAAAGCTTCACCGCAAACACATCCGACAGCCGCTGGTCAAATCCGTTGACAGGCGCGCGCAAAACCTCAGTACCTCTCGGCACACGTCGGGCGCCAAGCCATATCCGGCCTGCCGTGCAGCAAGCCCCTATCGGTGCAATCGGAACAAATCCGCCGGATCGGTCGGCAGGATCAAACAATCCCGCCGCAGTTCATCACGGCACAGCAGGAATCCCCGCCGCGTCGGGCGAACTCGTCGTACAGAACACGGAACACTTCGGCCGGGTCGGCACTGCCGCCAATTCGCAGCGCAGTCCCGCCGCGGTACCGGCAGGAAATCGGGCAAGTTTGCAGAAGACGCCGCCCGGCGCAGCGCGCTATTCCCCACGGGAGGCAGGCAGTCCCGGCACAGCGAACCGGGTCGATCACGGCACGGCAGGAATCGCGCCAGGCTCCGAGCAGAACAATGTCACGATCGGAGCCGCACGCGTGTCCAATTCCGTCTCGTCTGTATCGCAGAACCAAGCAAATGCGCGCTATACATCGCGTGATACGGGACAGTCCCCGGCTGTCAAGTCACCTGCTTCGTCGTCAGGATCCGGAAGCAAAACAGAAACCAGCGCCTCAGCACGGCAGGGCAGGAATCCCCCTTCGTCCGGTACGGCAGCTCCCTTGAAGGCGGCAAGTCCGGTTCGGTACGGCAGGAATGTTTCTCCGCCGAGCATGGCAGATCTGATGCGGCCGGCGCAGTCTTTCACGGCACAGCAGGAAGGCCGTCAGCCCCGTGCGGCACCTCCTTCTTTGCACCACGGCGCCGCAGGAATCGCGCCGCCTACAGTAAAATCTTCCGGCAAGACGGAGGACGCGCCGACACGGGCGAGCGCCAGGGACAAGGGTGCAGCGGAAGCATGCATCGCGGAGAAATCGCCTGAGCCGAAAGGAGGCGATAACAGCGGACGAGCAGAGGAATAACCGTCTTCAAGCCACCGCCGATGCCGCCAGGAAAGCAAAAGCCGCCTATCGGGTCGCGAAGGCCGCTTCCGTCGCCGGAGTCAAAGGCGCCGCTGTCACTGCAGCGGCTGAGGCCGCGCCGACTCTCATCAAACTCGTGATCGGCCTCATCATCGCCGTATTTCTGATCCCCATGCTTGTCTTTACAGCCATGCCCAACATGTTCTTCGGCTTTGGCAACTCCGACGCCGAAGAGGTCATGGATATGACGCGGAAGGCCATGGCCGTCGGCGGTGCGTACATGAGCCTGGAGGCTTTTGAGAGCACCCAGGTGGACGCTGTCGTCACCGGTATCGTCAATCAGGTTGAAAACGAGGGGCAGAGGGTTGACCGAGTCATTGTCCACAGTTCCTTTGATGAGGATGATCTGCTATGGATGATTGCCATCAACTCTGTCGCTTTTGAGCAGGATCTGAACGCCATGAGTGTGGAAAGTATCTGGGGCCTCAGCTATTCCAGCCTGAAAAAGCGCTTTCGCTTCGGCCTTCTCGGAGAAACGGAAACCACGCTGGAAATCAGCTTTGAGAGCTTTGATCCCGAGGTTACAATGGAAGAGCTCGGTTTTGATGAGGAAGCAAAAAGCTGGGCGTCGGTTTTGCATGACATTCTCGAAAAAAGTGATGCGCTGCACAGCTATTCTGAGCACTATAAACCCGCGCAGCCCAGTTACAACGGAGATATGCCCACAGCCTACGGCGGGCCTGTCGAGCACGGCGGCGAGTTTCAGAATGATATTGACAACTCCCGCTTTGTCGATCCGGTTCACAAGAACAATCATGATCTTGCGGTCTTTGCGATCCAGGCCTGGGAGAACAACTGGGGCTATGTGTGGGGTACCTTCGGCAATGTGCTGACCGGCTCCCTGCTCCGGTACAAGCTGGAGCAGTATCCGGAGGGCGTCGGCAATTTTGAGAGCTTTATCCGGGACAACTGGTTGGGCCGCCGCACGGTGGACTGTGTGGGCCTCATCAAGGCCTACGGCTGGTACAACCCCGACACCGGGATGATGGACTATGCCTCAAACGGCATGTCCGACCTCGGGGCAGATCAGATGTTCTATGCTACCGCTGAGAGCGGGCCGATCGATACCATGCCGGAGATCGAGGGTCTTGCCGTCTGGAAAAGCGGACACATCGGCGTATATATCGGCGGAGGCTATGTCATCGAAGCCATGGGCACCATGTACGGCGTCGTCCGTACCGAGGTAGCAGGCCGCGGTTGGGAGGGCTGGTGCAAGATCCCCTTCATCAGCTATGGCACATGACAAGGCTTCAATACATCCGCATGCGCTGCGGGATATCAGCGCTGGATCTGGGGCGCTTCGCCGGGCTGTCCCAACAGCATATCAGCCGCATGGAGCTTCTGGATATCCCGGCGACACCTCGGCACGAGGAAGCGCTCCGCACTGCCCTGCTCCGCCTGATTGACCGGAGGATCCGTGAGATGTTCCGGATCCGCTACTACTGCAAGACACACAATGGGTGTCTGCTTCAACATATGGAGGACAATGAGCATGAATAATCAGGAAACCTATTTCATCCCCACTAACTTCACAGACGCCGGGCGCGTGTTCGGTCTGTTCGAGCTCCGCAATCTCATCGAGGCGCTGGTTCTGACGCTGCCACTTCTGCTCGTAAGCCTCAGATTCCTGCCCTTCAGCCTGACGGTCAGGATCGTTGCTGCGCTTATCGTCTCGGTCCCGATCGGGGGGTTCGGCCTTATCGGCATCGGCGACGACAGCCTCACGCGCTGGCTCGGAAGCTGGTGGCGCTGGCAAAAAGCCAGGCGGCAAATCTACTACCGTGGGGAGGTGAAACGCAAATGAGCCTGAAGGATCTCCTTTTTGGGAAAAGCGTGGAGGATGACACAGTCGTGATCGGCGAGTACACCGGCAGCACCCAAGCCTGGTTGCCGATCAAGAACATCATCAGCGGCGTGGTCGTCACCCACGACAACCGTTTCATCAAGATCGTGGAGGTGCTGCCGGTCAACATCTACTTGAAATCCCCGAACGACCAGCAGAGTATCATAGCGGCCTTCGCGGCATATCTCAAAATCGCGCCGGATGATCTTCAGATCGAGGTGCGGACCATGAAGGCGGACACGGAGAGCTATGTTGAACAGATGCGGAGCTTTGCCGCGAACGAAGAAAACGAGTATTGCCGGGAGATGATCGAGGACAACATCCGGGAAATTGGTCTGGGTATTGCGAGCGAGGCGATCTGCCACCGCTTCTATCTGGTCTTTCAATATGAATCCAGGATGAAGGCCAAGCGCAACACTGTCCGAAACATCGTCGAGCGGCTGAGCGAAGAGGCCAACACCGCGCGGAGCTATCTTGCCGCATGCGAGCTGGAGGTCCTGGAGCCGCGGTATATGGACAACTTCATCCTGACTCTGCTCTACGAGATCATCAACAAGAAGACCAGCCAGCGCATGCGGCTGCCCGAGGGTGTGTTCGACATGATTACCACCGTCCATGGGATCTATGAGGAGGGATGACGTGAGCAAAAGCAAAATACAGGGACGGCACGCCATCGGGGGCAACCGGGAAAAGCCGACCCCGAAGAAAGCACCGCCGAAGAGGCAGGCTGCAGAGGAGCTTCCGAAAAAGGAAAAGCCAAAACGGCAGCCATTTCTTAAGCGGCTGCTCTTTGGCGAAGATAAGCCGGAGCTCTCGATCCTGGAGGCGGGCGCCACCACTGTCAAGGATATCCTGTCCCCGACGGCAGTGGACACATCGGGCCGTGACACCATTGTGGTGGACGGCATTTTTCATACCTACTTGTATATCACCGGCTATGGGTATTCTACCACGGTCGGTGCGTGCTGGCTGGCTCCGCTGGTCGAGGCCGGCGAGGGCGTGAACATTGTCTTCACGGTCAAGCGCCAGCCCCGCGAGAAGATCCTCAACAAGATCTCCAAGACCACCATGATGAACCGCAGCCGTATGCGTGAGATCGGCGACACCCGCCAGGACTTTGAGGAGCTGGACAGCGCCATCGCTTCCGGGATGTATCTCAAGGACGCCATGAACCGTCAGGGTGAGGATTTCTATTACATGCACACCCTGATCGAGATCACGGCCGAGGATGCGGAGACGCTGGAACAGCGGGTCACGGCGGTCGAAAAGCTCTGTCTCTCGGTGGATATGCTGACGCGGCGCCTCGACCACAAGGCGGAGCAGGCGTTCTTGTCAGCCCTCCCCATTCTGGATATGGATCCGGACTTCGAGCGCAAATCCCGCCGCAATGTGCTCACGAGCGGCGTGGCTGCCGCCTTTCCCTTCGCCTCCTATGAGCTCAGCGACCGCAACGGCATCTTTCTGGGGCTAAACATGTATAACCGCTCACCGGCCTTTCTGGACCCCTACAACGATTACAAGTACACCAACGGCAACATCTGGCTCGGCGGCAGCTCCGGCGCAGGCAAATCCTTCACTCTGCAATGTCTGGGCAACCGTCTGCGCCAGCAGGGCAAGCGCGTCATCTACATCATCCCCAAAAAGGGCCATGAGTTCCGTCCGCTCTGCGAACAGCTCGGCGGACTCTACCTGCGCATGTCACCGTCCTCAAAGGACTGCCCGAACATCATGGCCATCCGCCGCAAGTCTCTGGATTCCTATGCGGGGCTCAAGAACCTCGCCGCACGCGACGACTCCGTTCTGGCTGAGAAGATCTCTCACCTCATCATCTGGTACTCGCTGCAAAAACGCGATCTCTCCGACGAGGACAAGAACAATCTGGACAGCTCTCTCGTGGAGTGCTACCGGCGCTACGGTATTACCTTCGACAATGCGAGCATTGTGGACGCTTTCGGGCGCTTTCGGACCATGCCGGTCATCGCCGACTGGTATGAGCTTTTGAAAAGCAATCCCGAAACGAAGCATCTTGCCGTCGTCCTGGCGCGCTATGTGACCGGCTCCGCTTCTGCGATGGGCCAGCGCAACGACATCGATCTGGATAACAAGTACATCGTACTGGATACCTCCGGTCTGCCGGACGACATGATGCTCTCCGGCATCTTCTGGGCGACCGATGTGGCAAACGATCTCATCATGGACAACAGCGCGGGACTCTCCGCCCTGATCGCCGATGAGCTCTGGAGCCTGGTCGGTGCGAATTCCAACCCGCTGGCCGCGGGCTTTGTTCAGGAAATGGTCAAGACCATCCGCGGCCTCGGCGGTATCGCCGTGACCTCCACCCAGGGGATGCAGGACCTTTTCGGTCTCGACAGCGGGAAATACGGCAAGGGCATCCTGGATTCCAGCCGCATCAAGCTGGTCATGCAGATGGAGGAACAGGAGGCCAGACTGATTCAGAACGTGCTCAATCTGTCTGAAAACGAGGTGCGCCAGATCACCCGCTTCCAGCGCGGCGAGGGGCTTCTCTGTATTGGCTACAATCACGTGCCGATCGCGTTTTACGCGACACCCAAGGAATACGCGGCCATCACCACATCCTCAACAGACCTGAGAATGAGGAGGAACGATCATGACTGACGATTTCCGGAACGACATCCTCACCATGAGGGAATACCTTCTCAATGCGCTCAAGGCGTCGGACCAGCTGAAGGCTGTCGCGGAGGGCGCGCCCATGAGTCTCCCATCCATGCAGCAGACGCTGGAAATTGTCAGCGGACAGTTTGAGTGTGCGGTGTTGGAAATGCGAAAGCTCTGTGATCGCTATGCTCCCGGCGTGGGCGGCTATCCCAGAAAGCGGCTTATAAGGGCGGAGCATCCGACAGGAGATGTCGAACTCGTCGAGGGGCGTTGGGTTCAGATCACGCTGAACACCCTGCTCCCGCACTGCCGCTATCAGGCTCCGGCGTGGCTCGCGGATACCATCCGCAGGATGCTGGACGAATATGAACACGAGCACGGGCGGCTGCCCTGTTTTCCGAAAGCCGTTCTGGTGATCGAGGAATCCTGCTCCATCGGCGGGCGGCACATCTTTGATCAGGATAACAAGGGCTGGAAGGCCGTCAGCAATGCCATCAAGGGAAAGCTCATCCCCGACGACGATCAGTTCAGTCTGAGCATTGGCTTGTTTGCCAAATTCTCTGATGAAAACCGCTGCCGAATCCTGATCGGACCGGCGGCAGAGGCTCCGGAAATCATGAAATTCAGCCAAAGGAGGCAACAGATTTGAGCCGAAAAAAAGGATGTTTGGGCCGGACAAAGAAGCGCGAAAACCTGTTGCCTCCAAACCCGTTGGAAATCCTGCGTTTTTTTGTCAAAAAGAGCCCACGGTTTTATGGCAAAACCGGTTCTCTGTGGAGAGGCAACAGATTCTGCATGAAGGAGCGCCGAAATTGTCCTTGTGCCGGAACGGCGCAAGGGCGGTTTCGGCGCTCCGCAGGAAGGAGGGAAAAGGACGCTGCTCAGTGAGAGGGACGCAAATCTTCTTCGCATGGCCTGCTGGTGTCAGTATCTCAGTGCCGACGACGCGCAGAGCATTTCTTCAAGGGAAGAGATTGACGACTTGCTTCGCATGGGACTTATCAAGATTCACAGGAACAGCGGGGCTTATGTTCTTACCGGCAAAGGCGTCGCGCTTCTCTCATATATGCTTGACGGGAAGCTCCCTGAGATCACGCAGTCCTATCATCCGGCGGCAATCAAGCGAAGACTCAGACGCTCAAGATTTGCGCTGACCGTGTATCAGGCGGGCCTGAATCCCTTTATCGGCTCGACCACTCAATTACAGGATGAGGGCACCGTTTTCTTTACCGCTTTTGGCAGGGGGCGCGGGCAGAATCCCTGGGGCAGCACACGCATCGCGGCAGTTGTCCATATGGGCGGCGTTATCTACGCGGCGCATGATCTCTATCCAGAAATCGGGCCTGTGACGCTCACGGATGAGCTGACGGCGTTCGGCAACAATACTGCGCATCTCGACTGTGCCCGACGGGGATTTCTCTTTGCCGGTGACAGCTACGGCGGCATTCTGGAGGAGCTGGCGCGCGAAGGCACATCGAAGAAGACCTCCAAGAAAGTGTCTTACGGTGAGGCGTATTTTGCTCTGCACGATCCTGTCCATCTGCTCTCCTGTGACAAGGTAGGCTCCATGCAGTTGAAGATCATGTCCATCCCCCACTACCGTATGAAGCTTACAAAAGCCGCGCTGATGCAGCACTACCGGCCGCCGCCCGCAGATGTACCGGAATGGGACGCCATGTACGGCGGCACACCCCTGATCCTGGCGGCTGATATGGATCTGCGCCGGGTGGACGCCGGGATCGAAACAGCTCGCGTCCGGGGTTATGCCCATGCCGCGCTGCTCGCTCTGAAGGATCAGGCCGACATGATCCTCTACTCCCGTTATGGTGAGGACGGGTTTACGGAAATCTACTGTATCACCGAAGCCGCGCTCCAGCGTTTCGCAGGCGGACCGATGGAACTTCACTCGGCAAAGCCGACACAATTTCTGACGTTGAAAGGAGGTGTCATCGATACCCCGCTTATCCAAAGTTATTGAAAAGCTGGAGGATAAGGCGGAGGCACGTATCGGAGGCTGGCTTGCAAGGCACCGGGCGACGTTGCCGCGCTATGCGACTGTCACGCTCGTCGGAATGTATTTCTACGGGATGTTTGTCAATTCCCTGCGGCTTGGGATCGCCTGGACCTTTCACACGACCGGGGAGGAAATCGGAAGCATCTGGGTGCTTGACCCATTCAAAAATCTGTTCGCGATCTTCACTCCCTTTGGTCTTGTGACCACGCTTGTGACCGTGCTCCTGATCTGCCTGATTACCAAAAAGGGCTACATCTGGTTCTCCGGATACAAGTACACTCGCGATCCCCGCGGTTTTGATATTCTCCCGGACGGAACGCACGGCAGCTCCGGCTTTCTCACGGAGGCGGAGCTGTCCGCGTTTCTGGAGACGGGTTCGGCGCAGACAGTCGGCGGTATGATGCTCGGCAAATTCAAGCGCCATCCGGACGATCCGGACCGCTATTCCCTCTATGTCGCCCATCGCATGAAGGCCGGCGACAACAACAATCTGCTCTGCATCGGCGCGCCTGGCAGCGGCAAGTCCCGCGGCTTTATCATCCCGTTTCTCCTGGGCGTTGCCGCAAGAAAGGAATCCGTCTTCATCAGCGATCCGAAGGCCGAGCTGTTTGAAATGCTCTCGCCTTATTTCGCGGAACACGGCTACTACGTCAAAGCGGTGAATTTTTTGGACATGGAGCACTCGGACGGCTGGAACTGCCTGTACAATCTCGAGAATGAAACTCAGCTTGTGCAGACCGTGGCCAACACCATCATCCACAACACCTCCGGTCCCAAGGAGGCGGACGATTTCTGGAGCCGTTCGGAACTGAATCTGCTCATGGCACTGATCCATTATGTTTGCAACCTGAAGGACGGTTCCGGTAATCTTCTGCCGATAGAGCAGCGCGGCCTCGGCACCGTGTACCACATTCTCGCGCATGAATCGGTCACGGAGATCAATCGGAAGCTGGACGCCCTGCCGCGGGATCATCCGGCCAAGGGGCCGTATGGGCTTTTCGTGAAGGCAAAGGAAAACCTCTGGGGTAACATCATTACCGGTCTCGGCAATCGGCTGGCGGTTTTTCAAAACCAGTTGGTAGACAAGATCACCCGAAACCATGACGTCGATTTGCTGCTCCCGGGGCAAAAGCCCTGTGCTTATTTCGTGATCATCTCCGCGCAGGACAGCGCCTACCGCTTTTTAAGTTCCCTGTTTTTCTCGCTGGCAATTCCCATGCTCTCGGACTATGCGCGTCTCAGATGTCCGGGCGGACGCCTGCCGGTGCTGGTCAATCTCTGTCTGGATGAGTATCTGAACATCGGACGTATGGAGGGGATCTCGGATTCGCTCAACAGCATCCGCGGTTTCAACATGGCCTGTCAGGTAGTCGTTCAGAGCCTCAGTCAGTGGCAGGAAAAGTACCCCGGCAAGGAGTGGGAAAACCAGCTTGCCACCTTCAATCAGACGCTCTATCTCGGCTGCAACGATCTGACCTCCGCCAAATACATCTCGGAAAAATGCGGCAAGGTCACCATCTCCGTCACCAACAATCAGATGCCGCTTATGCCGTTGTTCTCCCCCGTGTATACCAGCACTCGGCCCTATTCTCAGACCCGCAGCAACACTCAGCGGGATCTGATGCTGCCGGACGAAGTCCTGCGTTTGGAATATCGGAAGTGCATTGCGCTCTTTCAGGGGCACAAACCGGCGCTGCTCTACAAGCTCACGCCGGAAGAGTTGCCCGAGTACCGTGATCTCCGCCCCTGCCGCGTTATCGACTATATCCCCGAATGGAAGCGGCGGGAAGCGGTGGGAGGAAAGCCGGTGGAGGAAAACACGGAGATTGAAGAAGCGCCAGAGCTTGAGCCGCTTTCGCCGAAAAATCCGGAGGAAGCGGGTTTGACCGAGTACACGCCGAACGAGATCGTTGAACGTCAGGAGAACGGATATCTGCCAAAATACGCAAAATAAAGGAGGACACTGTTTGATAAAACGCAAAAAGCATTTCCGGCACAGAAGCATCATCATGCTGCTCTGTGCCATTCTCATTTTTACCATGGCGCTGCCGGTCGCGGCCTATGCGGACACCGCGGTCGTGACCTCCGGCACCATGTATTCGTATTTCCAGACCTACGGCTCCAACGGGGTCTGGAAGGACATCCAGACCCCCAGCCACTGGATCACCTCGACCGGCGAGGTCGCCTACTGTCTCCAGACCAGT
>CADAPH010000041.1 GCA_902789745.1 Oscillospiraceae bacterium | reverse complement strand
GAGCATCGCGCGGGAGATCGTGGAGAACACGTTTTACACCTATAACGAACATGACATTGATGACTTATTCAACGTTATGGTCACCGGCAGCTCTGTCGTGTCGACGGAAAAAGGCACCGAAGGCTTTGCGATCAATGTCGGCTGCCGGTACGTGAATCTCGCTTTTTCAAACAGGGGGTTGACATTCTGGAAACCCCTCTGGAAGTAACGGGCCTCTTGTGTTATTATTTTATTGCTTAGCTGTAGTGTGCAAAACGCACCGGAGAGGAGGATTATAAAACAGACGTGCGTGAACGACAGCGCATCTGAAGCAAGTAAGGAATTACTATGGAGTAATGTATTGTTAATGAAAGGGGTATATATGAAAAAACTGATTTCCTGCCTGCTGGTTGTCATGATGCTTATCAGTGTCGCCAGCGCTTTTGCCTATGCAGAGTCATTGGAATTTGTTGAGGTAGACAATGCGCTCAGGGAGTTTCTGAAGGAAACGGATCTGAAAACAGAGGATATCGTTCTGCAGAATCAAGTCGGGGACAAGAAGTCCGATCTCTTGATCCATGTTGACGGGAATAACCTTCACCTGGTATCTCGCAATGACGGCGTCGAGGACAGCCATATTCAGATGAATCCCATGGGCATCTATCTGGGCTCCGCCGATGCTGTGACGCTGCTGCGTTATGCCACGGTTGCCACCGTCATGCAGGAGATTACCAAAGCGGTGGATACCATGATGGAAGAGGCTGCCAAGAGCATCCCTCAGGAGCAGCTTCCCACGCAGATGGAGATAAAGGAAACCATCGCCCGAATGGCCATCCTGTCGTCTGCGGTGGCTGCCAAGGAGCAGGCTGACGCAGCCACCCTGACTTCCGCTGCGATGGCCTTTGCCGACAAGTTCAAGCCCGAGTACATTCTGGATGTGAAAGAGGACGGGGGAGACGTGGCGATCAGTCTGCGCAGCGAGGCCTTTGCCACCGCGCTGGCTGAAGCAATGGACGAGCTGATGCTGAACCCCGCCCTGGCAGAGCTGGTGGATCAGGAAGCTGCACTGAACGGCGGCACGACGTTTGCAGACCTCCAGAAGGATTGGCTGATGAACCGGGAAGCCTACCTGGAGGCCGCCCGCAGCATCGAGAGCACGGATACGATCAGCGAGAACGGCCACTGGACCTCCCACTTCCAGATTGGCGAAGAGGCTTCGGCAGTGAAGATCCTGATCTGCGATATGGACGCCTGGATCAATGCCGAGGACGGCAAGGCGGAAGCGATTGTCGCCATGGGATTCAAGAACGAAGATCCCTTCATGGTATATGAGTTTGCGACAAACCCGTCTTATTACTGGGAGAGACTGAGCTCCGGCGATTCCAAGTCTGAGGTTTATTATGACATCGAGGACAACCGCATCAGCAGCGGAAAGGTTCTCACCGTGGTGGACGGCAACGAAGAATTGAGAGCGAGCTTTGGCCCGGATTATCTGAATATGAGGGGGCCGAAGGGCGGCATCAGCACTTCTGTACGGGAAACCTGGACGGGCAAAACGCGCTACGAGCTGGTAGCGGAGACCGCCGACGGTGCGGAAGCCACCACAACCCTTGACTTCTACAAGGACTTTGACGGCCTTGTCTGCGAACTGTACAGCAATGTCTCCGATCAGTCGGCGGCGTACAGGATCACCAGAATCGACAAGGTGGATCTCGAAGACCTGAGCGCTTCGAAGAATATCACAGAGATCACCGTTGACAGCATCAACGCCGAACTGGAAAATATTCTGAAGCTGGCAGCGCCTGGGCAGATGGCCGCCGCCAATGCAGGCAAGTAATTAAGCAATCACCTCCTCCCGGATCTTCGTTTTATGACGAGGTCCGGGAGGATTTCTTTTTCCGGGCGCTTCCCGGCATAAAGAATAAACGGGCTTGTAAAGCGCTTTTTCAAAATATATAATAATTGAAAAAGCCAGGAAGGGAGGCGGCAGCCGTGAACCGTCGAATTCCATACCGCCCGGACGTTCTGTTTGCGCTGGGCTTTGTGCTGGCCGGGGCGCTGCACGTCCTTGACCGGCTGCTGATCCGTTCCCTGCTCCCGGCGGAGGCGTTTTCCGTTTCGGCCCTGCGCGCCTTCGGCAGCACGACCTTGTTTGTGCTGAACCTGAGCATGTATCTCTTCCTGCTGTTCTGGTGGCTCCTGTCGGTGCGGCAGCGGCTGCTCCCGTCCCGGGGCAGAAGCTATATTCTGCTGGCCGCGGGCTTCATGCTGTTTTTCCTGTTGGAGCGCGCGGTGAAATACCGCCTCGCGGAGAACGGGAGCCTGCTGGAGCATATCTGCTGGTACGCCTATTACATCCCCCTCGCCATGATCCCGGCCCTGTTCCTGCTGACCTGCATGAGCATGTACCGTCCCCGCAAAGACTGGACCCGTCCGCGCCGCCTGGTCTGGGGCAGCGCCTTCATGCTGATCGCTCTTGTTGTCACAAACGACCTCCACCGCCTCATGTTTCGCCCTGTGGGTGATCTGAAACTGGGCGGCGCAGTGGGTACCTATGAAATCGGCCCGCTGTGGTTCGGTTTCTATATCCTGATCGGCGTCTGCATCCTGCTGGGTCTGGTGCTTCTGGCGCGGACGGACCGGCAGCGCAGAAGCGGGCGGCGGACGTTTCTGCCCGCGCTGCTGCTTTTGCTGACCTTTGTCCTCATGTATGTGTTCGACGGAATCACCAACCGCTTTGGCTTACCCTCCCCATACTACTTTCCGGAGATCTTCATCTTCGGGATGCTGGGTATTTTTGAAAGCTGCATCCGGAGCCGTCTGATCCCCTATAACGAAAACTACCCCGGCTTCTTCGCGCGGATGGAGCTGGCCGCCGAGATCACCGATGCCGCCTTCGCGCCGGTCTATGCCACGGCCAAGCCCCTGCGGGCGACGCCGGAGCAGCGCGGCGCGGCCCTGATCGAGCCCCTGCTGCTGGATAAGGACACGCGGCTTTACGGCAAGCCCCTCTCCGCCGGATACGCCTTCTGGACGGGCGATGAGGGCGTGATCCGCCGCCTCAACGACTCGCTGGAGGACGCCGCCGAGGTTTTGGAGAGCGAGAACGATCTGCTGGAATTTGAAAACCGGCAGAAGGAGGCCCGCGCGCGGGTAGACGCGCGAAACCAGGTGTACGCAAAAGCAGCGGAGGCGGTGTACGGCACACAGAAGCGGATCGCCGCGCTGCTGGACGGGCTGCGCCCGGACGCGCCGGATTACCGGGACAGGCTCGCGCGGGTGCTGGCGCTCAACGCCTACGTCAAGCGCAGGACGAATCTTGCCCTGCTGTCGGTGGAGCGGGATACGGTCACCGCGGAAGAGCTGGCTCTCGCCCTGGAGGAGTCCGCGCGCTTTCTGTCGCTGTGCGGGATGAGCGCCTCGGTGGAGCGGAAGACGGATCTCGTGTTTTCCAACGCGGAGGCCGTCGCGCTCTACGACAGCTTTGAGGCGCTGGCGGAGCTTTTGTCGGAGCGCAGCCCCGCCCTGCTGATCACCCTGGCGGACGGCGTGCTGCGCCTGATGGCGGAGTGTGCGCCGCCGGACAGTCTCCCCGAGACGCCCGGCACCGTCGAAATGTACACCGAGGACGGGCAGCTCTATCTGACCGTGACCGCGGGGAAGGGCGGCGGGGCATGAGCGCTTTTCAGACCGTCGCGGCGTCGCCCCTGGGCGTGGCGCTGCGCCTGACTGCGATCCTTCTTGTGAGCGGGCAGATCCTCCTTCTGACCGTCGTCCGGGCGCGGAGGCGGAGCGCGGCCTGCCCCGCGGGATACTGCATCCACCTTGTCTTCAGCCTCGCGTTTCTGACGCTGCTGCTGGACGGCTCCTACCGGCTGGAGTATCTGCCCTATGCCCGCGGCTATCTGCCCGCCGTTGCCGCCCTGTACCGCGCGCCCTGGCTGCTGATCGCGGGCGCGGAGCTGGCGGACGCCCTGGCGCTGGCGTTGTGCTTTCGGGAACAGTACCGCATCGCAAGGCTGCATCCCACGGTGCAGACCGTCAAGGAGGCGGTGGACCTGCTGCCCGCCGGGCTGTGCTTCAGCGAGGCGGACGGAACCGTCCTGCTGTCCAATCTTAAAATGAACGAGTTCTGCCAGCAGCTGACCGGCCGCCCGCTCACCGACGCCAACGCCCTGCGGGCGCAAATTGCGGAGAAGGGCAAGGAACAGGACGGCAGGCGGCTTGTGCGCATGGCGGACGGGACGGCGCTGCTTTTCGCGGAAACGCCGCTTGAGCCGGACGGGCGGAGCCTTGTCCAGCTTTCCGCCGAGGACGTGAGCGAACAGTACCGCGTGACGCGGGAGCTCGAAAAGAAAAACGCCCGCCTGCGCGAGCTGCAGTACCGCATGAAGAGCTATCAGGTACACGAAAACGAGCTGATCATGCGGCAGGAGCTGCTGGCGGCGCGCTCGACCGTCCACAACCAGCTCGGCGGGGCGCTGCTGACCGGCAAGTACCATCTTGAACACCCGGAGAGCACCGACCCCGAGGCCGTGCGGCGGATGCTTGTACAGCTCAACACCTATCTGCTGTCCGAGGTGGAGGATCCCGAGCCGCGCGCGGACGCATATGACGACGCGCTGCGCCTCGCCGCCGGGATCGGCGTAAGCGTTTCGGTGCGGGGCGCTGTCTGCGCGGGCGGGCCGCGCCGCGATCTGCTGGGCATGGCGATCGCCGAGTGCGCGGCGAACACGGTCAAGCACGCGGGCGGCGACCGTCTGGAGGTCACGGCGGACGAGGATGGCTTTACGATCACCAATAACGGCCAGCCTCCGTCGAGAGAGATCATCCCCAGCGGCGGCCTGCACTCTCTCCGCCTCGCCGCGGAGCAGGCCGGGGGCGCGATGGAGCTTTCGGGCAGCCCGCGCTTTATGCTGCGGGTCAGGTTTCAGCGCTGCGGGAGTTGATATTCCTCGGCAATGACGGTATAATAGGCATATGAAAGGGGGCGGCGCTGATGTTGAGTGAAAACGGTATTGCGACGCTTGGCAATACCGACGGTTTTACCGACTTCCGGTTTGGGGGACAAAGGATTCGTTTCAAAGCGCCCTATTCTCTGGAACGGTATATTCGTGTAAAGCATTGGAATAACGGTTATCTTGTCGTCGATGCGAAGTATGCCCACAACCGGGCAGATGAGGAAGAATACATTGATCTGGTTCCAATTCTGGAGGCTCTGTATATTGACCCGAAGGAGTTTTTACAGCCCATCAAAGAAGTGAGGATCGAACATGAATAACATTTCTGCTATAGCTGACGCAGCTGATATGATCGTTAGCGGCTATGCGTTTTCTGCCTGGGGAGACGGTTATCGTGTTCTAAACCTGAACAGGACGAACAGCGCAGCCGTTTTGACGAAAGAAGGAGAAGTGCTGGAAACCAGCATGGACGATATTGAGCTTGCTATTGTTCTGGACTACTTCCGGGACAATCGGCGCTTTTTGGAGGACGAGGATGCCTAAGTATTATGAGTATAAGATAGCTGGGTACTATCTTTACTTTACCTCGTTTTGCACAGTCGAATGTATGCATGTTCATGCCAGCGATTCCAGTCTGACTGAGGCGGGCTCCGCAAAACTCTTTGTAAAAAGCAACGGTGATACCGTTTTGCAGCACAGGGGGATACTGACGGATAGAGAGCTTCGGCGTATTCAGGCGTTTATCAAACAGAATTATAAAGAAATGTATCAAAAGTGGTCCGCATACAGCAAGAACGCGTATTACGCGGATTGATCTCCCTCTCCCGCCCGACTTTGGGGCGGGAGAAATTTTTTTGCTTTTTTGAAAAACAGGGACCAAATGGTCCCTACACAGGCGGCGGGGTTTTCTGTAAAATAGTAAAAGGATCATTATACCCAGAAAGGACGGTGAAGGCGTATGGACGACAGGGTACGCGTTGTGGTGGTGGACGACCAGCGGCTCACGCGGATGTATGTGGATCTGTTCGTCAAGAGCTCGACGCGCTACGAGGTGGCGGCGTCCATCCCCTTTGCGGAGGACGCGCTGGTCTGGTGCCGGGAAAACGAGGCGGAGCTTGTGATCATGGACGTGGTGATGGAGCGCGGCATCGACGGTATGAGCGCTGCCGCAAGGCTCAAGCGGGAGAAGCCGGAGCTGAAGATCATTCTCGCAACGTCCATGGCGCAGCCGGAGTGGATGCGTCAGGCGAAGGCGGCGGGGATCGACAGCTTTTGGTACAAGGAATATTCGCGTCTGCCGCTGCTGGAGATCATGGACCGGACCATGGCGGGCGAGCGCGTGTATGACGACAGGCCGCCCCAGGCCACGCTGGGCGCGCTGCCCACAAATGAGCTGAGCGAGCGGGAGAAGAGTCTGCTCGCCTGTCTCACGCTGGGGATACCGAACAAGGAGATCGCCGAGCGGCTTCACCTGAGTCCGCGCACCGTCAAGAACTATCTGGACGAACTGATGGACAAGACGGGCATCCACTCCCGGACGGAGCTTGCGGTCAAGGCCTCGCGCCTGGGGCTGACCGAACACACCCACACCACAAAGGAGGAACGAACATGAACGCAAAGAAGCTCCTTGCCCTGCTGCTGACGCTGGTGATGCTGGTCGGGCTGATCCCGGCGATCCCGGCATATGCGGCGGAGGAAATCGTGCTGGATGAGGAAGCCACGCAGACACAGGAGACCTTCACCGGGGTTGGTGAGGAAAATGAGGCGGTGACTGCGGCACCCACACAACCGACGGACGATTTTTCGAACTATACAAGGGTGACTTCGGAGACTTTTGATTCGCCGGGTGGAGATGAGCAGTCAGATCAAGCGATATGGTCTCAAAAGCTCCGTGATGCTGAGACGGTCATGCTATATAACCGCTCTGACGTTATCCGTTATCTGGAAGCAAGGGAGCCGTATAATCTCGTCCTCGCCTGTGACATATCCTGCGATTGCTATGCAACGGTCTGGACAAGAGTGCGGGGCTCCAAGAGCCTTGACCTTAATGGCCATACGATTTATGTGAGCAACACCAGCGACAGAACGCCTCGGTCAACCTTGTTCGATGTGCTGGGGCAGTCCTATTTTGAACTCTATGACAGCAGTGGTGGAGGCGGGCGCATAAACTACGACGGCTATATCTCTGGTAAGGGGGAGGCTCAGTTACGCGATGTTTTCCATGTGGACGGCGTGATGATCATGAACGGTGGCGTCATCGAGGCGGGACGCTCCAAAAAGATCTGGGCCTGGGATTATCAGAGCATTTACTGCCAGCTCTGGGGTCAGGTTGTAGGTCACGGCGTCTTGATTGGCGATGACGGTTTATTCATTATGAACGACGGTCAGGTTTACGGAAGAGGCCAATATTGTGACGGCGTTGGAGGCTCTCGGGCGGTCATCAACGCCGGCACCATAGGCGGCTTTGGCGGAGCTGATGGGCTCGATGTGAATTACAAGTTTTCCACGGTGCGCGGAGGGAACTTTTTCAGTAGCAGTTGGCAATACTTTACCGATCCGCATGAGCAGGATCAGAGTTACTTCACACCCGGAAGTTATTACGGCACCTCTGTCCAAACATACGGATATCCTAATCGGTTAATTCCAGAAGACTGCGGGCTTGTTGAAGATGGAGCCAGCGCCTATGTTTATTGCACAGCATCGGATATTCAAGACCTCCAACCTGGCTATCTGGCAAGAACGCTGGATGTGGATTTCTCCCTATATGAAGACTATTATTACGCGGAGATGAAGGGTGTCTACTGCCTGGGGCTCTATGATAGCTTCTACAGCCACGAGAACAATCTGCTTTACGAATGGCTGGTGCAGCCGGACAGCGAGAACGAGCTGTCTTGGGTTACCGCCAGCACCCACGGGAATAGCATCAACTTTTATAATGGTTGGGCAGACCAGGGCTTTGTGCCGGAAATCGGGAAAAAGTATAATTTCTATGTCCGAAAAATCGAACGCTTCAATGAACTGAAGCATTTGTCTGAATATTATTATAACGATTCCTGGTACCGAAAAAAACGCTATTCAAAGTTTATTGTGATGGATAGCGACGCACCCTCTATCGTCGAAGACCTCCCTGCCGAGCAGATCTTCTATAACGGGGACACCCTGAACCTCCACTTTGGCGTCGCCGGGGATCAGCTGCACTATGAGTGGGAGAATGCCTTTGAACCGGATGGACCTTGGAGCGGCTTCGGTCTGGATTCCGATTCGTTAAGCTACGCGAATCTGACTCCGGCGTGGGATAACATGTATATCCGTTGCAGGGTCTACAACGAGTCCGGAGGTCTTACAAGCGGGATGACGCGCCTGCGCTATCGCAACAGCGGGATTGAAGCGATCAACTGTGAAACCGGACAGTATAGTCTGACGGGTGAGCCTTATGTACCACGCGGTAGCGAAGCTCTCCAGATGGACGTCACCTGCCTGACAAACGGAGTCAAACTGGAAAACATCCAATGGCAGGGACACAAAGACGGGGATATCAGAATCAAAAATATCAACACAACCTGGCCTGGGCAGAGACCCACGCTACAGCTCACCTTCCGCTTCAACAGGGGCGTCGTCCCCTTTAGCAGCAATGCAGAAGACCTGAACGTCACGCTGGACGGACGGCGCTTCGACGCTTACAAGAACATCGTGGACGACGGCAAGGGCATAGTTGCCACTTATTACTGGAACTTCCCGGCCACAGAGAGTGACGGCACGGAAAACGACATCTCTTATATTTCGATCCGTACACGTGCTACAGTCGGCGTGGGGTACTATACGTCGGATGTGATCGAGAATCCCGTGGGTTATGAAGAGTACGGCGACGCTGACGTGCGTTATGAGATCACCGGCGAGCAGTGGGAGTGCGACGGCAAGGAGATCGAGACCGGCGAAAAATTCCTCGCCTACGCAAACCACAAGCTGACCGCTTACCTGCGCCCCACAGACGGCTGGAAGTTCACCGCCGGTACTACCGTTATGTTCGAGGGAGAAAAGTGCAGCACCAGGCTCCTTAGCGATGGTACGCTTATTGCTTCCCGTAGCTACTACGTCACCGATGAGGACGACGATGATTTTGATAATCATGACGTAACCGTGGACGAATACGGTAAGGTCAGCACCGAAAACACGGGGGATGTGACGGACGACGGCGGTAGCTTCTCTTATGAGGATGAGAGCTGGAAGGAGCTGATCGATTACGTTTCCCTCAGTGGCCCGGAGGTTGACGAGTACCACAGTGCCGGGTATATTCTACAGGACGATCTCGGCTACGGCGACGAATTGAGCTTTGACGCTCGTTACGCGATTGAGGAATATCGCTGGTTCCGTGACGGTGTTGAGATTCCCGATGACACCCCGTTCGAAGCAGAGCATGAGTATGACCTGATGATCGTTCTCCGGCCAAACAGCGGCTACAAGTTCTTCCATGACTGCTTGGTGGAATTTAATGGAAACTGGGTCAAAGCAATCCGTCTTGAAGACGGCACAATGGAGGTAGATGCCTCCTGGTACATAGAGGACAACGGACAGGGACTTCAGTCCAACAGCTTCTTCATGGCCTGCTACGGCGACAGACTCAGAAACGGTGAATACATGCCCCTCGCGGAAAACTTCGGCACCCTGACGATCAACAGCGATTATACAACAGAAAACACGGCCATCCGCAACAACGAGGACGGACTGGTGATCTATCTTGAAAAGGATGTGACCATCACCTACACCGGAGAGGGCAGTGCACTTGTTCTTAACGGCGACACCACTATCACCGGACCCGGCAGGCTGACAATCAATGCCACACGCACCACAGCCCCTGCAATTGCTGTCAATGGCGCAAGGCTCAGCATCCGGGACGCGCAGCTCACGATCAACGCGCCTTCAGGCTCCGGTATCTGCGGTCATACCGTGGATGGAAACAGCCCGGAGCTGGAGATCGAGTATTCGGCCCTCACGCTGACCACTGCCTCCGGCGCGGTCTATGATATCCTTGGGAACATGACCATGACTGATTGCAGAGTGACCGAGCCGGGCCTCCACATGGGCAGCACCCTCGGCATACTTTACCCGGTCAGCGGCTATAACCCCGTTGAAAACGTCGTTATCATCCCCGAGCGTGCGGTGCAGAGCATCAGCATCGGCGGCCTGAGCGCGGGCGAGACCTCACTCGTCATGGCAGGCGGGCAGACGCGGCAGCTCACCGCAATCATCTCTCCCGCGGACGCCGCCATGCAGGAGGTCACCTGGAGCGCCGACACCAACAACGTGAAGGTCAGCCCGGACGGCCTCGTCACCGCGTATAAGGTCGGCAACGCCACCGTCACCGCGAAGTGCGGCGGCATGCGCGCGTCGGTCGGCGTCGCGGTCACCTCCAACGACGTCAATGTGACAAGCTTTGACCTGATCCCGCATGAGATCACCGTGGGCGTCGGGCAGACCGCGGCCCTGCGTCCGCAGATCCTGCCCCTGAACGCCTCCGACCCCTCCGGCTACTGGTACGTGTATAACAATGATCCCCACGTCGCCCTTGTCGGGGACACGACAGCGGACGATCTCAACGAGGCGACGGTCGTCGTGCGCGGCGTCGCCGCCGGAGACGCCGATGTGATCGTGTTCTCCTACGGCTGCGCGGACGGCGCAGTCTGCACCGTGCATGTGGTGGAGGATTACACTCCTGCAGAAAGCGTTGCCGTAACCGGGGAGTCGAACCGCACACTGCACATCGGCGATACAGCGACCCTCACTGCGGCCGTCACCCCCGCCGCCGCCACAGACAAGACCGTGCTGTGGACGAGCAGCGACCCCGACGTGGTCACCGTGGACCAGTCCGGCAACATCACCGTGGCGGGCGTGGGCGAGGCCACGGTCACCGCGGAGATCTGGAACGGAAGCGCGCTGGTTTCGAGCAGCGTCGACATCACCGTCCCGTATCCCGTCCTGGGCGTGGGCATCTCCGCGCCGAGAAACGTGCTGTATGTGGGCGGCTCGGTACAGCTGGAGGCCTATGTCTACCCCGGCAGCGCGGAGAACAAAGCCGTCACCTGGACCAGCAGCAACGAGGCAGTTGCCACGGTCGACGCAAACGGTGTCGTGACCGCCGTGGGCACGGACAATGAATCCAGCTCCGGCAGCGTCACCATCACCTGTACCACTGTGGACGGCGACTTCACCGACAGCGTGGGCCTCACGGTCAACCAACCGCCGCGCCGCGTGCAGAGCCTCACCCTGAGCCAGAACGAGCTGACCATGCCCGTGAGCGGCGATAAGAGCAGCCAGAGAATTTACATCAAAATCCTGCCCGAAAACGCCGACGAGACGGCGTGGACCTGCACGGTCTCCAGCCCCCTCGCCACGGCGAGCATTGTCCATCTCGAGGACGCGAGCCATAACATTATAAGCGGGGCAGAACCCCTGTACGGGGAATACTGCTATGTGGTCGCCGACCTCACCGGCACCGCAAACCTCACCTTCCGCAGCGTGGACGGCGGCAGGACCGCCCGTCTGCGCGTGAACGTGATCGCGGCGGAGGACTATGTGCCGGTCGAGAGCGTCGAGGTCGAGGAGTCCATCACCCTCGGCATCGGCCAGAGCATGTCCATCCTCCCGACCATCACCCCCGCGAACGCCAGCGAGAAGACCGTTTTCCTTGCCACCGACGACCGGGAGGGAACGTACATCCGCGTGGAGGACGGCAGGGTCTATGGCGTCGCCGAGGGCTATGCCAGCATTGACGTGACGGTGGACGGCGTCAGCACTAGAGCTAACGGCCTGCCCGCCACCTGCAACATTCATGTGGTCAAGCCCGTGGAGAGCCTGACGCTGGACGCGCAGGTTGTCGCCCTGCCCCTCGGCGGCACGCAGAGGCTCATCGCCACGGTCGGCCCGGATGACGCCTATGACAAGACCGTCACCTGGACCAGCGCGGACGAGAGCGTCGTCACCGTCGATCCCGACGGCACCCTCCACGCGATGGGCTACGGCACAACTTACATCACCGCCGAGACCGCGGTCTACCCGCTCTCGACCGGCTGCTCGGTCACGGTGATCAGCAACGCCTATGACCTGTATATCGACGGTGTGCAGGTCACAGACGAAAACGCCACCTCCTACGGCTACGATCCGCTGACCAGGACACTCTCCCTCTCTGGCGGTTTGTCCGGCAGCGGAAGGACTCCCTTCATCCGCAGCGAGATCGACGGTATGCACATCGTGTTCACAAACGCGACGCTTTCCAACAGGGGAACCATCCTCCATCTTGAGGCCGACACGACGGTCACTGGCACGGCAGATCTGCGCTCCGTTGGCTCCGCGCCCATCTATGTCACGGATGGCGCGACGCTGACGCTGGATGGAACGGGACTCTCCGTGAGCGGCCCCATGGGCATCCAGGCCACAGGGACAGGCGAGACGCTTGTCGTGAAAGACACCAACCTGTCAATCTCCGCCATGGTCGAGGCAGCAGGCGGCTTTGACGGCGGAATCACGCTCTCCGGCTGCGTTCTGCTGAATGGCTGTCGCATCTCTGACGGCAGGATTGTGGCTGCATCGGGCAACGTTGAGATCGTTCTGACCCCGGTCTACGGCACGCCGGACTTCACTCTGCCCGCGATGATCGAGTCGGTAGAGGAGAGCGCCTTTGAGGGCATCGACGCCGGGATCGTCTACATCCCGGACGGCTGCACGTCCATCGGCCGGGGGGCCTTCCGCAGCTGCGAGAGCCTGACGCAGATCCGCATCCCCGCGGGCTGCGCGATCGGCGAGGGAGCCTTCGACGGCTGCGGCACGGTCTTCGTCTTCGCCCCCGCCGGAAGCCCGGCGCAGACCTTCTGCGCAGACCCGGCGAACCCCAACTGCATATTCATCGCGGAATAATCCCCGAAAAAATTGACCCCTGAGCCGCCACACGCAGCTCAGGGGCTTAATATGACTATACGGCGAGTTTTTTCGTCAAAGGAGCTATCCCTCCGCGCGGTTTTGGCACGCGATAAGGGATTCGCTTTTCCAATGTATTCCGGTTTGCTGCAGCCCCTTTGCTATTTTTTAATATAGGATGCCGAAGCTCAGCGAATTTCCTGTTCCAGAGAATCAAAGTCCGGTGTGGAGAAAAAATCGCCAAGGGTGATTTCAAAACCGTCACAGAGCTTTTTTATCGTAACGGTTCCGGGATTTTTGCTCTCTCCATTCAGGATGCTTTTTATCGTCGATTGCGGCACCCCGGCAATATAGCTGATTCCGTTCGGAGTTAAATCCCGCTCCTTGCATAATTGAAGGATGCGGTGAGCGATAGCTTCCTGAGTATTCACGCTGCATCCTCCTCCGTGTTTCATCTATTTCAATAATAAAACACAGAGAAATTTGTTTGTTAGTGATATATCACTATTCGGCGTTTTGTGGTAGTATAGTGATATATCGTTTTTGCTTGAAAGCCGGAGCAGCCATGAGAATTGACTTTGAATACCTGTATGGCGAAACACCCTTTGTGTGTCGGCCTTGCTGTTTGGATTGCCTCGATTGCCCATATGGCGCAGATGTTTTCATACTGGCAAAGGTAGACGATTTGCTGTTAAAGAAACACCTGCGGGAGCAGGAAATCCGACGTGCGGAAAAAGCGCTGGAAGAGATCAATCGAGACTTGGAGAGGTTGAAATTGCGATAGGGATTCGCTTTTCCAATGTATTCCGGTTTGCGAACCGGCTCATGCACATGCCCCCGGCATGTGCGGCTTGATTCGAATCCCCCGACTATGCAAAATATCCGGGGGTCGGGATATTTTGGCACGCGATAAGGGATTCGAACCCCTGACCTTCTGGTCCGTAGCCAGACGCTCTATCCAGCTGAGCTAATCGCGCATGTCTTTATTTGACAGCTTTAGAATAATAGCACAGTCCGGACGGATTTGCAAGCCCTTTTTTACGTTTTCCCGAAAATATTTTTGCTCAGTGCTTGTCTACATAGAAATACTCAAAGGCGCCGGTGGCGCAGATGGTGTCCTTGTCGTCCATCACGTCCACATACACCAGGCACATGGTCTTGCCCGCGCGGATCACGTGGCCCAGCGCGGTCATGATGCTGCCGGTGACGGGGAGAAAGTAATGGATGTCGGCGCTGCGCGTGACGGCGGGGCGTTGCTCCGGCCCGGCGAAGCTCGCGGTCAGGCCGGCGGTGGCGTCCATCAGCGTGCTGATCATGCCGCCGTGGACGTTCCCGTAGAAATTGCGGTGGTGCGGCTGGATCACGACGCGGGTCTCACAGCCCTCCTCCGGGGAGCACTTGATAAGCTCCGCCCCGCAATAGGCGATGAAGCCCACCATGCGGTTCTGCGCAGCCTGCGGGACTCTGGATTCTTCCATGTTCTCGCCCTCCTTTAACTTTTTTTATAATATACCACAGGCTTCCCGAAATGAAAAGCAGATTTCATAAATCCGCGCCCGCAATTTTTTATTTTTCTCTGCAATTTGCACAGGGCCGCTCCTTGTAAAAACGACGGTTTTTCCGCCTGAAATCCCTTCTGAAAGCCCTCAGATTCGGTTACAATGTCAATTGATTAAAAACCCCAGTCGTGTTAATATTTTGACGATCCTAAAAGACAAGGAGCTGAACGATTTGAGTAAGGAATACCCCGTGATTGATACGCCGGAGGCCCTGGAAGCCGAGATTGCGCGCGTAAAAGCGGCGCAGGAGATCTACGCAACGTACACCCAGGAGCAGGTGGACAAGATCTTTTTAGCGGCGGCCACCGCCGCGAACAAGGCCCGCATCCCGCTGGCGAAGGCCGCGGTCGCCGAGACCGGCATGGGCATTGTCGAGGACAAGGTGATCAAGAACCACTTTGCCGCCGAATACATCTACAACGCCTACCGCGATACGAAGACCTGCGGCGTCATTGAGGAGGACACGGCCTACGGCGTGCGGAAGATCGCCGAGCCCATCGGCCTCGTGTGCGCCATCATCCCCACGACGAACCCCACCTCCACCGCGATTTTCAAGACGCTGCTGGCCCTCAAGACTCGCAACGGCATCATCATAAGCCCCCACCACCGCGCCAAGAGCAGCACCGTCGAGGCGGCGAAGGTCGTGCTCGAGGCCGCTGTCGAGGCCGGCGCGCCGGAAGACATCATCGGCTGGATCAGCGCCCCCTCCCGCGAGATGACGCGGATTCTGATGAAGGAGTCCGACATCATCCTCGCCACCGGCGGCCCGAGCATGGTCAACGCGGCCTACTCCTCCGGCACCCCGGCGCTGGGCGTCGGCGCGGGCAACGTCCCCGCCATCATCGACGACACGGCAGACGTCCTGCTGGCCGTCAACTCCGTCATCCACTCCAAGACCTTTGACAACGGCATGATCTGCGCGTCCGAGCAGTCCGTCGTCGTCCTCGACGGCGTGTACGAGCAGGTGCGGCGCGAGTTTGCCGCCCGCGGCTGCTACCTCCTCCGGGGCGAGGAACTGGACAAGGTGCGCAAGACCATCATCATCAACGGCTCCCTGAACGCCGGCATCGTCGGCCAGAGCGCCGCGAAGATCGCCGCCCTGTCGGGCGTCGAGGTTCCCGAGGGCACCAAGATCCTCATCGGCGAGGTGGAGTCCACCGGCAAGGAGGAGGAGTTCGCCCACGAAAAGCTCTCCCCCGTCCTCGCCATGTACCGGGCGAAGGACTTCGCCGACGCCGTCGACAAGGCCGACGCGCTGGTCCGCGGCGGCGGCCTGGGCCATACCTCTTCCATTTATCTGGACACGGCGAAGGGGCAGGAGAAGCTCGCCGCCTTCCAGGCCCGGATGAAGACCTGCCGCATTGTGGTGAACACCCCGTCCTCCCACGGCGGCATCGGCGACCTGTACAACTTCGCGCTGACCCCGTCGCTGACGCTGGGCTGCGGCTCCTGGGGCGGCAACTCCGTCAGCGAGAACGTGGGCGTCAAGCAGCTGCTGAACATCAAGACCGTGGTGGAAAGAAGGGAGAACATGCTCTGGTTCCGCGCGCCGGAAAAGATCTATATTAAGAAGGGCTGCCTGCCGGTTGCCCTGAACGAGCTGAAGGACATGGGCAAGAAGCGCGCCTTCGTGGTCACCGGCCCGCACCTGCACAAGACCGGCGCGGCCGCGCCCATCTTCAAGAAGCTGGAGGAGCTGGGCATCGAGCACACCTGCTTCTTCGACGTGCCGAACGATCCGACCCTCGCCTGCGCGCGGGAGGGCGCCAAGCAGATGTCCGTCTTCAAGCCCGACGTGATTATCGCGCTGGGCGGCGGCTCCCCGACCGACATGGCCATGCGCTTCTCCGATATCCGCAAGCGCATCTACAAGTTCCCGAAGATGGGCGAGAAGGCCTATTTCATCTGCATCCCCACCTCCGCCGGTACGGGCTCTGAGGCCACGCCCTTCGCCGTCATCACCGACGAATCGACCGGCGTCAAGTACCCGCTGGCCGACTATGCGCTGATGCCCAACATGGCGATCGTGGATGTGGACTACCACATGACCGCCCCGAAGGGGCTGACCGCCTCCTCCGGCATCGACGCGGTGAGCCACGCGCTGGAGGCCATCGCCTCCGTCATGGCCACCGATTACACCGACAGCCTGGCCCTGCAGGCGCTCAAGAACCTGTTTGCCTACCTGCCCCGCGCCTACGCCGACGGCAGCGACGTGCAGGCCCGCGAGAAGGTCGCCAACGCCGCCACCATGGCGGGCATGGCCTTCGCCAACGCCTTCCTCGGCGTGATGCACTCCATGGCGCACAAGCTGGGCGCGTTCCACCACATCGCCCACGGCCTCGCCAATGCCCTCATGATGGACGAGGTGCTGCGCTTCAACGCGTCCGAGGCCCCTGCCAAGATGGGCACCTTCTCCCAGTACGACCACCCGAAGACGCTGGCCCGCTACGCGATGGTGGCCGACGCCCTCGGCTGCGGCGGGAATACCGATGAGGAGAAGCTGGAAGCCCTGATCGCGAAGATCGACGAGCTCAAGGCGACCATCGGCATCAAGCCCACGATCCGTGACTATGTGGAGGATGAGAACGCCTTCCTCGAAACCCTCGACCAGATGGTGGAGCAGGCCTTTGACGACCAGTGCACCGGCGCCAACCCGCGCTACCCGCTCATGAGCGAGATCCGGCAGATGTATCTCAACGCCTATTACGGCAAGAAGTTTCAGGAGACGGCGAAGCCCGACGCAAAACAGCTGGAAGGGAGAGCATAAGCATGAATCTGGAAAATGTGATCGCTGAACGCAAAAACAAAGTCATCTACCGCGACGGGGACAAGTGCGTCAAGGTCTTCAACCACAGCTTCGGCAAGGCGGACATCCTCAACGAGGCGCTCAACCAGGCGCGCGTGGAGGACTGCGGCCTGAACGTCCCGAAGATCCTGGAGGTCACGACCATCGACGGCAAATGGGCCATCGTCTCGGAGTATATCGAGGGCGAGACCCTGTCCCACCTCATGCGCGACAATCCCGACGAGACCCAGAAGTATCTGGAGATGATGGTGGACACCCAGCTTCTGATCCACACCAAGAAGTGCCCGCTCCTGTCCCGCCTCAAGGACAAGATGAACCGCAAGATCCTCATGGCCGATATCGACCCCGTGACCCGCTATGAGCTGCTGATCCGCCTGGAGGGTCTGCCGAACCACGACAAGCTCTGCCACGGCGACCTCTGCCCCTCCAACATCATCCTCACGCCGGAGGGCAAGCTCTTTGTCATCGACTGGGCGCACGCCACCCAGGGCAACGCCTCCGCCGACGCCGCGCGCAGCTTCCTGACCTTCCACCTGCGCGGCGAGGCCGACCTGGCCGAGAAGTACCTCGACATGTTCTGCGAGGGCAGCAACATCGAGAAGAGCTATGTCCAGAAGTGGATGCCCATCGTCGCCGCCTCCCAGTCCGTCAAGGGCAAGCTGGAGGAGCGCGACTTCCTCCTCCGCTGGGCAAACGTGGTGGACTACGAATAAAAAAAGCGCAAATCGCAAACAGCGCCGATCGGTTCCTTTGAGCCGGCCGGCGCTGTTTTTCGGTTCCCTCTCTGAGGGAGGCGGAACAGCAAAATAATCAAATCCCCGTAGAATAGCGTAAGGAAGGAGCGAGTGTTCCTTCCGGCGGTACAATGCCAATTATATATATCACCCCAGTGAAAACGTACACTCTTCCGGTTTGTCATTGCGAACCAGTGACCGATGTCACTGGTGTGGCAATCCGTTTTCTCTGCGATCAACTTGACATTTGCACAATCCAACGGCCTCCGGCGGGCGGATTGCCACACCAGTGTGCGCACTGGTTCGCAATGACGGTTGGGTAACGTTGTACGGTTTTACCCATCGAACCCGTCAATCCTGCATTTCGCCGCAGGGGACGCCATCCCCTGCACAATAACCGACGTTCGCGCCCCTCCGCATCGATATAAATTTTTCTGAAAATTGCGGGAACAAAGCGCACACCCCCGGCGTCATAGTAAGCACAGGAGAGAGAACCGCCGGGGCGAGCACCCGCCGCGTCCTTTGTAACATGTCCCGCCGGAGGCCGCGGCAAAGTCCGAAAAGAGTTCCGGGATTTCCCGGTTTTCCCCTGATTCCTGCACAAAAGGCGGGTGGTTTGAAAGTTGATAGATTTCAAAGCGGTTACAATTGGGAAAAATTTTAGGGCGGAAATATGAAAAAACTCTTGCAATTTGTGAAAGAGCGTGTTACATTATAGCTGCACCGCAGAGGAAGTGAACTGCAGGCTCTTCCTTTGCGCTGTATGATATTGTAGTTTCAAGCAAACGAACATATAAGGAGAGGACAACATGAAAACTTTTTCTAAGGTCTTGTCAATGTTCCTGGTCGTCGTGATGTGCTTCGGCCTCTTCGCTGCGAGCGCATTCGCGGACTTTGACTTTGGCACCGAGAACAACGGCGGCTTTGCCGCAAGTGAGAACCCTGCCTCCGACGGCACATTTAATTTTGACGGTGGGTTCAGCACTGCCGTCTCCGAGAGCTTTGAGGCTCCCGCCGCCCCCGCAGCGGAGACCGATACCTTCGCTCTCAACATTGAGGAGCCTGCCGTCGAAGTCGCCGTGGAAGCGGCCGAGGACGACAACAAGAAGGCCGACGGTACCATCGACTTTGAGATGGAGACTGCCGATACCTTCAACACGCCGTACTCCCAGCTGACTGAGCCCGTCAAATTCAAGTTCGAGCCGACCTCGATTTCGAAGTCTGCTCCTGAGGACATTAAAATCACCGTCACCAGCGGCGGCGGCGACATGGACGGCGACACTTTCCCCGCCGGTCTTGCCTACAGCACCTCCGCCACCGGCTCCAATCTGATTAGTCTCGTCGCGGGTTCCCAGTACAAGATGGAAACCAAGACGATGACCCTCCTCAAGGAGTGGCTTGCGACCCTGACCCCCGGCACCTACTACGTCTACGGCAAGCGCTATGAAGACGTTCCCGTCAAGCTCGGCTTCTTCAATGTCAACGCGGGCAGCTATGGCAAGTTCGCAATCGTCAACAGCCCTTACGACAAGAATGACCCGAACAGTCCGTTCATTTATGCCACTTCCGATCCCGTTGATCCCAGCGAGATTCCGAACATGAAGGGCTTCGGCGTTGCCGCCGTCTCCGGTTCCTACACCCATGTCCTGAGCGTCAACGAGTATGAGCGCTCGTCCAGCGGCAAGGCTGTCCACCTTTTGAAGAGATACCTTGACAACCTGAACGACGGCGAGTACTACCTGATCGGCTTCCCGACCCAGGGCAGCACCAGCGACCAGGTCATCATGGGCACCTTCATCGTCAAGTCCGGCGATTATCCCCTGGTCGGCAAGGCGAAGCTGACGCCCGACTACCAGATGTGGTACGGCGGCACCGATCCCCTGAGCTTCTACTCTCAGATCCATGACATGGCCGGCAACGACTGGAACTACAAGGGCTACGGCATCGACGTGATCGTCCCTGACATCATCGTCAGCACCAGAAGCAGCATGGCCGGCGCCACCTCCGTCCGCATCGACCAGTACTGGGATCTCGGCTACGGCTACATCATGCTGGGCACCAACTTCCTCAACTCCCTGAGCCCCGAGGAGACCTACTACATGCAGGTCATCGACGCCCGCCATCCCGACAAGCTCTACTCCAACGTCGTGTCCTTCCGCGTCGGCCCCACGCTGCGCGCCATTGACACCGACAAGCACGTCATCAACAGCACCAGGAGCCTCCGCTTCCGCAGCAGCTCCCCCGTGTCTGAGGTCTACGTGGGCAACATCCCCCTGACCGACGCTGCCGATTACGGCGTGTCCTGGGACGGCAAGACCGTCACCCTGAGCTTTGAGTTCCTCAACAAGCGCACCCCCGGCAACACCTACACCATCAAGGTGCGCACCACGGACGGCAACTACGCCTCCACCACCTTCCAGGTTCTGACCACCGCCCAGGGCTCCGCAAGCCCGAGAACCGGCGATGAGAGCAACCTCGGCCTCTGGGCCGCGTTCCTCCTGCTCTCCGGCACCGCGGTCGTCGTCCTGGTTCCCAAGCTCAGAAAGCACGACATCTGAGATTGAAAGCTGAATAAGCACCGCACCCCCGCGCTTTCGCGCGGGGGTGTTTTTTATACTATTCCTTAATAAGAAGAGCAAATGGATTTCCGAGCAAAATTTGCGCCAGACAAGGCGGAGCCCGCAGAGCATAATGGACATATATGGTCAAGGGCTCCAACGCAGTATGGCGCACGTTTTGTCAAGGTGTTTTTTATCTTTTCCCCTTTTCAACTATACAGAGAAAGGCGGTATAAATCTGCTGGATGTGGGGATCGGCAGCAGCGCGGAACAAGTTCGTCGTGCTGTTGATGACAGTTCAGGATGCGCGTTCATTCTGTCCTGATCCATGGACGATGACGCTCTGCCTTATTTGCTCATTTACGTGAGCGATTCTTTCTTCCGATCTTGAACTATCCATGCCTGACTGCTATAATTCATTTGTTTTTTCGCGCATGGGCAAGGCCGTCGATAAGACAGAAGCGGGGCTCGATCCGTTTGTCGTCCCTGAACGGGGGCGGCGCTGTGGAAAAACGGGAAAGCTCGGCGGGCAGGGGAAACATTCTTCGGCGTTTCCTGCGGCGAGCTGTCGGGCGCCATACGGCCGGACGAAAGGAAAGGAGGTGCGGAGGATGAGTTTATATGCCGGAGCTATCCTGCTGACGGAATTGCTGATGGTGGCCATGATGTATCATGTGGCGTATTACCCGGGCTTTACCCGTGTGGAGAAGCGGTGGTACCTGCTCATGTTCATTTCGGTCTTCTTCTGCGCCGGAGCGGAGTTCGTAGCCAAACAGTTCGACTCCTGCGGGCCCTCCTTCGCGCTTCCGCTGACGATCCTGACGGTGCTCCAGTTTTCTCTTTCGCCGATGCTGCCCGTCTTTTTCGGCGGGGCGCTCGGACTATACCGACCCGCCATCATCGTGGGAACGGCGTTCTGTCTACACGCGCTGGCGGAGAGCGTTCTCGCCCCATTCGGCTTGATTTTTTACTTCGATGAAGCGGGAAAATATATACGCGGCCCGTATTACATCATCTACGAGATCGCCTATCTTATTAGTCTGGCTTTTCTGTTCGTCAGCATGATTGCCGTGAGCAGGCGCTTCAAACGGCGCGATCTGCCCACGATCATCATGGTGTTTGTGCTGCTGGCTGCCGCGATTGTGCCGCTGATCCTGTTTAGGGTGCACACCGACTACATCGGGATCGGCCTTTGCGGCGCACTCTGCTACATCTACTACAACGATCTCGTTCAGGAGGATATTCAGGAGAAAACCGCTGCCAATCAGGAAAAGATGTATCATATGCAGGAGCATACCATCTCCGCCATGTCCCGCACATCCAGATTGTCCGTGATGTACGGCGGAAGCCAGACGGCCTTGCCCTCATATTTCGGCACGGTAAACCAGACAAGAGCCGAGGTGTCGGAGGTGTCATAGAGGGTGATATCCGTCACCTCATGCTCCCGGAAGCCCTCGCCGTCAAGATCGACGTACCAGAAGCCCTTGACAGTGGAGGAGACGATCGGGTCGATGCGATAATAATACGTCACGACGCCCTTGGTTTTGATCATGACCTTTTTGAAGAAATCGCTCACATGGTCCAGATGGGCCTGAAGCGCCTCGTCGCTGAGATCGTCAAGATTGTCTTCGACGTAGGCGGAGATAACGCCAACTTCCTGCTCCAGATCCTCCAGATAGTCGTCCAGATTCTTTTGTCCCGCTTCGCAGAGAAGCTCTTTTCCGCACTGCTTGTCCCGAGCTAACGGATGGCGACCACGCCGAGAACCGCTGCAATAATCATCGTGATGATGATCGCGCCGATTGTTGCGGCGGATATTTTTGTCCTGATCGAGTGCATAAAAGGCCAGCCACCCTTTCGTCGTGTTTTCAAAGAGACCTGTCAGAAGCCCGGGTTCACCACGGAAAAGAAAAACTGTCTCTTTCCGTGCTTCCCCGTTTGCTTACCGTCGTCTTCTGTCGCCGTGGGTGAGATAGTATTGGCGCTTGTCCTCGTACATGAGCTTGTCGGCCCGATTGAAGACCATGTGGCAATCGGTATCGGACGCAGGGTCGAAGGCGGCAAAGCCCTCCGACAGGAAAAAGCCGTCCTGATCGCCGTGCAGCCGCTCCATCCGCTCCGTTATATCGCCAAAGCTGCCCTCAAGGATGACGGCGAACTCGTCCCCGCCGATACGGTACGGATGCCCTTCGGTGAAGCCCTCCCGCAGCGAATGGGCGACGGCGCGGATAACTTCATCGCCGCGCTCGTGGCCGAAGCGGTCGTTGATATCCTTGAGGCCGTTGAGATCAAAGACCGCGATGGCAAAGGTCGCCGTGCCGTCCCGGATCGCGTCGTTAAGGCGGTGGATATGCTCCTCATAGGCCGCGCGATTGCCGAGTCCGGTCAGGCCGTCGATGTAGGCGCGGGAGCGGACAAGAGCGATCTCTTCGCTGAGCCTCTCCTGCAGGGCGTGGATCCTGCCGCCGAGGCGCTCAATCTCATCGGAGCTGCCCGTCTCCTCCGCAGCCCGGGGCGCTTCAGGCGCGCCGGGCGATATCTCGTGCACAAGGGTTTCGATCCCGTCGGAGACGAGGTTCATCTCCCGGAAGAGGTGACTGAAGCGCCTGCGATAGCGCATGACGATCAGGGTGATCGCCGCGGCCGCAGCAATCAGAGACAGGCCGCTGATGCGCAGGGAGATGCTGATCTGGTGGGAAATCTGCGCATCATACCAGTCGGCGGAGAAGTCGACGGCGACGATGCCGCTGACCTGACCCTCAGAGTCAAAGACCGGGGAATAGGCGCTGTAGAAGCGGCCCCACTGGTCTGTATAGGCCTCCCGATCCACGCCGGGGGTGCCGAGGCCGGCGCCGACGAGGGCGTCGGTCGTTGCGATATGGTCGCCAAAGGCGCCGGGGGACTCGGGGTCGGGGTCGATGGTGAAGATGAAGGCCCCGTCCGGCATGGCGCGCACGCAATAGATATACGCAAGCTCGATGTTCTGTTCAAAGCGGGACAGGATGTCGAGCGTATTTTTGTAAGCGGGGGTGTCCCGGTTCTCGGCCCGGAGCACGCGCAGCTCGTCGCCGTTTAGCATGGCTGCGGCGGTGTTCGCCACGTCCAGCATACGGTTTTCGATCTGCTCGCGGATGGCGCGGCGGGAGTCGTTGATCAGGACGCCGGCAAGCAGGATGTTGGCCGCGCCCAACAATACGCAGATAAGGATCAGGGAACGGGCGGTCGGATTCAGTCGTTTCATAGAGATCTGTCTCCTTTTCGGATTATCTGAGCAACGAGCACAAAATCAGCCGTCACGCTCCGGCGCTGATTCCCGTTTTGCGGATTTGAGCGCGTTTTTATTCTCATACATCCGGTGATCGGCGCGTTCAAATACCGCGGCCACGCAGGTCTCCTGCTCGAAGCGCGCCATGCCGCAGGCGATGACAAGGCCGCCGGACCGCAGGGCTGCTTCGTTGCGGCGGTTGATTTCCGCTACCAGTTCATGGATATGCGTATAATCCTGACCCTGCGCGATCACCGCGAACTCATCGCCGCCGACTCGGAAAACAGGACTGTGCTTAAACGTATCGCAGATGGTTTTGCAGGCGTCGCGTATCGCCTGATCTCCTGCCTGATGTCCGAAACTGTCATTGATTTTTTTCAGATCGTTCACATCGAAGATCACAACGGCGAACGGGGCCTGGCGGTTGTTTTCGATCTGGCGGTCTATGCGTGTCTCTGTCTCCAAAAAGGCGTGCTTGTTTTTCACGCCCGTCAGCGCGTCAATATTGGCCTGAGCCTGGGCCTGTTCGAGACGCTTTTCGATTTCCTCTTCCTGGCGGATCTGCGCATCCACATCATTGAGGCCGACAATCAGACGCGCTCCTTCCTTCTCCTCCACCAGGGCGGCTTTCATCTGGACGTGCACCGGCCTGCCGTCCATCATGATCCGATACCCAAAGGTAAAGATCCCGCTGCGCGCTATCTCTGCCATAACGTTTTCCTTGGTGAAAGCAGAGAGGAAACGCTTCAAATCCGCCGGGTAATTGGCCTCGCGGGCGACCTTCCGCACTTTCTCAAAGAAGTTCTCTCCGTCCTTCGCCTGCTGCAAGCTCTCCGTATAATTGTCGGTCGAGGAGAACTCCCGATAGGAATCCGTCTCCGGATCCACGACATAGACGACCATAAAATTGCCGGTGAGGGCGTGGAGACGCGCGTAGATGATCCGTTCCTCCTGGACCCGTTCCTCCGCCTGCCGCTTCTTCATCAGCTCGTCAACGTCCGAGACGGCGAGGACAATGAAGCGCCTGTCGCCCTCAACGCGGGAAACCTTCATCTGTACATAGAAAGTTTTCTCATTCTTGATTCTGCGATAGGTCATCTCAAAAACCTTGGACCGTTCCAGCTCCGCCGTGAGGAACTCTCTGTCCATGGCCCTGACGAACTCTTCCTGATCGTCGGGATGCACGAACAGCTTGACGTCGCGCCGGCAGCCCTCAAAGAAATCCGTGCCCCGCCGCGCCTCGGTGAGCACGCCGAGCTCGTCGTCCGTGTGGTATTCGATCAGCTCATCCGTTTCGATATTGACATAGTACAGGTCCGTGTAGCCGCGGGCCAGCGCGCGGGCAATGTGGCTGTAGATGATGCTGGTATTCCTGGCTTCTTCGTAGGCTTCCTTTGCCGAGGCGTTTTCACGCTGGTAACGCACGGCCTCCGTCATGTCCTGGCAAAGCCCGAGCAGGCACTCTCTCCCGGTGTTGTCGATGAACTTCAGCTTGGTCGTCTGGAACTGCTTTTGCTGCCCCTTGGCGTCCAGGACGTCCTCGAAGAACACATAGGGCTCGTCCATGCCCAGCGCTTTCTTGTCGTCCGCCACAAAATGCTCTGCCGTCTCCCGGTCAAAGATTTCATAGTCCGTCAGGCCGACCACTCCCTCCGGAGTATCCTTGCCGGCGTACACCGCAAAGGCCTGATTGCAGGCCAGATACCGCCCGGTCGCCACATCCTTGGAGAAGGTCAGCCCCGGCATATTGGTCAGCAGAGACGATACGGAGTCCTTGAGCTCGGCGATCCTTCGGCTCACGGCGGCTTCCTTCTTCAACTGCTCGTTTTCCTGCAGCAGGACGGAAAGCTCCCTGCGGGTTTCCGCCTCCGTGTCCTGCGGCTCTTCCGCGCGATCCATGCTTACGCCGAGCACGATCATCTCTCTGTCTTCTTCTCTGGTGAGCGTGGCTCTCAGCACGACGGGGACGGCTTTTCCGTCAAGGAGAAGGCCGTAACGGTGGATAAAGAACCCGTTCTCCCGCATCTCACGCAGCATGTTTTCCTTCGTGAGAACGCGCAGATGCCGCTCCATATCCTCCGGCGCGATCGCCTTCGGCGCGTCCAGCCGGACGTCGGTAAAGAAATCCTCTCCCTGCCTGTCCAGGCCGAAGCTCTCAAATTCATTTGACGGGCTGTACTGCGTATACTGCCCCGTCACAGGATCGACCGTATACAGCACGATGTAATCGGGGGACAGCGCGGCGATCCGCCCCAGCGCGGCTTTCTCCTGGCGGAGCCGTTTCTCCTCCTCTTGCTGCTTCATCTGCGAGTCAATAATGCTGACGCCCAGGATGATGCGATTGCCGCCGCGCATCCTGGTGATCTTCATGTTGACGTACATCGGCGTCCCAGTGTCGATCAGGCGATAGCTTGTCGTGAACACGCCCTGCGCGTCCAATTCCCGGAGCACGTTTTCCCTCGTGAAGAGCTTCAGGAAGCCCTCCCGGTCGTCCTCATAGATGCGCGTCATCGTATCGCGTCTGGCCGAGGCGAAGAAATCGACGCCTTTTCGCTCTTTCTGCAATTCCTCCCCGCCGACCTGGGAGGAGTATTCCGTGTATTCATCGGTATCCAGATCGATGACGTAAATATTGTAATAGTCGGCCGCGAGGGCTCTGGCGATGTCCGCGTAGGTTGTACTCTCATCCGGCGGCGTGACCGAAAGCACGGCAAGAGCGACCGCATAGCTTCCGGTGACGGGACTCTCGGCGAAGACACGCGCAAAGGAATGGGTGCTTGAGCCGTCCGCCTGCCTCTCGGCTATAAAGGCGCGGTTGCTGCCGTTGTTCCGGCTCTGCTCCACGGCTTTCATAAAATCGGCGCCGGGGTCTTCTGCCGGAACAGGGTACTCCCTGTTCGGATCGGACAGGTCAAACCCGAAGGCCCGTTTCATAAAATCACGGTAGGACGGATTGCTGCGCACATACTTCACCCTGTCGCCGCTGCGGTTGACCTCCATGACGCCCATAGGCACGGTGTCGAAGGTGTTTTTCGTCACGCTGTCGTCCAGACTGGCGAGGAAGGACAGATCATAGAGGTTGACCCGGCCCATGGCGTCATAGTAGGCGGACTCCCGCGGATCTTCAAATCCGTTTTGATTGTCGAGTGTAAAGTGATTCAGGATCTCCTTCGGCGGCGCGGGCTTTGAATAATAGTATCCCTGCAGCTTGGAGCAGCCGATCTCCCGCAGGAAGGCGGCCTGCGTCTCCGTTTCCACGCCCTCGCATACGGTGTCGACCCCCAGCGAGGTCGCCATTCTCATCATCTCGGTCAGGATGATCTTCCCGTTGTTTCCCTCATCCAGCCGCCTCGTAAAGCCCATGTCGAATTTGATGAGGTCAAATTTGATGCGCTGCAGGACGTCCAGGGAAGAATAGCCGCTTCCGAAATCGTCCATCCACACCTGGAAGCCATGGGAACGGAAATGCTCGATCTGCTCCTTCATGTAGTCGAAGTCGCTGCCCACCACGCTCTCGGTGATCTCCACATGGATGAGCCTGCGGTCGACGCCGGCCTCGTCCACCATGCGGCAGAGCTCATGTACCAGATCACAGGCGTCGAAATCCACGCGGGAGAAGTTGACGGAGACAGGCAGGCACTGGATACCGCTTTTCTCTGTTGCTTTCAGGTCCCTGAGAACCTGTCTCACGACGCACAGATCCAGCTTGTATATCAGGCCGGTCTCCTCCAGGACCGGGATAAAGAAAGCCGGTGAAAGCAGCCCGCGCACCGGGTCGTCCCAGCGGGCCAGCGCCTCAACGTCGCAGATCTTGCCGTTTACGGAGCGGACGATGGGCTGATAGTATACCTTGATCCAGCCTTCTTCAATAGCTCTATCAAGGTTGTCGACGATCTCCTGGCGGTTTTTCTCCTCAGCCAGCATAAGCTGGTCAAAAACTGCAACGCAGGAGCCCTCACTCTTTCTCCGGCTGTTTGCCGCCAGCCTCGCCCGGTCGCAGGCGGTGCCAATCTCCACCGCCTCGATCCGGTCGGGATAGACGCCGATCCGCAGCGGCAGGGTTTTCCCGTCGTTGGCCGCCGCGCACTCCTCTATGACCGCGTCAAGGCGCGCTCTCAGCCCGTCCTCCGGCGCAAAGGCCGCGAAGTGATCCTGCGCGAACCGTGCGCAGCTTTCGCTGCTGAAATTCCTTGCCAGGATCGCGGCCACGGCGCGGATCAGCCTGTCACCCTCCGCATAGCCATGCCGCCGGTTGAAGCGCTTCAGGCCCGTCAGGTCAAAGAAACAAATGGTCGACGCCTGACCGCCCTCCTGTATACTCCTTCGGCCCGCCTCGGCCAGTTCATAGAAATAGGTCATATTGGGCAGACCGGTCATGTAGTCGTAATACATACCGCGGGATTCGCGATTCTCCGCAAGAAAGCGACTCAGCGTGTGGCTCAGAACGTTCTCATAGATTCCCTGCTCCTCCGAGAAATGACCCTCGTAGGCATACCAGGTCAGGCAGAGGCGCACGCCCGGCTTCGGATAGATGCTCTTGCCGTAGGCGTGAAGGATGATATAATCCGGGTCCTTCAGCGTACGGGTGCGGTAAACCATATCGTAGGGGACGTCGAAGGCGGCAAAGCGATAGGCGGCGTCAGCGACGCGCGACTTGTCGTCCGGGTGGGTAGCCCGGTACATGTCGTTGTCCATGGCTTGATAGGCGTCCCGGAGCGTTTTGAAGCCGAACTCCGTGCAGAAGCCCTGAGAGAGCGCAACCGTCACCACCCGTTTGTCGATGTACTGATAGATCGCGAACGGGATGGTCAGGTGCTCCAGTATCTCCTGCGTTCTCGCGTCAAAATAAAATCTTTCTGTGGGATTCATGTCCATTCCTCCCGGCCTGATTTTCTGAATCTACCGCGTATGCTGTGCTTATGCCGTTTCACCGGCCTCGCGTATCAGCTTTCCGAGCACCTGATAGAGACGCTCCATCTCAACCGGCTTTGCCAGGTGTGCGTTCATGCCCGCCTGCAGACATTGCTGCACATCCTCCTCGAAGGCGTTGGCCGTCAGCGCGACGATCGGGATCGTCCCGGCGTCCGGCCGGTCCAGCTTCCGGATCTCCCGCGCGGCGGTCAGACCGTCCATGACGGGCATCCGCACATCCATCAGGATCGCATCGAAGTGCCCTGCCTCGCTTTGCGCAAATCTCTCGACGGCGAGCTTTCCGTTTTCCGCCCATTCCGAGCCGATGCCTTCCATCTCAAGCAGATCCATCAGGATCTCCGCGTTCATCTCCTGATCCTCCGCGATCAGCACACGTCGGCCCTCCAGAGAGACCTCCGGAGCTGAAACGTCTGCCGCGTCATCGGACGCTTCCTGGCGTTCTGATTCGTGTACCCGGCCCAGTGTCACAGTCACCGTGAAGGTCGTTCCGAGTCCTTTTTCGCTCTCGACACGGATCTCGCCGTCCATCATGTCCACAAAGCTCTTCGTAATGGCCATGCCGAGACCGCTGCCGCCGTATTTGCTCGTGTTGCCGGAATCCTCCTGGGAGAACGCGTCAAAGAGCTTGGGTATAAACTCCTTATCCATGCCGATCCCGGTATCCTCCATGATAAAACGGAGAACGGCTTTTTCCTGCGTGCAGGATGTCTGCTCGACGGCAAAGGTGATCACGCCGGGCGCGTCGGTGAACTTCACGGAGTTGCCGAGAATGTTGATAATGATCTGCTTGAGCTTCAGCGCATCGCCTACATAGTATTCATCCAGAGGCCCGTTCCGCTTGAACACGAACTGAAGGCCTTTGTCCTCACATTGACCGCCGACGATCACGCTGATTTGCTCCAGGAGCTCCCGGAAAGCAAAGGTCTCCGCTTTAAGAACCGTTCGTCCGGATTCGATGCGGCTCATGTCGAGGATATCATTGATCAGGGCGAGCAGATGGCGCGCGCTCGCGCTGCTTTTTTCCAGCTCCAGGCGCGTATGCGCGGAAATACTCTCGTCTCGCAGGACAATGCTGTTCAGGCCGATGATCGCGTTCATGGGCGTCCGGATCTCGTGGCTCATCTGGGACAGGAATCGCGATTTTGCCATATTGGCGTTCCGGGCCTCCTCCGCTGCCGCGACAAGCTTGCGGTTGGCTTCCGCCTGCCAGCGGATCAGGCGATTGATCAGGGATACGATGAACAGAAGGCAGGCACTGAACAGCAGAAGGAATACGATCGTGACAATAACGACATTTCCGTAGATGTCCCACCAGCGGTTCGCCACCATCACTGTAAAGCCGGAATCCGTTTTCCGGCCAAGGCAGGCCATGAGCTTTGACGAATAATCGCGCAAAGTCGTGACGCCATCCCGGTTGAAAGCATCGGCGTACTCCGTATCCTCAATGCTCATACCGGAGCTTTCTCCAATCTGATAGGCTTCGTTCGGGTGGTTGATGATGACGCTGTCCGAGTCTACAAGGAAGGCATAGCCGCGGCTGGTATAGCTCTCGCCGAGCACCGAGATCAGCTTGTCGAGGAAGAAGTCTATGCCGAAGATGCCCAGGAATTCGCCGCTTTTCCCGTAAACCACACGGGAAAGCGTGATGCAGTAGGTACCGGACTCGGCGTCCAGATACGGGGACGAAATGCTGAATCCATTGGCGGAGCGCTCCGTGGCCCGATACCAGGGCCGGGTTTCCGGCCGGTAATCCTCGCCGGGCTCCCAGCCGTTGCTCATAATGACCGGATGCTCCAAATAGGGATTTGCCAGATAGCACAGGGAGATGTCCGGATAATTCCCGGAGATGTCGGCAAGCCAGCGTACCGCGGCGTCATAGTCGTCCAGCAGTCCGGGCTGGGAAGAGATCACGTCGCTGAACATATAAAGGATGCTCGTCTGTTCGGTCAGCCATTCATTCAGTTGGTTTTCATAGGAATCCGCTTCCCGGTTCAGCCGGGATGTTCCCCAGCTTGACGATATGCTGATGCAGAAGGTCAGCACGATCGCCAGAGATACCAGCAGCGCAGCTATGATCCCGTTGCGCACCTTCCGGCTGGGCGCTTCCAGAGAATCCGCGACCTTCGCAGCGGTTCTCCCCTTCTCCGCCTCCGAGCGCAGTCTTACGGCACTGGAACGCATTTCATCGGCAAGCGCGGACAAGTGCTGTCCGGAATCCTTGACCCGGTCAAGCAGCTCCTCCGGGTCTTCTTTTTTACGGAGCAGCCGCACGTCGCCCAGCCGCAGAAGATGGGCCGCCGATTCCCAAATCCGATCCGCAAAGCCGTTCATTCTGCCGCCGGCCTCACTCATCATGTCTTCCGCCTGCCCGGTTTTACGGATGCTGAGCAGACAAAAGATCAGCACCGCGGCAAGCATGGCGAGATTCACGAGCGCCAGTATCGCTACCTGCCGGTAGCTCTCTCCGTAGAGAGTACCGGTATCCACGCTGAGTATCAGATACCAGCCGTTGTCGGTTTCCGAGGAAAACACGATGCAGGGACGGCCGTCCAGCTCTACCCGAAAGCTGTTATGCGCCTGAGAAGAAGCGACCCGTTTCAGAATCCCCGCATAATCCGGGAGCTTTTCTTCTGCCCGTTCGCCAACCAGAGACATGTCCGTATAGCCCGCGATCAGGCCGCCGGAGGTGACGATCATGGCGGTTTGCTCCCGGCCCTGCGTCATACGGAGAATGGACTCCTGAGCCTCGGAGAAATTCAGATCCATACCTACGACGGTTTCCCCGTCGGAGAGCAGCGTGGAGACGGAAAAGCACATCTGTCCGTCGTCCGCGTCCAGATAGGGTTCGGTGATAAAGACCTCGCCCGGATGCTCCTGAGCGCCGATGAACCAGGAGCGTTCCGGCGCGTGAAAGCCCTCCGGCGCGTTGAAGTCGGGGACGATCAGCCAGTCGGGATTGGCGATATACACGTTTTTAAAACTGGCATTGGGCTGATACTTGTCCCGCTGCGCATAGAAATACTCCGTGAGCTCTTCCTGGGCTGCGCCGGTTTCCATCAACTGCTCCGCGCCCATCGCCACGCGCAGCAATGCGGTTTCCGCTCCGGTGATCGTATCCTCCAGGTCGCTGCGGATCACATCCAGCTGGGTATTGCCCAGTTCGTTGCTCCGTGCGCGTGAAAGGCGCAGGATCAGGGATGCGTCAATTGCGATCACCAAAAGAATGACCAGGGCAAGCACGAGGGCTGTCGCTTTTTGACGGCGGTTATCGAATAGAAGTTTTCGCATGATATATCACCGTTTTCCCTTACAAAGATTCCGCATTGTATATCCCGACAGACTCAGCTTCCCGGTCCTTCACAGCGTTTGCCGCAGCCCTCGCGCAGAAAGGCGGCGGCATCCTTCCGGCTTGCATTGCCGAAACGCGCCGTTTCGCCGTCATGCACGCTGCGGATGGTGCGGA
>CADAPH010000040.1 GCA_902789745.1 Oscillospiraceae bacterium | reverse complement strand
GGGGATTCGCCGTCGTCGGTGGGCTCGTAGCTGTCGACCTTGGGCAGAACCAGCGGCAGCTCGCTCTCCGGGATGGGAACCCAGCCGCACTTCTCGCAGTTGACGAGGGGGATCGGCTCGCCCCAGTAGCGCTGGCGGGAGAAGACCCAGTCGCGCAGCTTGTAGTTGACCTTTTCCTTGCCCCAGCCCTGCTTGACGGCGTAGTCCTTCATGGCGGGGATGGCCTCCTTGACGGTCATGCCGTTGAGGAAGCCGGAGTTGACCATGATGGCGTCCTCATCCTTGGAGACAAATGCCTCCTTGGTGATGTCGCCGCCCTTGACGACCTCGATGATGGGCAGGCCGAACTTGGTGGCAAACTCCCAGTCGCGCTGGTCGTGACCGGGCACGCCCATGACGATGCCGGTGCCGTAGCCCATGAGGACGTAGTCGGAGACGAACATGGGGACAGCCTCGCCGGTGGCGGGATTGATGACCTCGATCCCCTCGAGACGGACGCCGGTCTTCTCCTTGTTGAGCTCGCCGCGCTCAAAGTCGGACTTGCGGGAAGCGGCCTCCTTATAAGCGGCGACGGCGTCCCAGTTCTGAATCTGATCCTTCCACTTTTCAAGCAGCGGGTGCTCGGGAGAGATGACGACATAGCTCACGCCGAAGAGGGTATCGGCGCGGGTGGTGTAGACGGTAATCTCGTCGGGCGTATTGGTCTTAAAGGTGACCTCGCAGCCGGTGGAGCGGCCGATCCAGTTCTTCTGCTGCACCTTGACGCGCTCGATAAAATCGAGGTCGTCCAGATCGTCGATCAGGCGGTCGGCGTATTTCGTAATACGCAGCATCCACTGGCTCTTCTCCTTGCGGACGACGGGGGAACCGCAGCGCTCACACACGCCCTCGACGACCTCCTCATTGGCGAGGCCGCACTTGCAGCTCGTGCACCAGTTGATGGGCATGGTGGTCTTGTAGGCAAGGCCATATTTGAACATCTGCAGGAAGATCCACTGGGTCCACTTGTAGTACTTGGGGTCGGTGGTGTCGATCACGCGATCCCAGTCGAAGCCGTAGCCAAGCATCTTTAGCTGTCTGGTGAAGTTCTCGATGTTCTGCTTCGTGACGATGGCGGGGTGGATGTGGTTCTTGATGGCAAAGTTCTCCGTCGGCAGGCCGAAGGCGTCAAAGCCGATCGGATAAAGGACATTGTAGCCCTCCATGCGTTTTTTCCTGGTGACGATGTCGATGGCGGTGAAGGGGCGCGGATGACCCACATGCAAGCCGGCGGCCGACGGATACGGGAACTCGATCAGTCCGTAGAACTTGGGCTTCTCGCTCCCTGTTTCGGCGGCATAGGGCTTGGACTCTTCCCATCTGTCCTGCCATTTCTTTTCAATGGCTGCGAAATCATATCTCATGTTGGATTCTCTCCCTATGATGAAATAACGGGTTTATTCAGCGGGTACCAGTGTTTTCGGGTCGACAACGGCGGCGTCGCTCCACAGACGCTCCAGGTCGTAGAACTTTCTGGCCTCGTCGGTGAAGACGTGGACGATCACGCAGCCGAAGTCCATCAGCACCCAGATATCGGAGCGCAGGCCCTCGCGTCTCGTGGGGGGCTCGCCCGCCTCGGACAGCTGCTTATCCACCTCGTCGACCAGCGCCTTGATGTGCGTGGAGGAGGTACCGTTGCAGATAACAAAATAGTCGGCGAGCACGGTATGCTCGGTCGTTCTGAGGACTTTGACGTCCTTGGCCTTCTTGTCTTCCAGGGCTTTCGCGGCGATCGCGGCGATCTGTTCGGCAGTAAGCATAGTTTTTCCTCCTTTTTATTTCGATTGAAAGCACGGCTTTCAATCGAGAAACTCGCGCTTATCGCCCTCGGCTTGCGTGAGACGCCTCAGTTGGTCGGCGCGAGGGCTCACGATGTTCGCCTCAGGGTGTTTTTGCCGTGGCAAAGCTACGGCAAAAACGATTTTAATGCAAAACCATTCATGCATAACGGAATCACTCGGTCACATTCTTATACCAGTTGTACGCGTCCATCGTATCGTGGAAAACCTCTTTCCCGCGGTTATGCAAGTCTTCAATGCTCATCTCAAGTCCCAGGGCCATGGCCTTGTCCAGATCCTCAAAGCTGAGCTCCCGCAGCTCTTCCACGCCGTCAAAATCTCTTGTCGGCTCGGTATAGTCGGCGAGGTAGATAATCTTTTCAAGCAGGGTCATATCGGGCTTGCCGGTGGTGTGCCAGCGGATTGCCCCGTAGATTTCATCCGAGATGCCGAAGCGATCCCGTGCCAGCGCCGCACCGGTGCGCGCGTGCAGGAGCGAGGGGTTGTCCCGCTCGGCTTTTTCCAGAATGATACCATACTTCTGGCACAGTTTCAACTGTTTCTCTTTGCCCATCGCCTTGGTGATATCGTGCAGGATGCCCGCGACGGCGGCGGCGTCCGGATCCTCCCCCCAGTGCATGGCGAGCATGACCGCCTGGCTCTCCACGCCGGTGACGTGGGCGATGCGGTCAGCCTTCAGATAGGGCATAACCATCTGCCGCAGCCAGGGCAGCTCGGGCTTGGCGTCATAGAAGCCGTTGCGGATAATTAACTCATAGACCCCCTGGCACAGATCGTCGGCGCCCAGGCCGCGGCGCAGCCTCTCGCGGATCTCCGTGGAGCTCATGGGCAGCGGCGTGTGCGGGATTACAACGACGCGCGCGCCGTTCTCCGCCTCCAGCTCCGCCTTGAATTTCTCGATCTCCCGGCGGTCGAAATCTTCCCGGCTCAGCACCGCGAGGGTCGCGTTCTCCAGAATGTGCTGCCAGCGATACCAGCTGCGGAAAGAGAGAAACATGTCCGTCCCCATCACGATGCAGATCTCCGCGTCCGGGTACTGTTCGCGCAGGGCGTCGACCGTGTCGGAGGTGTAGCTTTTCCCCTCGCGCCTGAGCTCCATGTCGGAGACCTCGACCCCTGGGATATCCCCGAAGGCGAGGCGGCAGAACTCCAGCCGCTGCTCGGGGCTGGGGCTGTTCTCCTCCAGCTCCTTGTGCGGCGGGGTATTGGTGGGAATGACCAGAAAGCGGTCGGGCTGCAGCGTCTCAGCGGCTGCGCGGGCAGCCTCGGCGTGTCCGATATGCGGCGGGTTGAAGCTGCCACCGTAAATGGCGATCCTCATTTCTTTTTATCCTTTACCAATTCGATTTTCGGGTCGTTCGGGTTGCGTTTGAAGAGCACAAACTTCGTGCCGATCACCTGCACGGGCTCTGCCTTGCAGGCTTCGCACAGGGCGTCGCAGGCCTCGCGGGCGGTGAGCATGGAGTTTTCCAGCACCTTGCCCTTGACCAGTTCCCTCGCCTTGAGGGCAGCGGACACGGATTCCACAACGCTGTCGGTGATGCCGCCCTTGCCGATCTGGATGATCGTATCCTCATTCATCGCCAGCCCCCGGAGCTGGGCGCGCTGCTTGCTTGTAATCATACGTTTCTCCTTTTGATTGAAAACGATCCTTGTCTATGTGTGGAGTGTGAAGAGTGGAGAGTGAAGTTAAGGTGTGCCTGCGGCACTATTCAAATATGTCCGCAAAGCGGACTCCATAACTCCACTTTTCACTCTCAACTCTCCACACTTATTTGAAGAGCGCCTCGATGTAGTCCTTGGGATTGAACGGGATCAGATCGTCGATCCCCTCGCCCACGCCGACGAACTTGACCGGCAGCTTGAGGCGGTTGGCAATGGCGAAGACCACGCCGCCCCGGCGCATTTTCGACAGCTCGTTCATCAGATTGGCCTTGTTGTGGAGGCGGCCGGCGGTGTCGATGATGATGACGTCGGTGCCCCTGGCCTTGCCGGCGCAGATGCCGTCATAGACCACGGCGGCGGGATCGCTCCCCTCCTCATGGCGGACGATATCGACGCCCGCGCGCTCGGCCCAGATCTCAAGCTGGTCGGCAGCGGCGGCGCGGAAGGTATCGCCCGCGCAGAGCAGAACGCTCTTGCCCTGGGATTTCAATAAAGCCGCGAGCTTCCCGATGGTGGTCGTTTTTCCCACGCCGTTGACGCCGACCATGAGGATCACGCTGGGCTTCGTCCCAAGCTTCAGCTCCGAATTGCCCGCGTCCAGCTCCTTCCTGAGCTCGTCGATCAGCACCTCTCTGGCCTTGTCGCCGCGCCTGATATTCTTGTCGAAGCAGAGATAGTGCATGGAGGTGACCACACGGTCCACCGTGTCCACGCCCATGTCCGCCATGATGAGCAGCTCTTCAAGCTCGTCGAAGAAGTCGTCGTCATCCGGCTGATAGTTGCGGAAGATCTCTTCCAGATCCTCCATCTTGACTCTGGTCTTGGTAAGACCGGAGAAAATCTTGTCAAAGAATCCCATTGTGCGATTGCTCCTTACGTTTCATTTATCTGAGTGTGGAGTTTGGAGGGTGGCGTGTGGAGTTGTGGTGTCCCCTGCGGGGACAATTTTAAATCGTCGCGCAGCGACACCTTAACTCCACTCTCCACTCTCCACTCTTAAACTTCTGCCGTCTTCTGCGCGGTTTCAAGGTCGAGCTCGATGACCGTGGAGACGCCTTTTTCCTGCATGGTCACGCCGTAGAGCATGTCGGCCTCCTCCATGGTGCCGCGGCGGTGGGTGATGACCAGAAACTGCGTTTTCTCGGACATCTTACGCATATAGCTTGCATAGCGGTTGACGTTTGCGTCGTCCAGGGCGGCCTCGATCTCGTCCATGACGCAGAAGGGCGTCGGGCGCACCTTGAGGATCGCAAAGTACAGGGCGATGGCGACGAAGGCCATCTCACCGCCGGACAGGAGGCTGATGTTGGAAAGCGCCTTGCCGGGGGGCTGCACCTTGATCTCAATGCCGCAGTTGAGCACGTCGTTTTCATCCTCCAGCCGCAGCGCCGCCTTACCGCCGCCGAAGAGATCCAGGAAGGTCTCGCGGAAGCAGGCGTCGATCTCCCTGAAGCGTTCGACAAAGACCTCCTCCATCTGGTTTGTGATGTCTTTGATGATATCCAGAAGCTCCGCCTTCGCCTTGTCCACGTCGGCGCGCTGCTCCGAGAGAAATTCGTAGCGGGTATTCACGCGCTCATATTCCTCGATGGCGCCGAGGTTCGGTGTGCCGAGGGCGTTGATTTTCCCGCGCAGCTCGGACACGGTCTTGGTTGTTTTCGGAATGCTCTCCACCGGCTGGCGCTGGGACTGCGCGGCGGTATGGCTCAGCTCATAGTTCTCCCAGAGCTTGTCGAGAAGCTGTTTTTCCTCCATTTCGGCGGCCAGCTTTTTTTGTTCGATCTTTGCGGAGCGCCGTTCGAGATCGGAAATCTCATCGCTGCGGGAACGGGCCTCCTTGTCGGCCTTCGTCCGCTTGCCCTCCAGCTCCAGCTTGCTCTTGCTGATTTCGGCGATCTCCGCGCGAATGGCCTCGCACTTCCTGCGATAGCCCTCGAGCTCCTGTTCCCGCTCCTGAATGCGGGTATCGAAATCCGCAATCCTGCCGCGGAAGGCGTCCACGGTCTTCTGGCGCTCCATGCTGTCGCCCGTGAGACTTTCGAGCAGCAGCTTCATCTGCGCGGTATTGGTGAGCGTGGCGCGCTTCTCCGCCTCAAGAGAGGAGACGCTGCTTTTCAGCTCACTCTGTTCCTCGAGGCACATGTCAAGCTGATAGCGCACGGAGGCAAGATCCGTCTTCGCCCGCTCCAGCTCCTGGGCGCTGCGCTTTTCGTCCTCGCGCATTTTCTCGCGCTGCCTGCGGAGCTTTTCGAGTTCGTTGGCTCTGGACAGAATGCCGCTGCCGCGGACGCTGCTGCCGCCAGTCATCGCGCCGCCGGGGCTGATGAGCTGCCCGTCGAGCGTTACGATGCGCAGGCGGTTCTGGTTGTTCTTCGACATGCGGATTGCGTCGCCAAGTCCCTCGGCCACGACCGTGCGGCCCAGCAGCTCCGCGATGATGCCGTCATAGCGTTCTTCACACTTTACAAGCTCCGAGGCCACGCCCACGAAGCCGGGATCGCGGTCGGGCGCATTGTTCATAACTTTTCCGCGCACGGTGTCCAGCGCCAGGAAGGTGGCGCGGCCGCCGTCGGTGCGCTTGAGGTATTCAATGGCGCTGCGTCCGTCGGCCATGGTATCGGTGACAATATTCTGTGCGGACGCGCCGAGCGCCGTTTCGATGGCCAGCGCAAACTCATCATCCGTGCGGATGAGGTTTGCCACCGGGGCGTGGATGCCCTTGAGATTGCCGCGGGCGGATTCCCGCATGACGCCCTTGACCGCCTTGGAATAGCCCTCAAAATCCCGCTCCATATCGCCCAGGAGCTTGATGCGGGAATCCATCGTGCGCGCGTCCACCGACAGGCGATTGACCTTCTCGGTCAGGGCCTCCACATTTGTCTCACGGCTGCTGACCTTCATGCGCGCCCCCTCAAGGGCATTCTGATTGCGGGCGCTGTCTTGGTTCAGCTTTTGAAGGCTCCCGTCCAGCTCTCTGAGCTTGGTTTCGGCCTCGTCGATGTTTCTGCGCACCTCGCGCACGCGGTTTTCCTGCTCGGCGATATCGGACAGCATGCGCTCCAGGCTCTCTTCGGTGCTTTTCCGGTCGGCCCGCAGAACAGCGGCGAGGGATTCGCACTTCGCGGCTTCCCCCTCGGCGGCGGACAGGCGCTCGCGCGCCTGGTCGGTCTCGATATCCTTACGGCGCATGCGCTCCCCGATCCCTTCGGAGGACGCATAGAGCGCTTCGCGCTCGGCCCTGGCCTTTTCCAGCTCCATGGCCACCTGCTCGTACTCCATCTGTACGGATTCATTCTGCTGGTGCAGCCTGTCGAGCGAAGCCATCCAGAGGGAAATCTCCTGCACGCGCAGCTCGTCCCGCAGAAGCAGATACTGCTTTGCGACCTCCGCCTGCTTTTTCAGGGGGCCGACCTGCATTTCGAGCTCTTCGATCTTGTCGTTGATGCGCACAAGGTTTTCCTCAGTGCGCTCCAGCTTGCGCTCGGCCTCCTCCTTGCGGTAGCGGTAACGGGAGATGCCCGCCGCCTCCTCAAACACGTCGCGCCGGTCGGTGCTGCGGGAGGAAACGATCTCCGCGATGCGGCCCTGGCCAATGATGGAATAGCCGTCGCGCCCAAGTCCGGTGTCCATGAGCAGGGAATTGATATCCTTGAGGCGCACGGCCTCCTTGTTGATATAGTACTCGCTCTCGCCGCTGCGGTAATAGCGGCGGGTGAGCATGATCTCCGAGCTGTCGGAATCAAAGATGCGGGCAGAATTGTCGATGATGAGCGAGACCTGCGCATAGCCCATGGCCCCGCGCTTCTCCGTTCCGCCGAAGATGACGTCCTCCATCTTGCTGCCGCGCAGGGCCTTGGAGCGCTGCTCGCCCATAACCCAGAGGATCGCGTCGGAAATATTCGATTTGCCGGAGCCGTTCGGCCCCACGATGGCGGTAATGTCTTTTTCAAAGCTCAGGCGCGTCTTGTCCGGGAAGGATTTGAAGCCCTGAATCTCGAGTGCCTTTAAGTACAAAACAATGACCTCTGAATTCTATGAGGCATCGGCTTGCTGCAGCCTCATCCGTCATTGCGAGCCAGTGCGCACACTGGCGTGGCAATCCGCCCGCCGGAGGCACTTCGGACTTTGCAAATGGCAGACCGGCCGCAGGGAGTACGGATTGCCGCACCAGTGACGTCGGTCACTGGTTCGCAATGACAAATCGGAACCTGCTTCTCACTGTCTCAGCCGATACTTCGTTTTTAGGAACAAACTAATTTATTATAAACCTTCTACGCTCTTTTTTCAACGGAAAATAAGAGGATTTCGCCATTCAATTCGGGATTTTCTCTGATCTTCAGCTCCGCAAGGCCGAATTCCTCCGTGAGACGGCGGACATTTTCCCTGTGCTGGCCCGCCATCTGGGAGGTTTTGCCCTTCCCGACCGTGAGCGTGACGCGGCTGCCGGGCTCGACGCCGCGCAAAAGCGCCCTTGCCTTGTTCAGCAGAATCCGGCTTTTGACCAGTTCGCCCAGGGCGGGATGGTAAGCCCCGGCGACTGCCGCGCCGCCGGTGAGCTCGTCCGTCGGGTTGAGACCGAGGCGGATCACGGGAATCTCCGCCGCCTCAAAGAGCGGCAGGATCTCCGCGCAGACACGCACCGCGTCCTCGACCGTGTGCTCCCGGTACTTCCCTGCCCGCCACATATCGCACAGCGCCGTGTCCCGCACGATGACCGTGGGGTAGATACGCACGCCGTCGGGGCGCAGAGCGATGATTTTTCGCGCGGTCTCGACGTCCTTTTCGTCCGTTGACCCCGGAAGCCCGGTCATCATCTGTAAGATCAGCCGGAAGCCCGCCGCCTGAATCTGCTTTGAGGCCCGCTCCACATCCGCCGCCGTGTGGCCGCGCCCGGACAGGCGCAGCACCGCGTCGTCCATGGACTGCGCGCCGAGCTCCACGGTCTCGACGCCAAAGCGCCGGAGCCGTGCCAGCACCGCTTCGTCGATGGCGTCCGGTCTGGTGGAAAGGCGGATCGCGTCGATCTCACCCCGGTCAAGGGCCTCCTTTGCCGCAGTCAGAAGCGCCTCCTGCTCCTCCGCGGGGATGGCGGTGAAGCTCCCCCCATAAAACGCCAGTTGCCGCTTTCCTCCCTGGGGGAGGAAGGCGGCTGCCTGTTCTATGCTGTTTTTCACATCCTCCGCCGTCGCCGGTTTCTGCGCGCCGGAGATGCGGCGCTGGTTGCAGAACACGCAGGCATGCTCACAGCCGAGATGCGGTACGAAAACCGGGATAATACTGGCGCGAGCGCTCATTCCCGATAGCTCTCCAGCGCCTTGCACGCGGCCATCTGCTCGGCCTCCTTCTTGGTCTTGCCGCTGCCGCGCCCGTATACCTCGCCGTTGACCGAGACCTCAAAAGTAAAGGTCTTGTCATGGTCGGGGCCGGTCTCATCCACCAATTGGTAGAAAATGATCTGGTTGCTCTTTTTCTGCACCAGCTCCTGGAAGCGGGTCTTGTAGTCGGCGATGCGGTGGGCGTCGTCGAGCTCCGCGTCCTTGAGCACATGCTCCATGATGAAGCGCCGCGCCTCGTTCATGCCGGAATCAAGATACAGCGCCGCGATGATGGACTCCACCATGTCCGCCAGAATGGACGGTCTCTCCCGTCCGCCGGTGTGCTCTTCCCCCTTGCCGAGGCGCATATAGTCGCCGAGGCCGAGGGCGAGGGCTGTTTTATGTAAACTAACCTCGCACACCAGTTCGGCCCGCAGGCGGGTCATGCGGCCCTCGGGGAGCTGCGGCTCATGGGTAAAGAGGAATTCCGCCGTCACAAGGCCGAGGATGGAGTCGCCCAGAAACTCGAGACGCTCATAGCTCTGCGCCTCGCCGTGCTTCTCGTTTGCGTAGGAGCTGTGGGTCAGCGCGGTCTGCAGCAGCCCCCGGTCATGAAAATGATATCCGATTTTATCTTCCAGCTTGTCCATCAATTCTCCGCTTTCAGCTTCATGTACTCGATGTTGTTCTTGATATCCTCCACCACGCCCGCGTTGACAAAGGCGACGGCCTGGCGGATCGCCGAGAAGAAGGCGGCCTCCTTCGAGGAGCCGTGGGCCTTGATGACGGGCTTGGAGATGCCGACAAAGGCGGTACCGCCGACCTCGTTGACATCCATGGATTTCTTCATGGCCTTGAGATCGTTTTTCAGAACCGCCGCGGCCAGCTTGTTCTTTGTGCTCTTATAGAACACACCCTTTAGTGCGTTCATCATGAAGTTGATCGCGCCCTCGGTGCCCTTGAGCAGGACGTTGCCGGTAAAGCCGTCCGTCACGACGACGTCGGCCGCCCCCATAAAGACGCCGGTGCCCTCGACATTGCCGACGAAGTTGATGCGCCCCTCTTCCCCGGCCTGCTTCAAAAGCGCGAAGGCCTGGTGCTGGAGCTCGCCGCCCTTGGTGTCCTCGGTGCCGACGTTGAGAAGGCCGACGCGGGGGCTCTCGCAGCCCATCATCTTCTTGGCGTAGAAGCTGCCCATATAGGCAAACTGCAGGAGGTATTCGGGCGTGCACTCCACATTCGCGCCGCAGTCGATGAGCATGATGCCGTGCTCCCCCGCGGGCAGAACCGGAGCCATGGCCGCGCGGCGGATGCCCTTGATACGCTTGACGATCAGCGTCGCGCCGGTGAGCAGCGCGCCGGTGGAGCCCGCGGAGACCACCGCGTCGCCCTTCCCGTCGCGCAGGAGGTTCAGCGCCACCGTCATGGAGGAATCCTTCTTGCGCCGGGTTGCGGTGCTGGGGTCGTCCTCCATGGTGACGACCTCGCGGGCGTCGACGATCTCAAACTGGCAGATCTCGTCCGGATTCAGGCAGCGTTCGATCTCTTCCTTGCGGCCCACAAGCACGACGTCGACGCCGAGCTCTTTTCTCGCGCGAAGCGCGCCTTTGACGATTTCACCGGGGGCGTTGTCGCCGCCCATGGCGTCAACAATGATCCTCAATGTGGAAAACCTCCTTCTGTTTCAGGTTCTCTATGATCTCAAGCGAACGCTTTGAAATCTCGGCGTTCTTGTTTCTCTTTCCCTTTACACGGTGATCCAGGGGGGTGATGATGCCGAAATTGACATTCATGGGCTGGAAATCGCCCACGCTGCCGCCGGAGATATAGAGCCCCAGCGCGCCGATGGCCGTCTCCTGCGGGAAATCCACCGGCTCCAGCCCCAGCGCCCGCGCCGCGGTTTCGATGCCGACCAGCATGCCGGAGGCCGCGGATTCCACATAGCCCTCCACGCCGGTCATCTGCCCGGCAAAGCTGATGCGGGGATCGGATTTCAGGCGGTAATAACGATCCAAAAGCTTCGGACTGTTGAGATAGGTGTTGCGGTGCATGACGCCGTAGCGCACAAACTCCGCGTTTCTGAGCGCCGGGATCATGGAGAAGACGCGCCTCTGCTCCCCCCAGGTCAGGTGGGTCTGAAAGCCGACGAGGTTGTAGAGCGTCCCGTCCGCGTTGTCGCGCCTTAGCTGCACCACCGCGTAATTTGCTTTCCCCGTGCGGGGATCGACCAGCCCGACGGGCTTTAACGGCCCGTAGCGCAGGGTGTCCACGCCGCGGCGGGCCATGACCTCCACCGGCATGCAGCCCTCGAAGACGCCGCCGTCGTCAAAGCCATGCACCTCCGCCTCTTTGGCGGAGACCAGCTCCCTGACGAAGGCCAGATATTCGTCCTTGTCCATCGGGCAGTTTACATAATCCGCTGTCCCCTTGTTGTAGCGAGAGGCGAAGAAGGCGCTCGACATATCCACGCTTTCGAGGGCGACAATGGGGGCGACCGCATCGTAGAAGTGCAGGTCGCTGTCCGGGCAGAGGGCCGCGATTTTCTCTGCAATCGCGTCGCTGGAAAGCGGGCCGGTAGCCACAACCACTTCCCCGTCCGGGATTTCGACAGCCTCGGCGCGGACGATCTCAATATTCGGCCGGGCCTCCAGCTTCTCGGTGATGTAGCGGGAGAAGCCCACGCGGTCGACGGCCAGCGCGCCGCCCGCCGCCACGCGGTTTGCGTCCGCGCTCTCCATGATCAAGGAGTCCATGGCGCGCATCTCGGCCTTGAGCAGTCCCACGGCGTTGGACAGCTCGTCGCTTCGCAGGGAGTTGGAGCAAACCAGTTCCCCAAAATACGGGGAGGAATGCGCCGGGGTCATCTTTTCCGGCTTCATCTCGACGAGCCTGACGGGGATGCCGCGCTTTGCAAGCTGCCAGGCGCACTCGCTTCCCGCGAGGCCGGCGCCCAGTACCGTTACCTGCTCCATGGCTTATTCCTCCGCCTTTGCCGTCTTTTTTGCGGCTGTCTTTTTGGCGGTTGTCTTTGCAGCAGTCTTCTTGGCTGTGGTCTTCTTCGCGGCGGTTTTCTTTTCCGCTGCGGCGGCCTTCTTTTCGGCGCGTTTGGCCTCGGCCTCGGCCTTTTCCTCGGGCGTCTTTTTCTTGTAGACGCGCTTATCCTCGGGGACGAAGTTTGGGCAGCTTTCGTTGATGCAGAAGGACTTGAGCGGCCCCCTGCCGCTGTGCTTGAACATCGTCTTGCCGCAGATCGGACAGAAGTCCTTGGTGGGTACGTCCCAGGTGATGAAGCCGCAGTCGGTGCCGCGCTCGCAGGCGTAGAAGACATAACCCTTCTTGCTGGTGCGCTTGAGGATGCGCCCGCCGCACTTGGGGCACTTGCCGGGCATCTCGATCACGATGGGCTTGGTGAAGGTACACTCCGGGAAGCCGGGGCAGGCCAGGAAGTAGCCGAACTTGCCCTTTTTGACCACCATCTGCCGTCCGCAGACGTCGCAGGTCTCGTCGCTGAGGATATCGGGCACCTTGAGGCGCACGCCGTCCAGGGCTTCCTCGGCCTCGTGCAGCTCCTTGCTGAAGCCGCCGTAGAAGCTCTCCAGCACGTCGCGCCATTTGGCCTTGCCATTTTCGATCTCGTCCAGCTCGGACTCCATCTGGTTGGTGAACTTCAGGTCGACGATATCCGCAAAGCGCTCCTTCATGAGCCCGGTGACCACCTGACCGAGGGGCGTGGGCTTGAGGTATTTGCCCTCCTTTATGACGTAATCCCTCGCGGTGATGGAGGAGATCGTCGGCGCGTAGGTAGAGGGGCGGCCGATGCCCTTTTCCTCCATTGCGCGGATGAGGGTCGCCTCCGTATAGCGTGCGGGAGGCTGGGTGAACTGCTGCTCGCTCGTCAGCTTTTCCAGCACGAGCTCCTGCCCCTCGCTCAAACTGGGGAGGGGATTTGCCAGTTCGTTGGATTCCTCGTCCCGGGATTCCTCATAGACCGCGGTATAGCCCTTGAATTTCAGCTCCGAGTAGTTGGCACGGAAGGTATAGCCCGCCGAGCCGATATCCACCGAGACGTTGTCGTATACGGCGTTTGCCATCTGGCAGGCGGTGAAGCGGCCCCAGATCAGACGGTAAAGGCGGTACTGCTCCTGCGTCAGATCCTTGCGCACGAGCTCCGGCGTGAGGGCGATGTCCGTGGGGCGGATGGCCTCATGCGCGTCCTGCGCGCCGGCCTTGGTCTTGAAGCGGCGGGGCTTGCCGGGATAGTAAGCTTCGCCGTAGTGTTCGGTGATAAAGTCCCTTGCGGCGGTGAGGGCTTCTTCCGAAAGCCGCAGGGAGTCGGTACGCATGTAGGTGATGAGGCCGATGCTGCCGTGGCCGCTGATCTCCACGCCCTCATAGAGCTGCTGGGCGATGGACATGGTGCGCCGCGGCGTCATGCCGAGCCGACGGGACGCCTCCTGCTGCAGTGTGGAGGTGATAAACGGAGGCGCGGGGGATTTCTGCTTCTCGCCGCGCTTGACGGCGTCCACCGCAAAGGGCGCGTTCTGCACGGCGGCCAGCACCGCGTCCACCTCTTGCTTCGAGTGGAGCTCCTGCTTTTTGTCGCCCTTGCCGTGAAAGCGCGCGGTGAAGGAGGAATCTTCCACCCCGCAGTTGAGGCGTGCGTCCAGTAGCCAGTATTCCTGCGGTACGAAGGCCTCGATCTCCTCCTCTCGATCCACCACCATGCGCGTGGCGACGGACTGGACGCGGCCAGCGCTCAGGCCCTTCTTGACCTTCTTCCACAGCAGCGGCGACAGCTCATAGCCCACGATGCGATCCAGGATGCGGCGCGCCTGCTGCGCGTCCACCAGATCCTGGTCGATGCTGCGGGGATTCTGGATGCTCTCGGTGACGACCTTCTTCGTGATCTCATTAAAGGTCACGCGCTTGGCCTTGCTGTCGTCCAGCTCCAAAAGCTCCTTGAGGTGCCAGGAGATGGCTTCGCCCTCGCGGTCAGGGTCAGTCGCGAGGAAGACGGTCTTCGCGTCCTTCGCTTCTTTCTTGAGCTCATTGATCAGCTCCCGCTTGTCCCGCACGGGGATATACTGCGGCTCAAAGCCGTGTTCTATATCAACGCCCATCTTGCTCTTGGGCAGATCTCTCAAATGTCCCATGGACGCGGTCACCTTGTAGCCGCTGCCCAGATATTTTTCAATCGTCTTCGCCTTGGCCGGCGACTCCACGATCACGAGATCCTTTGCTTTTGCCATGGTTGTTCCTCACTTTTGCTTATTTGGTATTCAGGCAGACGCGTCTGCCGGCCACGCGTCGGATGACGCCCTTGATCTCCAGGATCGTAAGCTGGGAGAGCACCTTTGCCGCCGACATGCCCGTCGCTTCAATAATATCGTCAATATGCGTTTCGCCCCGGCCGATGGCCGTGACGATTTCAAGCTGATCCGCGCTCAAGCCTGCGAATTGCTCTTTCCCGTCAATATAGCCCGCGTCCTTTGGCTTGTCAATCTCTTTTTTTGTCGAAGGCGCGTTTATCGTCCGAGATTCCGGCGGCGGCGCAGGCGAATTTACAGGAGTTTTTTCGATCTTCGCGGCAGGAGGGGGCGCGGCCTTTTCCCCGTTCGGCCGGCATACCCGGTCGGGATATACAGCCTCGAAGTCCTCCATGACGTCCCATCCGCGGGCGGCGGGGCGTGCCCCCTGCTTGAGCAGCGTCATGATCCCGGCGCTGTTCTCGGCGTCGGCATTCCCCGGCACGGCGAAGATTTCCTTTCCCTGCTCCAGCGCCTCGCGGGCAAAGAGCAGACTGCCGCTCTGCTCCGGGGCTTCCACCACGCAGACCGCGTGGGAGAGCCCGGCGGAGATGCGGTTCCTGTCCCGGAAGAAACGGTTCTGCGGTCTCGTTCCCGGCGGGTACTCCGAAACCAGCGCGCCGGTCGCGATCACATCCTCGTGCAGCTCTCCGTCCCTGCCGTGGGCGGTGCCGAGCACGCCGATGCAGCACCCGCCCGCAAGCAGGCAGCCTCTCGCGGCGGCGCGGTCAATCCCTTCGGTGAGGCCGGAGACGACAATGCCGCCGCATTTGGCGATCTCAAAGGCGATGTCCCTTCCCATCTTCAGACCGTAGGGCGTGGCCTTCCGGGTGCCGATCACCGCGACGGAGGGGATGCTGTCCACGTCCGGAAGCCGCCCCTTGATGTATAATGCAACGGGCGGTGCAAAGATATTCCGAAGGCGCTGGGGATAGGCCGCGTCCGCAAGCGTCAGGATGTCGATATGCTCACGGCGGCAGACCTCCAGGATGCGGTCGGCCTCGCGAAGATCCCGCTTTTCAAACATCTCCGCCTCGTTGGCGGAGATGCCGGGGATCGTCTTAAACTCCCCCGGCGGGGCAAGATAAGCGTTCTCCGCGTCGCCGTAGCGCTCGACGAGCGCCGCACGGGCGCGGGGATTGGCAAAGCTCACGCTGGATAACCACACCCAGTACCGGAGTGACGACATGGCGCTCACCTTCTCTCTATCTTTTCATTTCCCATAGTACAATCGACGCGGCGACGGCGGCGTTGAGGGATTCGCTGCCCGGCGACATGGGGATGATGAGCTCCCCGTCGCATAAGGCCAGCAGCTCCGCGCTGAGCCCGCGCCCCTCGCTGCCGATGGCGACGACGGCGTTTTGAAGCTTCAGTGTCCGGATATCCGCGGCCCTGTCCGAAAGCGCCGCGCCGTACAGCTTCAGGCCATTCCGGTCTGTCAGCCGCCGCGCCTCGTCTGCCGTGCAGCGGATGATCCTCTCGCGGAAGATCGCACCCATCGTGGCCCGGGCGGTTTTGGGGCTGTACACATCCGCACATGCGCCGCACAGCAGCACCGTGTCCACCCCCATGGCGGCAGCGGTGCGGATCACCGTGCCCACATTGCCGGGATCCTGCACGTTCTCCAGCAGGATCGCACGGGTGAACGCCCCCTCCGGCTCCGCCGGGATCGCCAGGGTGAAGAGCGGGCCGGGGCTGTTCTTCATCGGCGAGGCATAATCAAAAAGCTCCGCCGGGGCGGCATACTGCCGCACGAAATCCGGAAGCTTCGCCTCGCCCGACTTTTCCTTCCAGAGCACCGTCCGGATCTCTGCGCCCTTATCGAGCGCCTCAGTCAGGAGCTTGTGCCCGTCGCAGAGGTATTCCCCTTCCGCGCGGCGAAAATCGCTGTCCGCGGCCAAGGCGCGCAGGCGCTGGATCAGGGGATTTTTTCTTGATGTGATGATTTCCACAGGCATAACACCAACGCATCCGCGGCCTGCGCCGACGCGCTCCTTTTCTTCCTATATATAAACTAATTGAAAATAATAATACAAATTTTGCTGTTTCGCAAGCCCCGAACGGAAAAAAGCGGGCGCATGGGCAAATGCGTATGCGTGAGCGCCTGTACCGCACGGTAAAAATACATAAAATTCTTGTTCTCATTCCTTTGCTCTTCGTATTATTGTGCGGATTGACTTTTACCCTGCATTGTGCTAAAGTGCAGCTATCCTATCAAACGGGTGATAATAGAATGAAATCCGCTTTCTTTTTTGCTTCCTATTATTATTTCTTTACCGGCTCTCGCAGGTAAGGATAATTTGTGGCGCAAAAAAGAGGTCAGCAATCTGATTTTTGCCGCGCAGGTTATCCTGTGCGGTTTTTGCTTTGTCAGGAGGGAGAAAAAGATGATCGTTGTATTGAAGCACGGCGTTTCCGAGGAAAAGAAGCAGCAGCTGATCGCCTGGCTGCAGGCGCTGGGTCTGCGCATCCATATCTCGGACGGGGAATATCAGACAGTGCTCGGCCTTGTGGGCGACACGTCCTCGGTCGACATGGATCTTGTGGAGAGCCTGGACATCGTAGACAGCGTCAAGCGCGTGAGCGAGCCGTTTAAGATGTGCAACCGGAAGTTCCACCCGGAATCCATGGTTGTCGAGGTCGGCGATGTGAAGATCGGCGCGGGCAATTTTGTGATGATCGCGGGCCCCTGCTCGGTGGAGTCGGAGGAACAGATCGTGACGGTGGCCAAAGCGGTCAAGGCGGCGGGCGCAAAGCTTATGCGCGGCGGCGCGTTCAAGCCCCGCACTTCCCCCTACGATTTTGCGGGTCTCAAGGCCGAGGGGCTGGAGCTTCTGAAGATCGCCCGGCAGGAGACAGGTCTGCCCATTGTGACGGAGCTTATGAACATCAACGATCTGCCCCTTTTCGAGGATGTGGACGTGATTCAGATCGGCGCGCGCAACATGCAGAACTTTGACCTGCTGCGCGAGCTTGGCCATGTGAACAAGCCCATCCTGCTCAAGCGCGGCCTTGCCAATACCCTCAAGGAGCTGCTGATGAGCGCCGAATACATCATGGCCAGCGGCAACGAACAGGTCATGCTCTGCGAGCGCGGCATCCGCACCTTCTCCGATTACACAAGAAACACGCTGGATCTCTCGGCGGTGCCGATGCTGCATGAGCTGACCCATCTGCCGGTCATTGTCGACCCGAGCCATGCCACCGGCATCGCAAGGCTCGTGCCGCCCATGGCCCTCGCCGCCACGGCGGGCGGGGCGGACGGCCTGATCATCGAGGTACACAACGATCCCATCCACGCCCTGTGCGACGGGGCGCAGAGTCTGCGGCCCGAGGAGTTTGCGGCACTGGCGGAAAAGGTGCGCGCCATCCGGGAGGTCATCGCATGAGCACGGTCGGCATTTTCGGTCTCGGCCTGATCGGCGGCAGCTTTGCCAAGGCCTACCACGCGGCGGGCTGGACGGTGCTTGCCCACAACAGGAGCAAGTCCGTGCTGGAATTTGCCAAGCTCAGCGGCGATGTGGACGGGGAGCTCACCAAAGAAAACATCGGCGGTTGCGATCTTGTGCTGCTGACCATCTACCCCGAAGCCTGTATTGCGACGCTGCGGGAGTTTGCGCCCTACATCGGCGAAAAGCCGCTGGTCATGGACTGCTGCGGCACCAAGCGTACGGTATGTGAGGCGGCCTTCCCCATCGCCGGGGAATACGGCTTCACCTTTGTGGGCGGGCACCCGATGGCGGGAACCCAATATTCCGGCTACAAATACGCCAAGGCCACCCTGTACAAGGGTCAGCCGATGGTCGTCGTCCCGCCGCGCTATGACGACATCTTCCTGCTGGACAGAGTCAAGTCCCTGCTCTCCCCCGCGGGCTTTGCGCACTACGCCGTGACCACCGCCGAGGCGCACGATGAGATGATCGCCTTCACCTCCCAGCTTGCGCATGTGGTCTCCAACGCCTATGTCAAGAGTCCCATGGCAAAGCAGCACCACGGCTTCTCCGCGGGAAGCTATCGGGATCTGACGCGCGTTGCGTGGCTCAACGCCCCGATGTGGGCGGAGCTTTTCCTGGAAAACAGGGACAACCTGATCCGCGAAGTGGACTGTATTATCGGCAGCCTGACCGCCTACCGGGACGCGATGGAGCAGAACGATCGGGAAACCCTCACCGCCCTGCTGGATGAGGGCAAGCGTCTCAAGGAGGAAATCGACGGCAAATGAAAACCGTGACGGTCAAAGTCCCTTCCGGGCAATACGAAGTGAAGATTGGTGCGGGGCTTCTGCCGTCTCTCGGCAATGAGGTTCGCACCAGTACGAACGCGAAACGCTGCGCGGTGATCGCGGGAGAAAACGTCTTCCCGCTCTACGGCGAAGCTTCGCTGAAAAGCCTGCGCTCCGCGGGGCTTGAAGCCGTGTCTCTGGTCTTCCCCGCCGGGGAGCAGACCAAGTGCCTCGGGCGCTATGGGGAGCTGCTGGAATTTCTGGCTGAGAACCGCCTGACCCGCAGCGACTGCGTGATCGCGCTGGGCGGCGGCGTGACGGGCGATCTGTCCGGTTTTGCCGCGGCCACCTATCAGCGCGGCGTCGCGTATATTCAGGTACCGACGACGCTTTTGGCGGCGGTGGATTCCTCCGTCGGCGGCAAGACGGCGATCGACCTGCCGCAGGGGAAAAACCAGGCGGGCGCCTTCTATCAGCCCGCGCTGGTGCTCTGCGATACCGATACCCTCGCCACCCTGCCGGAGCGCGAACTGCGCGCGGGCTTTGCCGAGGTCATTAAATACGCCGTTCTCTTTGATCCGGCGCTCTTTGCGGCGCTGCGGGACAAAACCGTTGATCTTCCCTCCGTCATTGAAACCTGTGTAAAGCACAAGGCCGCGATCGTGGCCGAGGATGAGCGCGACACGGGACTGCGTCGGCTTTTGAACCTCGGCCACAGCTTCGGCCACGCCGTGGAGAGCCGCAGTCACTACGCCCTCCTGCATGGGGAGGCCGTGGCGATCGGCACGGTGATGATCTGCCGCGCGGCTCGGAGCCGGGGTCTTCTCTCCCGTGAGGACTGCGCGGCGGTGATCGCGCTGCTGGAGGCTTATGGGCTCCCGGTAGAGACGGAATATACGGCGGCAGAGCTTTTTGACACGCTTTTGATCGACAAGAAGTTCTCCGGCGGAAAGCTGCATCTGATCGTACCGCGCAGGATCGGGCACTGCGACATCGTCGCCGTCACGCCTGGGGAACTGAGATTCTGGCTGGAGGAGGGCCTTCGATGAATAGCAGACGCAGCTTCTCCGTCGAACTTCCGCCCGGTTCCCGTGCCGGCGAGGTACAGATTCCGTCCTCCAAATCCGTCGCCCACCGTCTGCTGATCTGCGCGGCGCTGGGCGCGGGAAAGACAACGCTCCTGATTGACGGGTTTTCCAACGACATCCTCGCCACGGCGAAATGTCTCAAGGCGCTGGGCGCGGGGATCGAGGCAAATGGCCGCCGCATCCGCGTCACGCCCATCCGAAAACCGGTCAGCGGCGGGCTGCTCCCCTGCGGGGAAAGCGGCTCGACCCTGCGCTTTCTGCTGCCCGTCGCCGGGGCGCTGGGCGTGTCGGGATATTTCAAAATGGAGGGCCGCCTGTCCGAGCGGCCCATGCAGATATATGAAGACGTGCTGCGCGCCCACGGTATGGAGATTTCCCGGGACGGGAACTGGCTTCGCTTCGGCGGAAAGCTCCAAAGCGGCGAATACCGTCTGCCGGGGGATGTGTCCTCCCAATACTTCTCCGGGCTGCTGATGGCGCTGCCTCTGCTTGAAGGCGACAGCAGCGTGCTTGCGGAGGGGAAGCTTGAATCCGCGGGTTATATCCGCCTGACGGAGGACGCGCTCGCGCTTTCCGGCGTGCGTTTTGAACGGGACG
>CADAPH010000039.1 GCA_902789745.1 Oscillospiraceae bacterium | reverse complement strand
GTCGGAGGCAAAGCCCGCGAAGAAGCTGCCGCCGAAGCGCGTGTACAAGAGGGGATAAGCCATGGAGCATGAGGTATACATTTCCCGGGAAAAGACCGGTCTCGGCCACAACGAGGCGGCGGGGCTCATCAAGAAGGCGGTGAAAATGGCCCTCGACGCGGAGGGCGTGGACATCCCCTGTGTTATAAGTGTTATGTTAACCAATGACGAGGGCATCCATGCGGTCAACAAAGAATTCCGCGGCGTCGACCGCGCAACCGACGTATTGAGTTTTCCGTTGAACGAACTCACCCCCGGTGAATTTGATCCCGACGCATGCGAGCGGGATCTCGACACCGGCGCGGTCATGCTCGGCGACATGATGATTTCCCTCGAACGCTGCGCCGCCCAGGGCGAGGAATTCGGCCACGGTTTCGCGCGGGAGATCCAATACCTGACCGTCCACTCTGTCCTCCACCTTCTGGGCTACGACCATGTCGACGAGGGCGAGATGAAAGCCCAAATGAGGGCGAGAGAAAAAGCCATCATGGGCGACGAATAAACATGCCTCCCTCTTTGAGGGAGGTGGCATCCGGCGTCCCCCGCAAGCCGGATGACGGAAGGAGTCAATGCGCGTTCTTTGTACACGCAGAGGACGTGACGACTCCCTCAGTCACGGCGCTTGCGTGAGACGCGCCGTGACAGCTCCCTCAGGGAGGGAGCCAATAAGGAATAGGAGATTCATATGACAAAATCAGCCATGATCACCATTTGCGGCAGGCCGAACGCGGGCAAGTCGACCCTGACCAACGCCCTTGTGGGGGAGAAGGTCGCCATCGTCTCGCCCAAACCGCAGACCACCCGCAACCGCATCACCGCCATTGTCGAGCACGGGGACACGCAGTTCGTCCTGCTCGACACCCCCGGCTTTCACAAGCCGAAGACCCGCCTCGGCGACTACATGGTCAACGTCGTGCGCGAGAGCGTGGCAGACGTGGACTGCGTGCTGCTGATGGTGGAGCCGGTTCCCTCCATCGGCCCGCAGGAGGAGGCTTTGATCGAACGGATCAGGCAATCCGGCGCGCCCGCGATCCTGCTCATCAACAAGATCGACACCGTGGACAAAGCAAAGCTCCTTGAGGTCATGGCCGTCTATTCACAGGCCCATGACTTCGACGCGATCCTGCCCATCTCCGCCAAAACCGGCGACGGTCTGAAAGAGCTGCTGACCGAGCTGGAGAAGTACGCCGTGGAGGGGCCGCATCTCTTCCCAGACGATATGATCACCGACCAGCCCGAACGCCAGATCTGCGCCGAGCTGGTGCGCGAAAAGCTTTTAAAATGCCTCGATAAGGAGATCCCGCACGGCACGGCAGTCGAGGTCACCAGGTTCTCCGAGCGCGACAACGGCATCATCGACCTGGAAGTGACGATTTTCTGTGAGAAGGACAGCCACAAGGGCATCATCATCGGCAAGAAGGGCGCCATGCTCAAGAAGATCGGGGAGCTTGCGCGCAAGGATATCGAGGAATTTATGGGCACGAAGGTCAATCTCCAGACCTGGGTCAAGGTCAAGGAAAACTGGCGCGACTCCATGGCGTCCCTGCGCAACTTCGGCTTCACCGAACAATAATTACCAGCTTTGAACGCGCCTCTGCCTCGCATACTAAAAGCGAGGTGATAGAATATGTACATGCGCGCAGAAGCGATCTGGATGGCCTTCGCAGACACCGGCGATCCCCTGTGCTATCTGCTGTATAAGGCTTTAGACGCGGGCGAATACCTCCCTCAATGAGGGAGGTGGCATCCGGCGTCCCCCGCAAGCCGGATGACGGAAGGAGTCAGCCTCGTCCTTTTAGAGAGCTCGATCGCTCTGGCTCCCTCAGTCACCAGCGTGCGCACTGGTGACAGCAAGCTGGGATCGTCGCGCGCTACCCGCGCGTCGCGATGCTCCCTCACTGAGGGAGCTTAAGATACAGAGGTATACATACATGTTTAAAACCCTGAACGCGCTGGTGCTGCGGGAGGTACGGTACAAAGAGGCCGACCGCATCCTGACCCTCCTGACGGACACGGAGGGGAAGATCACCGCCAAGGCCCGCGGCGCTCTGCGAAAGAGCAGCCGCACCGCCGCCGCGACCCAGCAGCTCACCTATGCGGAGATGACGCTTTTCGGCAACCGGGGCCGCTGGACGGTGAATGAAGCCGCAGTCAAGGAGCCCTTTGAGGGGCTGCGCGGCGATATGGAAAAGCTGGCGCTTGCTGCGTATATTGCGGAATGTGCTGAAGCGCTCAGCGTCGAGGATCAGCCGGAGCCGGAGCTGATGCAGCTTTCCCTGAACTGCCTCTACGCCCTGAGCCGTGAGCTGGGGGCACAGGAGAAGATCAAGGCCGCGTTTGAAGCGAGGCTCATGTGCCTGTCCGGTTACGCGCCGGAGCTCGGCGCATGCGCGGTCTGCGGCAGGGAGCCGGCGGAACCGGTGCTGAATCTGGATAACGGCTGTCTCTGCTGCCGAAGCTGCGGCGCGGGGGAAAAAGTCGAGCTTGGCCCGGAGGCGCTTGCCGCTTTGCGGTTTCTCAAGGCCGCGCCCGCAAAAAAACTGTTGAGCTTCAACCTCTCCGACGACGCCTTATTGAAACTCGGCGGCGCTTCGGAGCGCTACCTCCTGCGCCGCACGGAGCGCGGGTTTTCAACGCTGGAGTATTGGAAACAGATACGGAATTATACACAGATGGGGGATAGAAAATGAGCTTTTTTGAGAAATCCCTGAACACGCTGGAGCTTCCGGCGGTCTTAAACATGCTTGCCGCAGAGGCGGTGAGCGAGCCGGCAAAGGAGTTGGCCCTGAAGCTGACGCCCTCCGTTTCGGAAGGCGAGGTGGAGCACCGCCTGGCGGAGACCACGGCGGCCAAGTCCATGATGGTCGTGCGCGGCAGCCCCTCCTTTTACGGGGTGAGAGACGTCCGCGCATCTTTGGCCCGTGCCGATCTCGGCGGCGCGCTCAACACGCGGGAACTGCTGGAGATCGCCCACGTCCTCCAGTGCGCCCGCCTGGTGCGCGGCTACCTTGCGGACGATACCGTAGGCAAGACGCCCATCGACTATCTCTTCTACGCCCTGCATGCCAACAAGTTCCTCGAGGAAAAAATTACATCCTCGATTGTCGGCGAGGATGAGATCGCGGACGCGGCATCAGGCGAGCTTGCCAATATCCGCCGCCAGATGCGTGCGGCGGCCGCGAGAGCAAGGGAGGCGCTGCAGAAGATCATCTCGTCCCCGAGCTACGCCAAGGTGCTACAGGAGCCGATCATCACTCAGCGCTCCGACCGCTATGTGGTGCCTGTCAAGGCCGAGTGCAAGGGCGCGATCAACGGCCTTGTCCACGACATTTCCGCCTCCGGCGCCACGATCTTTGTCGAGCCGATGGCGGCGGTCAAGGCCAATAACGAGCTCCGGGAGCTTGCGGCGAAGGAGCGCGCGGAGATCGACCGCATCCTCGCCGAGCTCTCCGCCGACTGTGCCGAGCACCGCGACGGCATCAACGCCGACTATGAGATCCTGGTGCAGCTCGACCTGATTTTTGCCAAGGCGAAGCTCTCCTACAAGCTCAACTGCGAGGCGGCGTCCATGGAGGAAAAGGGCATCGTCCTTCGCCATGCGCGGCATCCGCTTCTGGATCAGAGCACGGCGGTGCCCATCGATGTGGAGCTGGGCGAAAGCTTTGACACCCTGGTCATCACCGGTCCGAACACCGGCGGCAAGACTGTCTCCATCAAGACCATCGGCCTTTTGGCCGCGATGCACCAGTGCGGTCTGCATATCCCCGCCGCCGACGGGAGCAATCTGCCCGTCTTCACCCACATCCTCGCCGACATCGGCGACGAGCAGAGCATCGAGCAGAGCTTGTCTACCTTCTCGGCCCACATGAGCAATATCGTCAGCATCATCGACGAGTGCGACGAAAACTCCCTCGTCCTCTTTGACGAGCTGGGCGCGGGCACCGATCCCACCGAGGGCGCGGCCCTCGCCATCGCGGTGATCGAGCATGTGCGCCGCCGCGGCGCGATCATCGCCGCCACCACGCATTACGCCGAGCTCAAGGTCTACGCCACCAACGAGCCGGGCGTCCAGAACGCCTCCTGCGAGTTCGACGTGGACACCCTGCGCCCGACCTACCGTCTGCTGGTCGGCATCCCCGGCAAGTCCAACGCCTTCGCCATCTCCAAACGTCTCGGCCTCGACGAGGAGATCATTGAGGACGCGAAGAGCCGCGTCAGCTCCGAGAGCCAGAGCTTTGAGCTGACCATCGAAAAACTGGAGCAGACCCGTATGCTGCTGGAAAAGGACCGCGAGGAGGCGGCGAAAAAGCTCCGGGAGGCGCAGGAGAACGCAAAGAAATCCGCCATGCTCCGCGCCGAGCTGGAGGTGCGGCTCGACAAGGCCGACGTCAAATCCCGCCGCGAGGCCGAGCGGATCCTGGCAGACGCCCGTGCCACCGCCGAGGAGGTCTTCCGCGAACTGGATGAGATGCGGAAAATGGCCGATGAGGACGAGGATGCCCACCGCGTCAACGAGGCGCGCGCCCAGCTTCGGCGGCAGCTCAACCTCTCGCAGGAGGCGCTGCAGAAGGAGCTCAACCCCGGCACCGGCAATCAGGTGTCCTCCCGTCCCGTACAGCCCGGCGACACGGTGCAGATCAAATCCATGGGCATGAAGGCGACCGTCGTCTCCAAGGCGGCGGACGGCACGCTGAGCCTCCGGGCCGGGATCATGAACGTGACTGCGAAGGAGGACGAGGTGCTGCTGCTGGAAAACGAGCAGGCGCCCAAACCCAAATCCGCCCCCAAAGGCGGCGGCGGACAGATGCGCAGCATGACGATGTCGCCGGAGCTGGATATCCGCGGCATGGAAGCCCTTGAGGGGGTTCTGGCGGCGGAACGCTATCTCGACAGCGCGGTGATGGCAAAGCTCAAAACCGTGACTATTATCCACGGCAAGGGTACCGGCGCGCTTCGCGCGGCGATTCATCAGATGCTGAAGAAAAACAAATTTGTCAAGTCGTTCCGCCTTGGCCGCTACGGCGAGGGGGAGAACGGCGTGACCGTGGTCGAACTGAAATAAAAATAGTTTTTGAGAAGAAAAAGAAATGTCTAAAATAACGAATCGGTCGAAAGCTGTTGACGATTGCGTGAAAATTTGATAAAGTGATCATACAGTTTCCTATATGGATTAAGGATTAAGGGGTGGCGACTATGATAACCAAAGAAGTAGTCATTAACAATCAGGTCGGCCTGCATGCCAGACCCGCAACCTTCTTTATTCAGAAGGCCAATGAGTTCAAGAGCAGCATCTGGGTCGAGAAGGAAGAGAGGCGTGTGAACGCCAAGAGCCTTCTGGGCGTGCTTTCCCTCGGCATCGTGAAGGGCACCACCATCACGATCATTGCTGACGGCTCCGATGAGGAAGAAGCGATCGCAACGCTCTCCGCGTTGATCGACTCTGACTTTTCTGAGTAATCGTACATCCTGGAAGGGGCGTGTGTTTATACACACGCCCCTTTTTCTTCGGGAAACGCTGAATAAATCTCCGCGCACATCCTGACGGCATATTTTCCGCCTGACTTTGCCTGAAAAGCTCGAAATACACAAAGTATTCCATCGCTTTTCAGGCTTCGCCAGACGAAAAATCTGCTCGCCAGTCTGCACACGTCGATTTAATCAGCGCTTCCTTAGGGAGACGCCGACCGGGCTGCCCATATGTTCTGACTGAAGGATGATTCCCATGTCCAAAGAAAACAAAGCAACGCTTGAGATGCTGCTGTGCGCCGCGCTGTGGAGCATTGCGGGCATCCTCTTTAAACTCATACCCTGGAACGGCTTTGCCGTGGCGGGCATGCGCAGCCTGATCGCGGGGATCACGATTTACATCTGCATGCGTCTGATGGGCTATCACTATGTGCTCAACCGCCGGACGCTGATCGCAGGCTTTTTCTCCGGCTGCACCTATCTGTGCTTCACGGTCGCAAACAAGCTCACCACCTCGGCAAACGCCATCGTTCTACAATTTACGTCCCCGATTTTTATTATTATCTACTCAGCCCTGTTCTTTGGAAAGAAGCCCAGAAGGCAGGATCTCGCGGTCGTTCTGGCGACGCTGTTCGGCATTTCATTGTTCTTCCTCGACCAGCTCAAGCCCGGCTATCTGCTCGGCAACTTCGTCGCCATCGCCGCGGGCATGTTCATGGCCGGCATGTATGTCGCGGTGGGGGAGATCGAAGAGGAGGAGCGCTTCTCCGGCATCCTGAACGGCCAGGCGCTCACCTTCCTGGTCGGCCTGCCCTTCTTTCTTCTGACAAAGCCGGAGATCACCCCGACGGCTGTCACGGCGCTTTTGATCCTGGGTGTTTTCCAACTCGGGCTCTCCTATGTGCTGTATGTCAAGGCGAGCCGATACTGCCCGCCGCTGGCCTGCTGCCTGCTCGGCGCGGTCGAGCCGCTTTTGAACCCCGTCTGGGTCTTCCTCTTCAACGGGGAAAAGCCCGGCGTCTTCGCGCTCATGGGCGCGGTGGTCGTCATCACGTCCATCACCGTTTGGAGTATTTTCGGACAGGAAAAACAGGAAGGATAAGACCATGTCCAATCCCGTACTTGATACCCTGGCCGATAAGGCCAACCGCCTCCCGCTGCTGCCCGGCGTGTACATCATGCTGGACGAGCACGGAGAGGTCATCTATGTCGGCAAGGCCAAAAAACTGAAAAACCGTGTCACCAGTTACTTCCATGGAGATCACCTGCCCAAGGTGGCCGCCATGGTGGACAAGGTGCGCGACTTCAATGTCATCGTCGCCGGGAGCGAGTTTGAGGCCCTGGTGCTGGAAAACTCCCTCATCAAGCGGCACAAGCCCCATTACAACATCCTGCTCAAGGACGACAAGGGCTATCCCTTCATCCGCCTGGACATGAAGGAGGAATACCCCTCCATGTCGATTGCCGGCCGCGCGGGCAAGGATGGGGCGCGCTACTTCGGCCCCTTCGGCGGCAGAAGCCAGACGCGGGATATCATCTCCACCGTGTCCAAGGCCCTGCTGCTGCCCGACTGCTCCCGGAAATTCCCGCGGGATATCGGGAAGGAGCGGCCCTGCCTCAACTACCACATGGGCGCCTGCGCGGGCTGGTGCCTGAAGGACAGCGACGCGGAGGACTACCGCAGACGTATGACCCAGGCTGCGCTGATCCTCGACGGCAAGAGCAATGAGCTGATCGGGGATCTGAAAAGCCAGATGGAACAGGCAGCGGAAGAGCTGCGCTTTGAGCGGGCGGCGGAGCTGCGCGATCGGCTCCGCGCCATCGAGGGGCTTGCCAACAAGCAGCGCGTCATTGCCACGGCCTTTGCCGACACGGACGCCGTGGGATTCTGCCGGGGCGCGAAAAGCTGCTTTACCGTTCTGCATTTTGTGGACGGCAGCCTGGTCGGCAAGGACATTGAAATGATGGACGAGCCGCTGGAGGAGGACGCCGAAGCCCTCTCCGGCCTCGTGCGGCAGTACTACACCGCCCACCGGGGCGGCTGGCCGAAGTCCATCCTGCTGCCCCTGGAGATCGAGGACGTCGCCGATCTGGAGGAGCTGCTGAGCCAGACCTCCGGACGGCGCATCTATATTGAGACGCCGAAACGGGGAGAGCGCATGCGCCTCATCGAGAGCGCGGCGCTCAACGCGAGGGAGGAGATCCAGCGCCGCACCACCCTCGCCCAGCGGCGCAGCAAGACGCTGGAATGGCTGCAGAAGGCGCTGGAGCTGGAGAACTTTCCGCGCCGCATCGAGGCCTTCGATATCTCCAACCTCGGGGCGACCGGCATCGTCGCCGCCATGACTGTCCATGTGGACGGCAAGCCCCTGAAAAGGGACTACCGCAAGTTCCGCATGCGCGATCTGGACGGCCCGGACGATTACGCCAGCATGTACCAGACGGTCAGCCGCCGCTTCAAGCACTATGTAGACAACGACGAAAAATTTGCCGAGCTGCCCGACCTCCTGCTCATCGACGGCGGCGACGTCCACGCGGGCGTGGCGGAGCAGGCTCTCAAAGACCTCGGCCTCACGGTGCCGGTCTTCGGCATGGTCAAGGACGACCGCCACCGCACCCGGGCGCTCATCCGCTCCGACGGGCGGGAGATCGGCATCAAGGGCAACCAGGCGGTCTTCTCGCTTGTGGGCGCCATTCAGGAGGAGACCCACCGCTTCGCCATCGAATACCAGCGCTCGCTGCGGAATGAGGGCTTTGCCTCCAAGCTGGACGCGATCCCCGGCGTTGGGGCCAAGCGCCGCGCCGATCTGATCAAGAGCTTCAAATCCGTCAAGGCCATCCGGGAGGCGGGCCTCAGTCAGCTCGAGCTTGTTGTCCCGAAGAATACCGCGAAAGCTGTTTTTGACTATTTCCACAAGGAGGAAGAGCCATGCGCGTCATCACCGGAAGCGCCAGAGGGCGCAGACTGAAAACCCCGGAGGGGATGGATATCCGCCCCACCACCGACAACGTGAAGGAGTCGGTTTTTAATATCCTGCAGTTTGATATCGAGGGGCGGCGGGTACTGGATCTTTTCGCGGGCACGGGGCAGCTCGGGATCGAGTGTCTCAGCCGCGGCGCGCGGGAGGCCGTGTTCATCGACCGGGACCGGGACGCGGTGAAGATCATCCGGGAAAATCTCAAGACCTGCGGCTTCTCCGCCCCGGTTCTGCAGCAGGACGCGCTTTCCTATCTCGACGCCTGCGGACAGTTCGATCTGATCTTCGTCGATCCGCCATACGACGCGGGCCTGTACGAAAAAGTCCTGGAAAAGATCAATTCAATTGACATCCTGTCGGAAGGTGGTATAATACTATGCGAATCCAGACGGGAGACCGAATTGCCGGAGCTGAAGCCCCCTTATTTCAAACGTAAGGAATACCGCTACGGCAAGGTCAAGCTCAGTCTGTACAGCAAGGAGAGCCGTCCATGAAAACCGCGATCTGCCCCGGCAGCTTTGATCCGATCACCCTCGGACATCTGAACATCATCGAAAGGGCGTCGCACATCTTTGACCGCGTCGTGGTCTGCGTGGCGGCGAACGCGAGCAAGACCTCGCCCATGTTCACGGTGGAGGAGAAGGTGGAGATGGTCCGCATCGCGGTCAAAGACCTGCCGAATGTGAGCGTGGAGGTCAACACCGGCCTGCTTGCGGAATTTGCCCGGCGCTATGAGGGCTCGGTACTCATTAAAGGTCTGCGCGCCGCGTCGGATTTTGATTACGAGTTTCAGATGGATCTGATCAACAAACGCATCAATCCCGCGCTTGAGACCATGTTTCTCACGGCGGATCAGCGCTATACCTTCCTCAGCTCCTCCATCGTCCGCGAGATGGCCCATTACGGGGCGGAGCTCAGCGGCCTCGTGCCGGAGGAGATCATCGGCCTGATCGAGGGAAAAGCAAACATAAAAAGGAGATGAATCGCATGGCCAATAACGACATTATCGAATTGCTGGATATCCTCTACGGCATGGTGACCGAGGCGTGGAGTGTCCCGCTCGGCAACGACAAGTGCATCATCGAGCGCGAAAAGGCCATCGAGATCATCAATGAGATCAAGGCAAATCTCCCCACTGCCATTGCCGAGGCCCAGCGCCTCGTCGCGGCGAGGGATGAGTTTATTGGCAACGCCAAGCGCGAGGCCGAGGCTCTGCGCAAAAACGCAGAGGAACAGGCCCACCTCATGATCGAGGAGCAGGAGGTCGTCCGCGTCGCCAGGGCCCGCAGCAGCGAGATGGTCGCCGCGGCGGAGATGAAATCCAAGGAATTGCGCCGTGTCGCAAGCGAGTATGTGGATGATCTCATGCGCCAGACCGAGCAGAGCCTGGGCGAGGCGCTCAATACCATCCGCGGCGCGCATGAATCCTTCCAGGCCCTCGGCGGCGGCATCGCCCAGCAGAGCGCGCCGACTCCCAGAAAGCAGCAGCCCGTGGGTCAGCCCGTCAAGCAGGCCGCTCCGCCTCCCCAGCGTCAGGCGCCGCCCCGCCAGCAGGACGCGCCCCAGGGCAAGCCCGACCCGCTCTCGTCCAAGATCCAGCGCATCGACCGCGAGGCGTAAAGAAACGTCCGTTACAACTGCTCAATTGCAGAAGTAACGGGCGTTTTTGCGATCATGAGATTGTATCGTCCCCGAAGAGCATTCTGTAATAGTCAAAGTAAGAGATTGTCCAGGAGAGATTGATCTTATTTCTGACGTCGGCGTGGATACGTTCTATATATTCCTTATCAGCTTCTGTACCTTCGGCCGGCGTGAAAACATTGCCGTGGGCACTGTAGGTTCCTTTATCCGTGATCCAGCTGTAGTCATTCCAGAAAACCAGACGCTCGGCGTCGGAAAAAATATCGTTTCCCGGCAGGAGGCGGGAGTCATATTCAAGTCCGAAAAGATTGGAAAGCGTCGGCAGAATATCGAGGCTGGAAACGGGGCCGCTGACCCGGAGGGGTTCCTCCAGCTTTTCCAGAGCGCCGCACCAGATGATCGCGGCGTTGTGATCCCGCTTCCACGGCGTATCCGGAAGATATCCAAAAAGCTCTGCAATCGGATTGCCAGAACTGCTGCCCCAGGCGGAAGCCGGACTGAGCCCGTACGGGTAATGGTCAGGCACGATGACGACCACGGTATCGTCGGCGATCCCGGCATCCTCCAGACTTTGCAGCAGACTTTCCATGGCGTATTCCAGCTCCAGATTACAGGCAATATAGGCGTTGACGGTGGTGGAATGCGGAAGATTTTCCGTCACGGCTCTGTTTTTCATGGCCATATCATTGGTATCTGAACTGAATCCATAGCTCGGGTGCCCGCTGATGGTCATATAATAGACGCTGAACGGCTGTTCGTCGATGTACTGCGGGAGTGTAAACTCGATCATTTCCTTGTCGCTGTGGGGAAACTCACCGCCCGTGAGTCCCTCTTCGAGACCGTTGCCAACGCCGATGAATCTGGAATAGCCGAGGTTCTCGTGCGTCATATTTCGATTGTAATAATCGTAGCTGCCATTATGATACGCACGGCTGAAGTAACCCAGCCGCTGAAGCTGATTGCCCATGGTGAAGTACAGATTTTTGTCATAGGAGAGCATCATGGTCATCGGATCGGTGGGCGCAAGACCGGTCAGCCAGGAGTATTCTCCGGTGGAGGTGCTGCCGCCCCAGGCGGGCTGATAAAAATCCTCGATCACGATGCCCTTGTTGGCCATACGATACAATGCAGGCGTAAGCTCATGGTCAATCAATTCCTTCGCAAAAGACTCCGCGGTAATCAGAATGAGGTTCTTGCCTGCGAACATACCGGTGTACGCATTCTTATCCGTGGGCGTACGGCTCTGAATAAACTGGGAGAGGGAGACAACCTGATCGGGCTTGACAGCGCCGCTGAAATCCAGATCCATGGTGTTTGGCCCGCTGGGCGTTGCGGTCGGTTCAGGGGTTGCGGTCGGTTCAGGCGTTGCGGTCGGTTCAGGCGTTGCGGTCGGTTCAGGCGTTGCGGTCGGTTCAGGGGTTGCGGTCGGTTCAGGCGTTGCGGTCGGTTCAGGCGTTGCGGTCGGTTCAGGAGTAGCGGTCGGCTCGGGCGTCGCGGTTGGCCTGGGCGTCGCGGTCGGCTCAGGAGTTGCGGTCGGCTCAGGAGTTGCGGTCGGCTCGGGGGTTGCGGTCGGTTCAGGGGTTGCGGTCGGTTCGGACGTCGCGGTCGGCTCAGGAGTTGCGGTCGGCTCAGGAGTTGCGGTCGGCTCAGGAGTTGCGGTCGGCTCGGGCGTCGCGGTTGGCCTGGGCGTCGCGGTCGGTTCGGACGTCGCGGTCGGCTCAGGGGTTGCGGTCGGCTCGGGAGTGGAGGATGGATTGGGAGATTCATCCGGCACGGGTGATTTGGTCGGTGCCGGCGTTGCTGTGGGCGCAGCGGAGAAAGGCTGAAAGTTGTAGCTGACCTCCCGCGGGAAAAGCTTGTGTGAAGTCTCCTGATGCAGCGCGGAGAGCAGACCAAAGTTGCGTACGGCGTTGTCATAGGTATACCGCTGCTGATATTCTGTTTTCAACTGCGGTGTACAATTGCTCAACCCGTAAGCGCATAGCGCGCTCACAAGCGTCAATACCAGGGCAAAGGGAACCGCGACTTTCAGCGGAGCGGAGAAAGAAAGAGAGCGGCCGGGGAAGAAGAGCAACATAAAAACAGGAACATGGTACAGCAGAATCACGCCTAAACCATTGAGCACAGCGGTAAATACGCTTCCGCCGAAGTCTTTCATGACATTGTGAGTTTCACGGATAATGATCATCGGGCTCATGAAAACGCCGTAGGAATTGTCCGTAAAATAGGCGATTAAGTACCAGACCGTGACAAGCTCCAAGAGTAGAACGCAGACCAGACGGGTCTGTGATGGCTTGCGCGGAAGCATACAGAAAATAGAGAGTGCGCAGGAGACAGAAAAAATGGTCAACAGCTCCGCGGGAAGTCCGTCATGGATCAGAGGGAGCGAGCAACTCAGTCTCAGAAGCAACTCAAGATAGAGCAATGACAGAAAGTAGATGAGCACAAGACGAAACGGAAATCTTTTCCTGATTTGTGAATAAGCATGAAGGAATGTCTGCATGCGGAATCTCCTCTCGGCTAAAAACGGCAGAATAATAGGCATAAGGCGTGCCATAATGGCGACAAAAATTTACGCCGAAAAGCATTCTACAGCAATATACAATAATACGCAACAACAATATAATAAAAATCAAGTAAATATATCGATAAGGTTTAATTATAAGACCGCTTTTGACGTGCGCAATATCTCGTTCTGCTGAGACTTGGTTCAGTGTTTCCGGAGAGCGATCGGCATACTGCGCTTAACCCCGCCCGCTTTACCGGACGCAGGGGGGACGAACACAATATATGGCTTTCTGCTCCACCCAGGCAACAAGAACTTGGGTGGGTACTTTTTTGCTCAAAAAGCGCAAGAAAAAAGTCAAATTATAACAAAAAGTTTCTCTTGCTTTTTCCAGGAGCGCCACATATAATAAAATCGTAGTGGATGAAAGTGGGTTAAAATGGGTGATTATCCCATGAAGAGGGGGCGCACAGACATGACAGGGGAATACCAGCATTCTCTTGACGCCAAGGGAAGGCTGTTCATGCCCGCCAAGCTCAGAGATGAGCTGGGCGAGGTCTTTTTTATCACGATTTCCATGGACCGCTGCCTGTGCGCGTACAGCGGCGAGAGCTGGCAGAGCCTGTCGGAGCGCGTCAACGCCATGCCCTATGTCAAGCAGCGGAAGATGCGGCCGATCTTTGCCCATGCAGCAAAATGTGAGCTGGACGCCCAGGGCCGCGCGCTCATCCCGCAGAAGCTGCGCGATTACGCGGGCTTCACGAAAAATGTGACGGTTGTGGGCTGCAATAATCATGCCGAACTCTGGGACAGCGACGCCTGGCGCGCGGTCTATGAGCTGGAGACAACGCCGGAGAACATTGCGGCGGTCATGGAGGAACTGGAATTTTGACATCGGAAAACGAAAAGCAGGCGTCAGGGCATGTCTCCGTCCTGCTGGACGAGTGTATAGAGAATCTGCATATCAAACCGGACGGGATCTATCTCGACGGAACGCTCGGTATGGGCGGACATTCCTGTGAAATCGCCTCCAGGCTCACCACCGGTCGGCTCATCTGCATCGACAGAGACGAGACGGCCATTGAGAGGGCCGGAAGGCGTCTCGCGCCCTTTGGGGGAAAAGTGACGCTTGTACACGGCAATTTCTCGGATGCGGCAGCTATTCTGGATTCGCTCGGAATCGTTGGCGCGGACGGGATGCTCTTTGATCTCGGTGTGTCCTCGCCGCAGCTCGACGAGGCGGAACGCGGCTTTTCCTATATGGTGCAGGCGCCGCTGGACATGCGCATGGATCGGGGCGGCGCCCTCACAGCCTGGGAAATTGTAAACACATGGGACGAAAACCGCCTCAACCGCATCCTCTGGGATTACGGGGAGGAGCGCTATGCAAGGTGCATCACCGGCGCGATCATGAAGCACCGGGAGGAAAAGCCCATCGAGACCACGCAGGAGCTGGTGGAGATCATTCGCTCTGCCATGCCCGCCGCCGCCCTCCGGGAAAAGCAGCACCCGGCGAAGCGCACCTTCCAGGCCATCCGCATCGCGGTCAACGACGAGCTCGGCGCGATCGCCTCCATGATGGAGACGGCGCCGGACAAGCTGAACATCGGCGGAAGGCTCTGCGTCATCAGCTTTCACTCGCTGGAGGATCGGATCGTAAAATCCGGCATCCAGGCGCGGGAGCACGGCTGCACCTGCCCGCGGGAGGCCCCGGTCTGCACCTGCGGCTTCAAACAGACCCTGCGCTCCGTCAGCCGCAAGCCCATTCTCCCCACCGACGAAGAGATCGAACGCAATCCCCGCGCCCGCAGCGCGAAACTGAGAGTGGCGGAGCGTGTATGAGAAAAGCAAAACAATTGTCTGAGCAGCTCTTTCGCGCCGTCTGCCTGGGCTTTTCGGCGATCCTTCTGGTGATGGCGCTTTTCGGGCAGATCCGTCTTGTGAAGACGGAGAGCCGTATAGAGTCCCTGGAAAATGCCATCGCGGACGCGGAGAATGAGCGCGTCGTTTTACAGATCAGACTGAACGAAGCCATGCCCCTTGAAGAGCTGGAACGCCGCGCCGTACAGGAGCTCGGCATGCGGCACCCCGAGCCGGGGCAGATCGTGACAATAGATTACAACGAATAAAAAAGATGGCCATCAATAAAAGCAATATGTCATCCTGAGCGCAGCGAAGGATTTTTTCTGTTCGGTATACGAGTAGAGGATTCTCCGTCTCTTTGGCCCTCAGAATGAAACACAGATCAGGGATAATGATATCCGCCGCCGAATAAGCTGTACAAGGACTGTTACAGCGGAGGCGGAACACATGGCAAATAAAACCGAGGCCGCGGCGCGTGCCGGACGGCAGATGCTCAGAAGGGGCGCGGTGCTCGCGGCGATATTCGGCGTGGGCGCTTTTTCCGTTTTGCTTGCAAGACTTTATCATCTGCAGATCACGGAACACAGCTTCTACGAGGAACTGGCCATCTCCCAGCAGCTGCGGTCCGTACCGGGCACGGCGAAGCGCGGCGTTATCTACGACTGCAACGGCAACGTCCTGGCGGTAAGCGCCTCGGTGGATAACGTCTATCTCAGTCCCGCCGAGATCGAAGCGAACGGCGAGGACCGCGCGCTCATCGCAAGGGGACTGTCGGAAATCCTTGGCCTCGACTATGACGAGATCTACGAAAAAACCGGGCGCCGCGGCAGCTGGTACGTCACTGTCGCCCGCAAGATCGAAGCGGACACGGCGGCTCAGATCCGCCGCTTCAAGACCGAGAACAAGCTCGGCGGCGTCCGCCTCGAGACCGACAGCAAGCGTTATTACCCGAACGGCAGGCTTGCCTGCCATCTGCTGGGCTTTGTCGGCACCGACAATTACGGCCTCGAGGGGATCGAGGCGCGATATAACGAAGCCCTTTCCGGCACGGCGGGCAGGAGTCTCCGGGCCACCAACGCCTACGGCGGGGAGATGCTGCTCAAACGCTACGAGGAATACCGCCCCGGCGAGGACGGCTGCGATCTCGTGACTACCGTCGACGCGAGCATTCAGTACTATGTGGAAAAGCATCTGCGTCAGGCGGTGCTGGACTATGACGCGCTCAACGGCGCGGGGGCCATCGCCATGGACGTGAACACCGGGGCGATCCTCGCCATGGCGTCCTTAGGGGATTACGACCCCAACCACTTCCTCGCGGTGAACGACAAAGCGCAGATCCTCGCGGACAGCGCCGCGACAAAGGAAGAAGCCGCCGCGATCCTTGCGGAAGCACAGGCCAGACAGTGGCGCAACAAGGCGCTTTCGGACACCTATGAGCCCGGCTCCACCTTCAAAATCATCACGCTTGCCATGGCCCTCGAGGAGGGAAAGGTGAGTCTCGGCGATTCTTTCTACTGCGGCGGCAGCACCGTCGTTCAAGGCCGCACAAACCCCATCCGCTGCTGGAAAAGCGGCGGGCACGGCAGCCAGAATCTCACCCAGGCCGTGCAGCATTCCTGCAACGTGGCCTTTGTCAACATCGGCCAGCGCGTCGGCGCGGAGCGTTTCTATGACTACTGCGAGGCCTTCGGCTTTCTGGAGCTCTCGGAAGATCCGGACGTCAATCTCACCGCCCGCACGGGCATTGACCTGTCAGGTGAGAGCGGCAGCATCTGGTGGAGCAGGAATACCTTTTGCTCGAAGAAGAACCTCTCCCAGCTCGCCGCGGCCTCCTTCGGCCAGACCTTTACCATTACGCCGCTGCAGCTCATCACGGCGGTGAGCGCCTGCGTCAACGGCGGAAGGCTCATGGAGCCGTA